>CAZOHW010000423.1:0-4109 GCA_964579525.1 uncultured Nitrospira sp. | reverse complement strand
TACCACTGCGAAATATCGTACCCTTTGTCGCTTGATGCCGCCATAACCAACCTCCCTTCGTAACACGCACACATGAAGAAATGACGAGTTGAACGGCAGGTCTCTCCTCTGCCTTCTACTCATTGACCTACCGTCATCTCTTCCCGCGAGATACTTTTTTCCAGAGATAACAGTCGGACAACCCTCCTCGACTTCCCCGAAATCATAGCCGAAACAATTTCCTTTGGCTATACCTTAAATAGCTTGTGTTTATAATTAGTTATGCATGTTGGCATGCAGAGATCTCTCCAAAGAGTTTCCCCAATTTGAACGTCACCAAAAGTCCTTTGTTCTCAGACTGGCTCACTTTCAATCCATCAACCAATTGATTAACAAACGTCATCTGACCTAACGTAGGAAGAACATTGGGAATGACGACACGATCATGACACGAAAATGGCCGGGCCTTCTTATGATCCTCATCGCGACAGGCGGCCTCTTTCTCATTGTCCTCTATCTTGTCCTCAAACCATCGCCACAAGTGAGAGAAACCCTTATCGCTGATATCATCCACAACTGGCAACAAGCACATCCGGCAGCCCAGCGGTTCGTGATTTTACCTGACTTTAACAACGAAGCAGTCTTCGACAAGGATACCAACCTTATATGGGAGCTTTCCCCAACACCGACACCCGTGACGTGGAACGAAGCCCGTGCCACGTGTATGACCCGATCGACCGGCGAGCAGAGGGGCTGGCGACTGCCGGCACCATCTGAGATGCGTAGTCTTGTCGGACCAGCAGTGGATTCTCCGGTCCCTAATCTTCCTCCAGGACATCCATTTATCAATATCCAACCGACGTCCTACTGGACTGTCGTCCCTGAAGCCAATCAGCCGTCCTATGCACGATATGTGGACGCGTTCCTTGGCAACGTACTCAGCTTCATCAAAATCTACACCTATCCAGTGTGGTGTGTTCGCGGGCCTGTGAATGTTGAACCGCATTGAGAACAGTCCTGTCCGGCATGTGGTATGTCCACCCACCTGTCATAGCCGGCGGTTGCGTGATTGAGCAAAAACCTTTACGCTCTCTTGTGCAGCAGGGTATCGAGGATAATCGCATGACCGTCATTCCCATTCGTATCGGCATCAGCAGCTGTCTCCTCGGTCATTCGGTCCGTTACGACGGTGGTCACAAACGAGCCGAGTCGATTGTGAGCGACCTCGGTTGCCATGTTGAGTGGATACCCCTCTGTCCCGAAGTTGAAGCTGGGTTAGGTGTCCCTCGTGAACCGATGCAGCTTGTCACCTCCGATTCGAACACCCGCCTGATCACTGTCGAGACACGGGAAGATCGGACAAACCTTCTGACCCAGTTTTCAGCCAAGCGGCTGCGCGAGCTCAAGGTGCTCGACCTGTCTGGTTATGTCTTTAAAGCTCGCTCTCCAAGTTGCGGCATCGAGCACGTGCCACTGCATGACGAACAGGGCAATCTTACACTCAGCGGGATAGGTCTCTTCACCGATGCCTTTCGGAATGCATTTCCTTCTATCCCCATTGCCGACGAAGACCATCTTGCCGATCCAGCGAAACGAGAATGCTTTCTTGCTCAAGTCGCTGAATATCATCAGACCTTCATGGTAAAGAACCCTGCGGCTCATTGAAGCGAGGTGCACTAGAGGTGCAACTATCGGAACATACACATACTGGTCACAGAAAAGGACAATCATGAACGATCCGATCAGAGGTGTGGTTCTCATCGGACATGGTGGCATTCCGAAGGACTGTCCCCAAGATTTCGTCACACGATTGAAGCGACTGGAAGCCCAACGCCGGGCAGCTCACCAGACACCATCCCAAGAAGAGCTCGAACTCGATCGGAAGATCCGTCGCTGGCCAAGAACCGCTTCGACCGATCCATACCGATCAGGCCTCCAAGCCGTCGCGGCACGATTACAGCCCCACCTCAACGGCTTCTTGTTCGGATTGGCCTATAACGAGTTTTGCGCTCCGACCTTGGAAGAGGCAGTGGAAGATCTCATCGAAAAGGGTGCCACTCAGATTACCGTGACCACCACGATGTTGACTCCCGGCGGGTCTCATTCGGAAATCGAGATACCTGAAATCCTCGACCACCTTCGGCCGAAGCATCCTGGTGTGGAGATCCGTTACGCCTGGCCATTCGACCTTGACCTTGTCGCGGTGACCTTGGCCACACAGATCCAACGGTTCTCCACGACGACTCCTCATTCTGACCGCTAAAAGATATGCCACGATCCGGCCAGGCAGTGTAGAATGCCGCACCATACAGATTCTTCAAGAGGAGGGAGGCATCGTGACGGTTCGGGAGCAATTGGCGAAAGCGTTCCATGATACTCAGTCGTTTCAATGGGATCCCGAGAAGGGGTTTAAGCTTGCATCCGGCGAAATGAGCCAGTTCTATATCGACTGTCGCGCTCTCATGGCGCATCCGGAGGCCCGTCGTCTGGTTGCCCAACTGGCCTATGAGGTGCTCACTGACGTTGAATTCGACTGTCTAGGAGGCCTTGAACTCGGCGCGATCCCGATTGCCGTAACGATTTCCGATTTTGCCTGTTCCGCACCGCGTCAGCGGCTCTGGCGAACGTTCGTGGTGCGCAAACAGGTGAAAGACCACGGATTGGGGAAGCTGATCGAGGGCAGCATTCGTCCAGGCGATCGAGCCCTGATTGTGGACGATGTGCTGACCAGTGGTGGCTCACTGTTAAAAGCGGTGGGAGTCGCTCGAGAGGCGGGGCTCCGGGTAGATCGTGCCTTGGTGATTGCAGACCGCCAGGAACAAGGCGGGAAAGCGCGCGTGGAAAAAGAAAAGGTTCAGTTGATGAGTCTCTTAACCATTCAGGATCTCATGAGTGCGATGAAGACGTGCTAGTGTTACAGGCTCCCTGAGTCCACATCTTTCATTTACATTCAAACTGAATCCCCCACCGGCGCTCTTGCACCACTTCCTGCGTTCCTTCCAGCGGAGTCACCACGCGAGTACGGCCCTTTGTCTCCCCCTCACGAACGATACTGTAGGATCTGTCGCGACAGGTCTCTTTCATGAGATCGAGTGCATCGTGGCGGAAGGTGGAGAGCATCGGGCCCTGTCCATCCTTAAGTGGATAGATGACAATTCCACCCCCATCGTGCTGTTGAACAATCTTGGCTCCATCGGCACAGCCTCCAATGGCCAGACAGACAGAGGCCATGGCCGTAATCAGCCACGATTTCTTCATGGCCGAGGACTGGCTCCGATCACGGTGGGCAAGGGGATATGAGATCCCGTGCTTCCACCGAAGAGATTTTTCCAGACAGCATGGTCTTGTATCAGAAGGTTTTTCCCCCACAGCGATTCCAGAATGCGGACATCCGACGAGGACCCGCCGTCCATGGCCATGGCTTGACGTACCGCTGGAAACGCATCCTTGAAACACCGGCCGATGTCATATAATCGAGCCACCCCGAGGCTCTTAAAAAGCAGAATGTGCCCGCTCTCCGATTCGGCTACAATCGTCTGATAGGCATATTTCCCGTTCTCACGGACACGGATCTTGCCTGTCAGGTCCAACAACATCAGGGCTTGTGCCGCCTCCCGGTACTGTGGCCGGTCTTCATCGAAGGTTTCTGCGGTGAGATCGATGACCCGCGCCTTCTTCAATCCCGAATCAGACGGTTCTGCGGCAAACAACCCCTGCCACGATGCATGGCGTCGACTTCCCAATGCTTGCCCGTCCTTATACAGAAGGCCAAGATAGGCAAAGTTTTCACGAAACAGCCCAGCGTTGAATAGCACATGATGCCCGGTTCGTTTTTGCCATTCATCGATCTTGGGCGGTTCTGAAAATCCTTCTTGGGCATAATAATGGACGGAAAACTTGGTCCGTTCCGGATCCAGATCGACGACCAACATGGTCGGCATGGTCGGACAAGCCTCGCCTGGTTTCCACACCGAAACCGTGAGGCCATCAGAAAGGCGTTCCCACACAATGTTCTCGGCCTGACCGATGTTCTGAAGGAATAACACGACGGCGAGGAAGCACCATACACCAAGTGTGATGGGACTATACTGGCTACGGAATGGCCCATCCGAAACGAACCGGGTCATGGC
>CAZOHW010000422.1:0-4121 GCA_964579525.1 uncultured Nitrospira sp. | reverse complement strand
AACCAAACAAACGCACTCCACTGGTACGCCCTTCGAACCAAGTCCCGCCATGAAAAGCTCGTCCGAAATCAATTGGACAAGCAAGGGATTGAACCGTTGCTCCCGACCGTGAAGCGGTTGAGTCAGTGGAAGGATCGGAAGAAGGAAATCGAGGTTCCCCTCTTCTCCGGCTATTGTTTTGTACGGTTTTCCCAACAGGACAAGATGCCGGTCCAACGGGTCACCGGTGTCGTCGAAATCGTCGGCAGTGGAAGCCGCCCTGAACCGATCCCGGAAGAAGAGATTGAGGCCCTTCGTCGACTCATGACGACGGTGTTGCCCTATGATCCGCACCCCTACCTCCATGAGGGAATGAAAGTAGAAGTCATCCGTGGCCCATTACAGGGAATCCATGGCATTCTTCTGCGGAAAGAGAAACGCCATCGATTGGTCATCGGCGTACATCTGATTCAGCAGGCCGCAGCAGTGGAGATTGATGTGAACGACGTGGTAGCAGTTTGACAGAGGAGCGTTGGCTATGGCGAAGAAAGCGCTGATTACCGGTGTGACAGGACAGGATGGGTCCTACCTTGCGGAATTGTTGCTGAGCAAGGGTTATGAGGTACATGGAGTCATTCGGCGGTCCAGCTCATTCAATACGGCCAGGATCGACGCACTGTATCAAGATCCCCATGTGCCGGACGTTCGGTTGCGCTTGACCTACGGAGATTTGAACGACGGGAGCTCACTCAATAAGATCTTGCGGACCGTTCAGCCGGATGAGATTTACAATCTTGGAGCCCAGAGCCATGTGCGGGTCAGTTTCGATGTGCCGGAATACACGGCGGATGTGACCGGAGTGGGCACCGTCCGTTTGCTGGAGGCGATTCGCGAGTCTGGTATCCGGCCGAAATTTTATCAAGCATCGTCCAGCGAGATGTTCGGCAAGGTACAAGAAATTCCGCAGCGTGAAACCACACCCTTCTATCCGAGAAGTCCCTACGGTGCAGCCAAGCTCTATAGTCACTGGATCACCGTGAATTATCGAGAGGCCTATGGTCTCTTTGCGTGCAGCGGTATCTTGTTTAATCATGAGTCACCCCGGCGTGGGGAAACCTTCGTCACGAGGAAAATTACGAAGGCTGCCGCTCGCATCAAGTTGGGAATGCAGCGGGAACTTTATCTTGGGAATTTGGATGCCAAGCGCGATTGGGGCTATGCGGGTGACTATGTCGAAGCGATGTGGCTGATGTTACAACAGGAACAACCGGACGATTTTGTCATCGCCACGGGAGAGACCCACACGGTCAGGGAATTTTTAGATGTGGCGTTCGGCCATCTCGACTTGGATTGGCGGCAACACGTCAAGATCGATCCCAAGTATTATCGCCCGACCGAGGTTGATCTCTTGATCGGTGATGCAAGCAAGGCCAAAGCCCAGCTCAACTGGGAGCCGAAGGTCAGGTTCAAGGAACTGGCGGTGATGATGGTCGAGGCCGATCTTCGCATGGAGCGTGAGCGGCTGGAAGGAACCCGGATGTACCCCAAGTCCGATCAAGGATAATCGATGGAAAAAGACGCGCGCATTTTTGTGGCCGGTCATCGGGGCATGGTGGGGTCGGCGGTGCTCCGCCTATTGAAATCCCGTGGCTATGCTCACCTCCTGACGAAAACCAGCGGTGAACTTGATTTGCGCGACGGCCGGCTTGTCGAACAATGGTTTGAGGTTGCGAGGCCGGATTACGTCATCATCGCCGCGGCGAAGGTGGGAGGCATTCTTGCCAACAGTTCCTTTCCCGCCGAATTTCTCTACGATAATCTGGCTATCCAGACGAATCTGATCCATCAGGCCTATCGTCATCAGGTTAAAAAGTTATTGTTGCTGGGATCCTCTTGCATTTATCCCCGCGATTGTCCCCAGCCGATTCGGGAAGACTATTTGCTGACCGGTCCCCTCGAACAGACCAATGAATGGTACGCCGTGGCCAAGATCGCCGGTATCAAGATGTGTCAGGCCTATCGGCGCCAGTACGGCTGTGATTTCGTCTCGGCCATGCCCACGAATCTCTACGGAGCGAACGACAACTTCGACTTACAGAGTGCCCATGTCTTGCCGGCGCTCATTCGACGGTTTCACGAGGCAAAACAGACGGGTGTCCCGCCGACGCTTTGGGGAAGCGGAAATCCGCGCCGCGAGTTTTTACACGTGGACGATTGCGCCGAAGCCTGCTTGGTCTTGATGGACCGGTATTCCGGAGAAGAGATCGTGAATGTCGGAGCGGGGAAGGACATTCCGATCGCCGACCTGGCCACTCTTGTTGCCGAAGTAGTCGGTTACCACGGAGAAATTCGATGGGATCGTACGAAGCCGGATGGGACACCGAGAAAAATCATGGACAGCGGGAAAATGATGCAACTGGGCTGGTATCCGCACATTGCCCTCCGACAGGGTCTGCAACAGACGTATGAATGGTACCAAGCTGAAGGGATGGCCGAGCCGGCAGTGCATCAGCCATGATTCTCGTCACAGGCGGAGCCGGTTTTATCGGATCGAATTTCGTCCTTGATTGGTTGAGCCGGAGAGGGGAACCGCTCGTCAATCTCGATAAGCTCACTTATGCCGGCAACCTGGAAAATGTCGCTGCCGTGAAAGGCGATGAGCGGCATGTATTTGTCCGTGGCGATATCGGCGATACGACGTTGGTCACGGATCTGCTGGATACACATCGGCCACGCGCCGTCGTCAACTTTGCCGCGGAGAGTCATGTGGATCGTTCGATCCACGGCCCGGACGATTTCATCCAGACCAACATCGTCGGCACGTTCCAGTTGCTGGAAACTGTGCGGGCCTACTGGGCGGGATTGAATGGTTCAGCGAAAACCGCCTTCCGATTTCTTCACGTCTCTACCGATGAAGTCTACGGCTCTTTGACTCAACAGGAGCCGGCGTTTCGCGAGACAAGCCAGTATCAACCCAACAGCCCCTATTCTGCCAGCAAGGCGGCCGGCGACCACCTCGTCCGTGCCTATCACCATACCTACGGGCTTCCGGTGCTGACGACCAACTGTTCCAATAACTATGGTCCCTATCAGTTTCCAGAGAAACTCATTCCGCTCGTCATTCACAATGCCCTGGCGGGCAAGCCGCTTCCGATTTACGGCGATGGGCAACAGATTCGAGACTGGCTCTATGTCACAGATCATTGTCGCGCCATCGGTCGAGTGTTGGAAGGCGGCCGGCTCGGCGAAACCTACAACATCGGTGGATGGAACGAAAAGGCCAATCTCGAGGTGGTGCAGACCCTATGCGACATCCTGGATGAACTGCGTCCCTTGAATCCGGGAAGTAGTCAGTGGGAAGTAGGCAGTGGTGAAGACTCGCCCCCACTTTCTACTGCCCACTCCCCACTTACTACCTACCGGTCTCTGATCACCTTCGTCAAAGACAGGCCTGGCCACGACCGGCGCTATGCCATTGATGCGAGCAAGATCGAGCGAGAACTCGGCTGGAAGCCGGAGGAAACATTTGCAACCGGCATCCGCAAAACCGTCCGCTGGTATTTGGACCATGAGCCGTGGGTCCGCAATGTCACCACCGGCGACTATCGCCGGTGGGTGGAGAAACACTACGCGTGATGGGGCTGGTGGTCGGTTTGCGAAAAGTTCACCGATGGAACTAGGTATGAGTCCGTCTTCCCTGACCGGATCGCCGGTGCGGCGAAAGGGCATCATTCTGGCCGGTGGCGCCGGCACCAGGTTGCACCCGGCGACCTTGTCGATCAGCAAACAATTGCTGCCGGTGTTCGACAAGCCGATGATCTATTATCCCCTCAGCACCCTCATGCTCGCCGGCATCCGCGAGATGCTCATTATTTCCACGCCACAAGATGTCCCGCGTTTCGAGCAACTCCTTGGCAACGGGGCGCAATGGGGACTGGAGCTCAGCTATGCCGTCCAGCCTTCGCCCGACGGTCTGGCGCAGGCGTTTCTTATCGGCGAATCATTCATCGGCGACAACCTATCCGCCCTTGTCCTGGGGGACAACATTTTTTATGGGCACGAATTCAAGAAACTGTTGGACAGTGCGATGGTCCGTACCGATGGGGCCAGCATCTTTGCCTACCATGTTCAGGAGCCTGAAC
>CAZOHW010000421.1:0-4143 GCA_964579525.1 uncultured Nitrospira sp. | reverse complement strand
GCAGCTCGCCTGCATCACCATGCTCCTTAAACAATTTTGAGATAGGTTCTAATCAGATTCCCCACGATTGTTGGAAGATCGCGGCTCTGGAACGCGCTGAACCGAACCTCAGCGGACTGTCCTACCTTGACTCGATCAATGTCGATGGGAGAGACTCGAGCCTCGATGATCAGCTTCTGATCTTGTGGGACAATGTCGAGCAATTGCCCTCCAGGGGGGATGACGGCACCGATGGTATGCACGGTTAATCCCAGCACCATTCCTGAGACGGGAGCTTTGATCACGGAGCGGTTGACCGTACTCTCAAGAGACTGGACTTTCTCGCGGAGTTGGAATAACTCGTCCTGAACGGCACTCAGCTCTTTGGCGACTTCCCGTTGCAGGTCTTTCTGTAGCTGTAGAATTTTTAGTTCGATCTCCGCAATCTGCAGCTCGCTTGCTGCGATATCGGACTGCAATTCTCCACGTTGGCCTTCGCTTTGGGCCAGGGCCTGTTCCATTTCCTCGACTTTCTGCTTCTCGGTAAATCCCTCCTTCAACAGGCTCTTGTAGTCAGCGAGTTCTCCCCGGTAGGACTCCACGAGTCGATCGCGACTCCGTTTCTGCGCGTGCAGCCCCTCCACTTTGGCCCGCAGTTGTTCGATCTGTCGCCGATAGACTGCCGCCTCACCCTCGTTTGCCGTCCGGCGAGCCTTAAATGTTTGATCTTGCAAACTCATGGCTTCCTGGACGCGCAGATCGGTTCGGTGCGTAAGCAATTCCTCGGGGTAGTGCACGAGCGGAAGCCCGTCACGCTGTGCTGCGAGGCGGGCTTCTTGTGCGATTCGGATATAGAACTGCCCTCGTAAGACCTCCAGTTGTGCACGGGGTTGGGTATCGTCTAGTGTTGCGATAATTTGGTCTTGTTGTACGGAATCTCCGTCATGCACCTGAAGCGTGCGAATGATCCCCCCCTCAAGATGCTGCACGGTTTTCCTATAGTGTTCAACGGTGATGACACCAGGCGCCAATGCCGCGCTATGGAGCGGTGCGAGCGCGGCCCAGGCGCCGAATCCGCCGAAGACCAACAAGACGAGCGCCAACCCCTGCCGGCGGATCGCACGGTCGTCGCTCAAGACGCGGGGAGAGGCTTCGAGCAACAATTCAGGCATAAGACACCAGTATCCCGCACATGGGTATGTATATTAGAACTTTCGCTCTTGAACCATCGACATGGCATGCTCCCCTGGTACCACAAGTGGTGGTCCTGGTGAAGACGACGCTGACTGTCGGCTGGCCATGGCCTGCAACACCTTCTCACGCGGGCCATACTCTTTCAGTGTTCCATCGATGATCAGCGCAATCGCGTGCACCACCGAGAGTATATTGGTGCGATGCGTCACCACCACCACCGTACAGCCTGCCCGTTGTAATATCCGTATCGTCTCCTGGAGCTTGGTTTCCCCGTCCATATCAAGATTCGCATTGGGTTCATCGAGCACTACGACTTTCGGGTTACCATAGATCGCTCTTGCAATCCCGATGCGTTGTTGCTGCCCAGCCGAGAGAGTGACACCGCCGCCGATCAGCGGCGTATCGTAAGCTTTCGGCAAGCCTGACACCATTTTGTGGATTCCCGCGCGTTGGGCAGCTTCGACCACGCGGGTTGCCTCGATCAGACCGAAGCGGGCGATGTTTTCCGCGACGGTGCCGTCGAGCAATTCGACGTCTTGAGGGAGGTAGCCCACATACTGGCCGAGCTGCGCTCGATCCCAGTTGTGAATGTCGACTCCATCGAGACAAGCCCGTCCGCGCGCCGGAGGATGGAGTCCCAATATCGCCCGTGCCATGGTAGATTTTCCTGCTGCGCTCGGCCCAATGAGTGCCACCGTCATTCCTGGCTCAATCGTGAGCGTGATTCCATTCAGGATGGGTTCGCTCCGGCCTGGAACTGCGATGACGAGGTCCTCCAGTTTCACCTGCCCCTGTAACGGCGGTAACTCTAAGCGGGATTCTTGTCCTGGAATCGTTCGGAGCAGTGTATCGAGTCGCCGATACGCCTCGCGCGCCCCCAGAAACCCTCGCCAGCCTGCAATCATTTGGTCGAGCGGAGCGAGCGCACGTCCAAGTAGGATCGATCCGGAGATGACGAGCCCGGGCGTAATCTGCTTATGGATAGCCAGATAGGCCCCCAGCCCCAATACCAGCGATTGAATCGTCAGCCGATATGTACGCGAGAGGGCATTGATCAAACCGGCCTTGGTGCTGGCTTGACTTTGCAGGGCCAACACCCGCATTTGTCGAGCATGCCAGCGTGTGCGCAATCGTGGCAACATGCCCATGGCCTCAACCACTTCGGCATTGCGCAAATTGCGTTGTGTGAACTGGGTCGTCTCGATTGATTCTCGGTTCGCCTCCGCCAGGTCGGTTCGTGTGGCGATTTCATTCCAAATCGCTAATCCCAGCAGCAGGAGCATGGACATGACCGCCACGGCACCGAAGTACAGATGAAAGAGGAACATGAGCCCGACATAGATCGGCATCCAAGGTGCATCGAAAAATGCCAGTAAACCTGGGCCGCTCAAGAATTGCCGGATCTGCAAGAGATCGGTCAATGGTTGCGTCGTGGCGATTGTCCCGCGGCTCGTGAGGGATTGGGTAAAGACGGCATCAAAGACCCGTTCACCGAGTCGTTCATCGAGCCGGGCGCTCGTCGCAACGAGGATCCGTGAACGGATCCATTCGAGCCCACCCAGGACAAGGAAGAGAAAGACGGCGATGAGAGAGAGCATCAGCAGCGTCGACTCACTCCCGCTCACCAAGACTCGGTCATAAATAGCCAACATGTAGATGGCTGGGACTAACATCAAGAGATTGACGAACAGGCTAAAGAATGCGGTGGCCAGAAAAGAGTGACGGCAGGAGACCAAGGCGTGCCGGAGAGTCGACGAGTCGCTTGGGGGATTCGTCGGAGAGGTGGAGGAGTTCGGTGTCATCATGGCTGCAGTGAGTTCGCCGAATCGTGGGTGTCAGTGGGAAAATTCCGAATGTTACGCGGCGTATTACCTCAGGCGAACGCCTTTCGGCACATGGGTAGTACATCATTTTACAGGCCTATTCAAGCCATTTAGTCAGGACTATTTGTAGGTACCTAGGATAGCTGATCGTATGAGCGCAAGCCGCCCCTTTCGTTCTTAGGGGCGGTCACAGGTGGATGTCGAGCGTGTGCATCGTATTATTACTATAGCCTGGGGTCGTAAATATCCGCCGGGCTATCCACTCACAGCATTTTCAGATACTCCACCAAAGCATCCTTGTCCTTGTCCGGGAGGTCTGTTCCAAACGTGTGGCCCTGGTTGCTGCCGGCCCGTTGGCTGACGTCATATCTGGTCCCCATCCGCTCAAGATCTTCCCGTAAGATTTCACGCTCTCGTTCATTCGTAAGTCCGATGGTGTCGGCTTCCTGTTTGGTGGTGACGAAGCCGACCTTCACCGGATTGTAGACGTTGTAGCCGCGGAAGAAGACTTTGGGCCGTTTGTCGACCGGCTCAAGTAAGTCACGCAGCGTGGGGACGGCGCCATGATGCAGATAGGGTGCTCGGAGCCAAATGCCGTCGAGGAACGACGCCACATAGCCGATCAATGGCTCTTCGACGAGTCCCTTACGCTCCAAACCGAATCCTCGCACCACTTGATTGGCCTTGACCGCCGCATCCTTGCTCCAGGTATCGAGCCGTTCTCGGTCGGTCCCGACTTCGGCAATGGGAACGCGAGTGCCGGTTCGTTCACTGGCGTGGCAGCTCGCGCAAGTTTTGTCGAACACCGTCTTCCCCGCTGCCGCTTTCGCTTGATCGATGGGAAAGGGATATTTCGGAGGCGGATACTTCCCAAGATACTCCTGAAACCAATCGACATGGCTAAGAAACTCCTCCTGGCTCTTCGGCTTTGCCCCGATGACGCCCAAGGCCGAATCCATAATGACGGACCGCGCATCATGGCTGTCGCCGGCGAGGTTCATGAAGTGGCCCTTCTCCGGCTTGTATTTCTGGAGATTCCAGACGGACGGCATGTCGGTCGGTCCGAAACTGTTGTCCATCGGTTCTTTAATCATGAAATACTTCGTCAGATTCATGGCATCGTCACGACCACGGCCCCATTCGGGGA
>CAZOHW010000420.1:0-4158 GCA_964579525.1 uncultured Nitrospira sp. | reverse complement strand
CTCGTTGGCTCTGAGATGTTGATAAGAGACAGAACTCACTCAGACCGACCGCTTTTCGTCCCAATTTCTCGAATGCAGCTTCGGTGACAATCGGTGTCGAGGCTTGAGGGAGGAGTGCTGTGGGCTCACTGCCTCGACTCCCGCCACGCCTCTACTTTCAACTATGGCTGGGCATCCTCTCATTTCCGCCCCAGCTTTTGATGGCCCAGACTCCGATCCCGATCCAACATCGAGCTAACGGTCGGACTTTCGAGTTTCAAGCCTTACAATTGCTCCATCAATATTCAGGGTCGTAGAAGAATACCTCGGCCTGCACAGGGAGAGGTATTTAGGAAAGGTCCAGCGTCGATGCCCGCTTCGTTATTTGTTTTTTTGAGCCATATCCCTGCTGTAATTTGGGCATTTTGCGTTCTCCTTGGGATGGTGTTCCTCTGGCAATTGATCGCAATGGAGCTGAGCCGAAACCGCGTGCGCAAACACCTCGGGACTCTGACCAAGGCTCTCAAGGAACTGGGAGATGCGAATCGCCACGAACCCCAGGGTGGCCTGACGGCAGCGCAGCTAGACAGGTATCGTGTTGCACTGGACGAGTTGGATGGCCTACCACGGGAATGGTGGAGCCGGGTCGACCACAGTGTCGCCCTTTATATCGACCAGGAGGAACGCGAGGGTTGGTTCCTTACCGAACGTCCCCGGAATCTTCTGTCGCACGACGTGGTGATCGGACAGAACTTCCACGCGGCAATCTTCGGGGCTGTCCCGGGAATCCTGACGGGGCTTGGTCTCACTGGCACATTCCTTGCCATTCTCTTGGCACTTTACGGTGTGCATTACAACCAACACAACGCTGTTGAGCCGGTGACCGGCATGGAAGGCCTGATCAATGGTCTGTCGGGAAAATTCCTGAGCTCGATTATTGCCTTGCTCTTGAGTATCGTTTTTACCTTTCGCGAAAAGCACATCGCCCGCAGCCTGCGCCACAGCTACGACGCGCTCCTGTCCGCCATATCAGACGCTATCCCTTTCCTGTCAACCTCGCGCATCCTCCTGGATATACATCGATTTTCCGCAAAACAAACGGTCTCAGTCAGCAACATTAGCAGCGAAGTCGTGGACCGATTGACAAACGCATTTAACGACAGGGTGGTTCCGGGCCTGGCATCGGGTATGTCCGCAGGCGTTGCAGAAAAGCTACAAAGTGAATTTCGTCCCACAATGGAGCGGATGGCCGGATCGCTCGACCAGCTTCAGTCGGCAATCGTAAAACTCGAATCGCAAAAGCAGGATTCTGTCACCGGCGAATTTGAAAGGATGACCAAAGCTCTGGAGGAATCGATCACCCAGGCGCTCTCCAGTATGGGCCGTGAATTCCGGGATGCCTTGTCTGGCTCTGCCAGGGACGAATTCGGCAACGTGCAAGGTACTCTTGAGACGACGCGGCATGTGTTGTCGGAGATGAACAACCAGTTTGCCCACATGCAAACGGCGCTCGGGGTCATTATTGCCAAAGTGGAGGAAACAACTACCGGCCAGATGAACACTGGGCGGGAGCAGGCGGAAGCCTTGTCGGCCTTGATGCACGGCCTCATGAATAGGCTCCAGGAGACCGCGGAGCAAAACCTGAACAGCGTGCAGACGCAACTGACACGAGTAGTTAGTGATCTTACCGACAAGGTTACTGGCTTGTCCGTTGACATGATGGAGGCAGCCAAAGATATGGCCGACCATTCGCAGCAGTCGGCAAACAGCATAATTGACAAGACCGATGCTTGGTCTGAAGCGACCGCTAAACGCCTCGAAAGCCTCTTGACCAATATTGAGAACCGAAGCCAGGAGTTCAAGGAGGCCAGCGCTGCGCTATTGGAAGCAAAGACCTTCCTGAGCAACTTACTCACGAATAATGCCAACGCCTTGGCCCAGATGGCAGATGCAAGTCGAAACGTTCAGGCCTACTCCAGTGGACTGGTCGGGCAATCGGATGCATTAAGGGCCATAAGCGGTGACCAGGTCAAGGTTGCCACTCAGTTGCAGCTCACCGCAGCAGGAATCAAGGCTTCGCTTGATCTACACGAGAAGCTGCTTGAGGAATACCACAGGACTATCGCCGAATACAAATCAGTCATCGATACACTGCACGAGCCCGTTGCCAGGATTATGCAAGCTACCAGCAATGGCCTGAGGGATTACAACCAGAGTGTAGAGAAGAATTTCACGAAGATCGTGGAAGTGGCAGACAAGCTGGTGCCCAAGGCTGCCAACCTTTTGAATGGACAAATCGAGGAGCTAGGGAGCCAGTTAGAGGAACTCGGTGACGTGATTTCGAAGGCAGTGGAGCGGTCCAATGGACGAGCACGGTAATCCCGATCACATGAGCAGTTCGCTGACGGATTTGATGACCTCGCTGATGGTCATCTTCATCCTGTTATTGCTGGTGTTTGTGAGTCACACTGCCAGCAAGGATGCCGCGCTAACTGATGTCCTGCTGAAAGAGCTGCGGGAAGATCTAAAGCCGCAAGGGTTCAATGAGAATACGATTCGGCCCGACCCTCGCGATAGAAATGCAATTCTCGTCATCGTGCCCGGCAAGCTTATGAATTTTCAAATTCAGAAGGCGGACTTGAGCCCAGATGGAAACGCATTTTTGAAGAATTACGTTCCGAACTTCGCCCACATCCTGTGCAGCAGCGCATATAAGGCGAGTATCGAATCCATAGTCGTTGAGGGACACACAGACCGCACTAGCTGGGCAGGTAGAACGCCAGAGGAGAGCCAGAATCTCAATTTGCAGCTAAGCCAACAACGCTCAATGTCCGTAGTCGAAAAGTCCCTGGCGGACCTCGATGGAAACGAGCAGGACAGATCTTGCTTCCTGGAAAAGCTATCAGCAACCGGCAGGGGTGAGCAGGAACCGGAAAAGACGGCAGACGAGAGCCGTCGCGTCATCTTCCGTATTAGGGTTAAAGCCCGCGATGAGGACAATATGGTCCGGAGGATTGCGCAATGATCCAGATTCGCCAAGGGCTTGACCGCCTCACCGCAGACCTCCCAGAACTTCGCGAGTCGATGATGTGGCAGCCGGTCGATCCAGCACCGTATCTTCGACAACTAGACAAAGTCGTTGAAACGCTCCAGGCAAAAAGCGACAAAGTGGCGTCGCCTAAGCCGCCTCTTGATGCGGAGGAAGTCTGGGCGCACTGGAGAGCGCTCGCCTTCGACCTTACAAAGTTGGATGCTCGCGAAGTAAGGACCTTGTGCGTGTCGCCGAAGACGGCCATGAAGGCACGTCTGGTTAGCGTACTTAGCAGTAACCCCGATACGTTTAAGCGCTGGATCAATCTAAACGGATTCGTGCAGGCCTATTTCGGGCAGTGGCGATCGATGGAAAACCCCGAAGCCGTCGAAAAGCTGATTCAGGCCATGCTTTCTGAGGGCAGAATAGTACGCAAAAGCAAGATTCTGGATATGTGGCGTCAATCGCCCTTCCTATTCTCGCCGGAAGCATCACGTAGGGTTGGCAAGATTATCCTCAAGGATCGCAAATCCGTGAAGCAATCCTGTGTGGAATATTGCATTGAGCCGTCCAGTCCTCTGGCATCCGCAGCTCATGAGTACGCGGCAGCGGCAGCGGCGGAGGAGTTGATCCAGCGTGATTCTCGGATAGGACAGGAACTTGTGCTCAAGGAACTGCAATGGATCTCTGACCATCTGCTCACATCGGCACTTAGCGCTGATGCATACCGCTAAGCAATGAGCAAACTGATTGTCAGTCGGATGGCAGAAGGTATGCCGCCATTTCAATCGGCGCTCGTCAGCCTTGTGCATGCCGATGATCGACTGGGTGATCCACGACTCTCCTATTGCGCCCCGAACTGGCGGAAGATCCCCGAGGCCAGGGAGCGAATCCTCGCCTGGCTTGCAAAAGAGACACTTCAGTTCTTTTTCGATACGCTGGTCCCACGTAACGACTCGAACCGGCGACGGGCAGAGTTCTGGTTGGAATACGCAAAAAAGCAAGGAAAGATCAAGGACTTTCAGGTCGCTGTTTCCGAAGAAGACCGACCAAAGATTCGTGCCAGCAGGGCAAAGACAATACCCAGCTATTCCAATATCAGAGGTGGGAAAGCAAGCGCATTCCTGATGGTCTTTGAGGGATGGAGC
>CAZOHW010000419.1:0-4163 GCA_964579525.1 uncultured Nitrospira sp. | reverse complement strand
GTCTCTTCGTTCGGATTCGTTCCTGGTGTTATCGTCAAGGTTGGCTTGTGCCTACGCGATTACCTTGTCGAGTGATCAGTGTGGGGAATGTGACGGTGGGAGGAACGGGCAAAACGCCGACCGTGATTCTCTTAACGGAATGGCTTCAAGCCAGAGGGCTGAAGGTGGCGCTCTTGAGCCGTGGATACAAACGGATCAGTACGGTTCCACGGCTTCTGGTTTCCGATGGGGCAAGGATCTTCGCCGGCCCATCCGACGCAGGTGATGAGCCATTTCTCATGGCCCAGCGCTGTCCGCAAGCCTTCGTGGCGGTGGGAGCGGATCGGGTGGCGCTTGGGCGATGGATATTGGAACAGTTTCATGTCGATTGTATGATTCTCGACGATGGATTTCAGCATCGGGCTCTTCATCGCGACGTTGATCTTGTCTTGCTTGACGCGACGGACGGGGCTGGTTTGGACGCCATGCTTCCGGCCGGACGATTACGGGAACCATTCGATGGACTGGGTCGAGCCAGCGCAGTGGTCATCACACGGGCTGATTCCCCACGAGATGTCGCCGCGATTCGTCATCGGCTCCAGTCGATTGCGTTTCCATCGGAGAACACGATTGAAGTCATCTTTGAACCGGATTGTATAATTTCGGTTGTGGCGCAAGAACAACAGCCGATCTCGTGGGGGCAACACAAGAAAGCGTGGCTGGTGAGTGGCATCGGGAATAGTCAGTCATTTCGCCGATCGGCTGAGGCTATTGGAATGGAAGTCATCGGTGAAACAGACTTTGAGGATCACCACGGCTATAGTCTAGATGATGTCCAGAGGGTGCGAGTGGCCTTGCGGGGCCACGAGGGAGCGATCGTGCTCACGACCGAAAAGGATGCGGTGAAGATGGTGCCCTTGCTCGCGCTCGATGATCCCTGGTGGGCCTTGCGTCTCCGAGCGCGTGTCGTGAAGGGCGAAGAACCCCTGCGTCGATTGGTGTTGGGTGACGGGGTCAAGTCGCGATGAGCGCGATAGGGGGACTAGTGGGATGAGCGAGATGAGCGGGAAAAACCGGAAATGCCGGATGCGACGTGCGCTGGAAACTCTGTTCTCACTTGTCGTGCATTTCTCGCGTTTCCCGCTATTCGGGCGAGGCTTAGAGCCCCATGGATAGAGAACCTCCTCGGAACATTCTGGTGCGGGCGCCGAATTGGATCGGCGATGCCGTCATGTCCGAGCCGGCGCTCTGCGGACTTCGGTTGTTGTTTCCCCAGGCGGAGTTGACGCTGCTGGCTAAGGCTCCGGTGGCCGAGCTCTTTGCGAATGATCCGAAGATCACGCATCGTCTTGTCTATGACGAGAAGGGAGAGCATGCCGGTATTATAGGAAAATGGTCGCTTGCCGGAATGTTGCGACGGCATCGGTTTGAGATGGCAGTGCTATTTCAAAATGCCTTCGAGGCAGCGTTCATTGCCTGGCTCGCCGGTATCCCACGTCGATATGGCTATGTGACGGATGGGCGGGCGTTGTTTCTGACCGACCCGGTCGCGGTTCCTGATCGACAGAATCAACCCCATCAGGTCGAATACTACTGGAACCTGCTGAAGCCATTGGGCTTGGTCGGCCCACCGTCACGACCGATGCTCGTAGTGTCACCGGAGGAAGAGCGTACGGTCGACATGAGGCTTTCAGTTGCCGGAATTACCCCGACCGATCTCGTCATCGGGATCAATCCTGGGTCGACGTACGGAGGAGCCAAACGATGGTTGCCTGATCGATTTGCTGCGGTGGCCAGAAGACTCGCTGTGCAGCTAGAACAGGAGACCGGCAAGCCAGCTTCCATGGTCATACTCGGAGCAAAGGGAGAGGAATCGTTGGGGAACAGTATTGCCGCCATGTTTGATAAGCCCGCCGTCGTACTGTCCGGTGCCACCACAATTTGTGAACTGATGGCCATCGTGAAACGGTGCTGCCTTTTACTCACGAACGATACAGGACCCATGCATATTGCTGCAGCGTGCGGAGTTCCAGTTGTGGCGGTGTTTGGTCCGACCGATTGGCGAACAACGGCTCCCTATGGACAGGACCGGTCGGTTGTCCGAGAATCGGTGGATTGCGCTCCCTGCCTGCTTCGAGAATGTCCGATCGACCATCGCTGTATGACAAGAGTGTCGGCGGATCGGGTGTATGAAACAGCAGTACAACAGATCAGAGGTTCATTTGGCTTGTCTGGTTCATCTGGTGCGTTTGATTCAAACCAAATAAACAAAACGAACCACACAAACGAGACCAACCAACTCAACCAAACCGACATTCTCTCCGGTTACACCATCTTCCTTGATCGCGATGGAACGTTGAATCCTGATCCAGGGTACATTCGGTCGCCCGACCAGTTTGAATTGTTTCCTGGCGTGGCGGAGGCATTAGCCCGGTTGAAGCAGGCCGGAGCCCGGTTGATTGTGGTGACCAATCAATCGGGGATCGCTCGAGGACTCCTGTCGGTTCATGATCTCGATGCCGTGCATCTGAAACTCAAAACTCTTCTCGATGCTGCCGGTGCCTCGTTGGATGCCATCTATGTTTGTCCGCATCATCCTGACGATCGGTGCCTCTGTCGAAAGCCGAATCGCGGGATGATCGACCAGGCGTTACGTGAACGGCAGATCGATCTCAGTCGGTCGTATCTGATCGGTGATCACATGCGCGATATGGAACTTGCCAAGCGTGCTGGGATACGGAGTATCTTGGTAACGACCGGGACTGTGCTTCCCCAGCAAGCGGAGGAGCTGAAAAAGTCTGGGCTGTCTCCTGATTGGATCGCAGCTTCCTTGGCTGAGGTAGTGGAGTGGGTGCTGTCCGATGCCGGGGTAAGATCTGTGGAGAAGGGAGGGGCGTCACACGTACATTCATGAATGAGAACACCCATTCAGCAGAGTCGTGCTCCATCCCATGCAATCTCTGCGAAGGCCGGAATGTTGAGACCCTTTCGACCAAGAGTCGAAGTGGGGAATCGTTGCGAACCGTCATCTGTCGGTCTTGTGGCCTGGTCTGGTCGGATCCTCGCCCCCACGACGCGAGACAGTTCTATGAACACGACTATCGTCTGTCCTACAAGCACACCTACAAGCCGAAACCGAAACATGTCCTTCGAGCTGGGAAGGTGGCGCTCTCACGCTTTGAGAAGATTCAAGGATTGCTCTCGAGTCGGAAGGCCATTCTGGATGTAGGAACCGGCGGCGGAGAGTTTGCCTATTTACTGCAATTGCTGGGACATCGAGTGGAAGGGGTTGAGCCGAATAGAGGCTATGCTGAATATTCGCAACAAGAATATGGGCTGAACACTCAGATCGGGTTCGTTCAAGATGCCGTATTCTCCTCAGAGTCTTTTGATGTCATCACGATCTGGCATGTCCTTGAACATACGGAAGATCCCGGCGCTGTGTTGGCGCGGTTGCGGTCGTGGCTCAAACCTGATGGGGTTCTTGTCGTGGAAGTTCCTAATGTGGAAGCTACGTGCCAAGCTCCTCAGAGCACGTTTCATGAAGCCCATCTTTACAACTTTAATGTGGTGGCCTTGCGGAGGCTTGGCCGAAAACATGGACTGCATGAAGGTTGGCATGTGATCTCCCGCGATGGGGGAAACATGACGATATTTTTTACACGGCTTGACCTCTCAATTGAGCCTCCGTATGAAGTCACGATTCCGGGTAACTATGCATGGGTATCGAGAATCGTGCGAGGACATCGCCCTTTTCGACACCATTTGACCCTGTTGCCGTATCTCCGACCATTGCAGCGTCTGTGGCGGTCGTTCGAAGAGCAACGTGAGACGAGGGGAGCACTGAACGGTCGAATGCTACTCGATGCACTCTATGAGCGTCAGATCAAGGCTCGTGTCGAGGATGATACGAAGCCAATGTCAGCCGGGCAGAGATGACGATTGTCCTTAACTCGCATTATTCCTAAGCATTTCTTCTGCAACTACCAAGATGCCGCTGCGACAAGTGTGGCCCAGTAAATTTTGAATTGTGAATGTTGAGTGATCGGATGCAGTTTCACAAACAAATCCGATAGACCAGATGAACCAGACAGACCTACTCAAGCTCACGAACTGTCATGAATAATGTGGACTAGTGGCCTGTAACAATTGATTGCGTACCGATCCGTCGAGACGGGTCACAG
>CAZOHW010000418.1:0-4174 GCA_964579525.1 uncultured Nitrospira sp. | reverse complement strand
CGCAACAGCGGGTCGGCGATTGCAGCAGAAGAGTCATGAATAATGCGGGCTAGTGCCTCGTTCGTTGACTCGACAGGCTCCGCACAGTACCCTGGGTCTTGGAGACCTAATGACCCCTCACATCGCCGTTGCCGATACTCAGCATGCAGTTGCCGTTGCCACAATGGTGGGAGAACTGTTGTATGAAATCATGGATGCGGTGAATGACAAGGCCTTTGGTTTCGATCATGCCAACACCGTTAATCGTGCCTGCATGTGGATGAAAGACGGACTGTACACGGTGTTGCTTGCTCACGTGATTGCCAAGCCGGTTGGATTTCTTGCTCTGTATCAAAGCTATGCGCTGTACACCGAAGGTATGTATGGAACGATCCCGGAGTTCTATGTTCAATCACCGTACCGTTCGCAGGGGATAGGATCGGCTTTACTTGCCGAAGCCAAAAAGATTGGCCACCAACGAGGGTGGAACCGACTCGAAGTGACAACGCCCCCTTTGCCTCAATTCGATCGCTCTCTGAGCTTTTATCAACGCAACGGATTTACCATCTCGGGCCGACGGAAGTTGAAACTGATCCTATGATGAAGCCTGTGGTTCAACTGGAGCGAACTGGATGTGGGATCGCGAGTGTCGCGGCTCTCGCCGGAGTGAGCTACACCGCTGCAAAGCACGTGGCTAATCGGATGGGTATCCACGCAAGGGATAGCCGATTATGGTCCGAGACGACTCATATGCGTCAACTTTTAAGACAGTGTAGAAACGAGACTATCTTGTCACGGAAGTCGCGTTCTTCGCGCTTATCGCGTGGAATGCAGCAGATGCGTTCATGAAGCATGCAGGCTTGATCAGAACAGCGGATGGTGTGGGGCAGAGGCGAAAGGAGCGGCAGCCGGCATCTCGCCGGCATTGCCAAGAAATCGCCAGGTCTCGCCCTCTTTCACCAAGTAGTGGACCTCGCGGAACCAGCTGTCGAGCGTGATTCGACGTCCCGTGCGCTCCTCCGTACCGTATAACCCTCCCGTACAGGTGACTTCTGCTCGCACCTGAGAACCAACCTGCACAACTTTGATATCAGAAAACAAATGGAGCGACTCCAGGTCTTTGTAATGCTCGAACACCTCACCCCAGACCCGTCGGACATCCGCTTGTTTCAACCCGTGGTAGTCGTAGGATGAGGCATAGAATTGCATCAGTGTCTCACGGTCTTCCCTTTTCAGTGCTGCTTCCGCCCGGTCAAACGCGGCCACAAGACCTTTCACTACGGGATGACGAAGCAAGCCACGTTGTCCAGTCACCTTCTTTCCCTCCGCCTGTAACTCCGTCTCCGGTAGGACCTGAACCTTTCCGAACACCAACACCGGTCCGACCACTCCGCAAAAGAGGATCATTGATCCAAAAAGAACACCGAATCGTGTATGACCCATTGCGTCCCACCCCTCACCGTAGTTTGGAGGTCAGCCTCGTTTTCTTTATCATCTTTCATCGCTTCGAGGAACTGGCACAACAGTATGTTACCCGGTTCAGCACAGACCTTCCTTCCTGGCAACCCGTTCGCCTTTACCAATCATTACATTCCATTCCTCCCATATGCCTCTCGACGGTAAGACCGCTTTTTAACCCTGCCCCCTTCAATACCTGTGGTGTCCGTTGAAAGAGTGCCCATCCGCCATTGGCGACCCCTGGCACACCGCCAGGGATTTTCCTAGGCCTGATCACTAGACTAGATTCTCTACCCTTCACTCCTTCACATTCATCGACCGTTAGGTATCCGCATACGGCCTTACCTCACTCAGGCCTCTTCACTCTAACTCCTTCTAATTACGTGCCAACCCCGCACGCTGCGAGAAATGTGACGCTGAGCGTCTTGGCCATCTCCTCTCATGGCATTCCATTTGCTCTAATCTCATTATCTTCATGATCAGATACCGAAGAGGTGAACCATGAAACAGATACTCACTTCCGTCAAGGCGCGCATTGCATGGTGCCGGCAACAACGCCGACAGGCATGTTCGGAACCGGAGTGTGACGGATGGCGAGCTGAGGAAGATGGGCTCCGTGACGCGCTGCTGAACATGAACCATGCCGACAGTTATCGACTGAGCCATCCCCAACTGTTCCAGCGTTATGTGATGGGCTTCGAAGACGGAACCGCCTTACTGCGTGCCGCGCGTGTGGATCGCATGTTCGATAGGACGGTCTGATGCGCGCCGCTTCGCCACCGATTCCCACCACCGACCGTATGGTCGTCAAGCTGCATAAGTACCCTCAGCTCTCAGTCTCGGTTGTCGTCATTCATCCGATGTTCATGACCATAACGGGTGGGAAACGGAGCCAACTTTATGGTTTCTCATCGGCCTGTACACCCGGTTGATACGTCGCGTACACATAGACTGGAATGGGCAAGTGGCCAAGATATTTTTCAATCAACGGCTTCACATCCTTCCAATCAAGTCCACCAACACCAGTCGTCAAGCGTGGAAGCGCGACGCTCTTAATCTTCTCATGTTCAATCAACTTCGAGAGGGCCTTGAGACAGTGGTTGACGTTCTCGATCGTGGCCTTTCCTGGGTTGACCCCATGGGGGGAAGCCGGCTCCTGAGTAAACAAACTCACGATTCGTACTCCACCGACACCGGCCCAGGACCATAACTCACCGACTCTCGGCGTGACCGTTTGGCAATAATGCCTGAAGTCTTTGTACATGGCGGACCACTGTTGTCGAAAACTCAGGGCTAAGCCGCTCGCATAGCCGTCGTTCGGAGCCACGCCGTGGGCCACCAGTTCGGCCCTTGTTCGCAAAATATCTCCCCTTATTTCTCTCAGCATAGATACTCCTTTTAAATTGTGTGTTGCAGTGGCATGTCGCCCTTCGTTGCGCTCTTCCATCCTGATTCAAGCACTCTTGCGAATCTTCCAGTCTCTCCGATCACTACGACCACCTCGATCTGCTCTATTTCGCCAAGTATCGCTGAGCCCATTCCAACAACAGACACTGGCACAAAGACTACGGCGTTTTCGCGCAACGGAACCCATACCCGAAGTGCCGGTTCATCGGTTGAGCATTGAATCGATGCGCAGAGCGTAGAAAGTCGGATACGTACAACCAGGACCCTCCACGCACGACCTTCTCTTCACCCTTTGCCGGGCCGATGGGATTCTTCTCCGGACCTTTCTTGTAATAATCATGTTCATACCAATCAAATACCCATTCCCAGGCATTCCCCGCCATGTCATAAATCCCGTACGGACTCTTTCCTGCCTCGAACGAGCCGACGGGAGCGAGCGCAAAATGGTCACCCCAGTCCTTTCTCCCATAATTGGCATGGAGCCTGGTTGGCGCTTCATTACCCCAAGGATAAATACGCCCATCCGTCCCCCGGGCGGCCTTTTCCCACTCCGCCTCAGTCGGCAGACGTTTGCCCGCCCACTTACAGTAATTGACCGCATCCTCCCAACTTACATTGACGACCGGACGTCGCTGATGATGCTCTTGATTCATGATGCTCCAGTCCGGAGGCTCCTCCATATCGGTTGCCTCCAAGTACCGGGCATATTGCCCAACCGTCACTTCAAATTTGTCCATATAGAAGGCGTTGAGCGAGATCTGCCATACTGGCTTTTCATCATCACCGAGCGTGCTTCCCCTGGTGAACTTTCCCGCCGGTACCAGAACCATCTGCAGATCGAGCGAATCAGTGTTCCCGATCCCTCCAGACACCCCGGTAGGGACTTGTCTCTTCGCCCCGGATAGAGACCGTGGAAGTTTGGCCTGTAGCAGTTGGTGAAGAGCCTGCTGTTCTGTGGTTAGGCCCATTTCATGGGCGCTTTCTAGCGTCTCCTGGGCTTGCTTCATCTTTCCACTTGCCATCAAACCCTTGGCTTCGTTCAGAAGCCGCCAGGCCGTCATTTCATCTCGCAACCGCCACACCTTCGCTTTGGTTTTGGGCAAATAGGATTTTGTCGGCCCAGATTTGGCATCCAGATCCAACGCGGCCTCATAATGATCCTCTGCACAGGCCCAGGCCTCTAGGGCTCGGCAGGCTTCAGCCAGATTGAAATGAGCCTGAATATTGGATGGATCTTTCGAGATCCCGACTTCCAACGAGGCCCGCGCCTCTGCATACTGCTTGTTCTTCAAGAAGGTCTCCCCCTTGGAAAATTCCTGCTCCCCGGCAC
>CAZOHW010000417.1:0-4192 GCA_964579525.1 uncultured Nitrospira sp. | reverse complement strand
GGGACCTATCGTGCGCTTCGGACGCCTCTGTTGGCGGGACTGGTCGGGCGGCGGAATCAAGATGGGACATCGACACTCAGAGATAAAAGTGGAACGGTTCGGACCTTTGGCAGTGACGGTTGGCTGCGGAGCATTACGGATCGAAACGGCAATACGGTGACCATTGTCCGGAGCGGCGCGCAGATCCAGCAAATCATCGAGCCGGGCGGTCGGGCGCTCACATTCCAGTATGGCAGCGGGGGCATCAGCCAGATTACCGATCCCATCGGAAGGACCGTGACCTATACCTATGTCGCGGCGCCACCGGCCACTCCTCCGCCAGGGACGGGGGGACTCGTCCTCCAGACGGTTCAGAATCCCGCCGGCGGGACCACCCGCTACACCTACGATGGCCGCTTCAACCTGCTCACCGTCACCGACGCGCGGAACATCACCTATCTCACGAATACCTATTGCAGTGCCGTCGGCGGAACCACCTGTCCGCTGGATCCGGCTGTGGTCAGTCAAACGACCGCCGATGGCGGCGTGACGACCTACGACTATCTGTCGGTGAACCAGACGGTTATGCAAACCACCGTCACGGATCCACGCGGGAATAAGACCGTGCATCGGTTCAACGGACGGAATCAACCGGTGATTACGGTGGATGCGCTAGGGCAGCAGACGCGGCAGACGCGAGATTATGTATCGAATCAGGTCTTGGAAGTGCGTGATCCGCTGAACCGGCTGACGAAGTACACCTACGATCCATCAGGGAACATCAATTCGATCCTCGACCCCCAGCAGAATCCGACCATCTTTGAGTATGAAACGACGTTCAATCGGCTGACGAAACTCACCGACGCGCTAAACCAACTGACTCGCTTCACGTATGATACGACCAACGGCAATTTGCTGTCTGTCATTGATCCGCTCACGCACGCGACGAGTGTGACCTACAACCAATTCGGCCAGCCCATCACGGTGACCGATGCCCTCAATCAGACGATGATGTTCGAGTACAACGACGTGGGCGATCTCATTGCCACCACCGATCCGCTCGGCAATCGGACGCTCCGGTTCTATGACGGCGTCAGCCGCCTCTTGGCGATCGTCGATGCCCGCGGGAAGAGCACACAATTTACATACGACAACCTCAATCGCATCACGCAGATTCAAGACTCCATCAATGGCGTGACTTCATTTACGTATGACCCTAATGGCAATCTGTTGACCGTGACCGATGCGAAGAATCAAACCACGACCTACACCTACGACAACATGGATCGGTTGGCGACCAGGAAGGATGCCCTCAATAGAACGGAGAGTTACCAATACGATCTCGCTGGGAACTTGACGCAATTTACGGATCGTAAGAATCAGGTCACGACGTTCCAATATGATGCGCTGAACCGGCGTACCCAGGCCACGTATGCGGATGCCACCACGACGTTTACTTACGATTCAGTTGGACGGTTGGCGAAAGCCAGTGATAGTGGGCCAGGAGCGGGGACGATTGATTTTGCCTACGACATCTTGGACCGGTTAATCCAAGAAACCACTGGCCAAGGTACGGTGAGCTACCAGTACGACGTGCTGGGTCGTCGCACTCAGATGACGGCGAATGGGCAGCAGCCCACGAGCTATCAATACGATGCGGCTTCACGATTGACCCAAGTGGCCCAAGGGTCACTCGCCGTCGGCTTGGGCTATGACAACCTCAACAGAAGAACGTCGCTGACCTATCCAAACGGCACAAGTACCGCGTATGGGTATGATCTGGCCTCACGGTTGACTGGCATTACACACAACGGGCCAAGTGGAATTATTGAAGCTCTGACGTACACCTATGATGCTGCAGGCAATCGCTTGAGCCTTACACGGGCGAATGGGACCGCTTCCCTGCTTCCGAACGCTCTGGCTTTCGCGACCTACGACGCCGCCAACGAACAAACCGCTTTTGCCAGAGCAACACTGCAATACGATGCCAACGGCAATCTCACCAACGACAGCGTGAATACCTATCAATGGGATGCGCGGAACCGGCTAATCGGCATGAGCGGTGGAATCACTGCGTCCTTCAACTATGATCCTCTAGGACGACGCATGAACAAGACCATCAATGGTGTGAGCACCCAGTTTCTTTACGATGGCAACGACATCGCGGCGGAACTCGGCGGTGGAGCGGTGGGCGCCAACTATCTCCGGTCTCCGAGCATCGACGAGCCGTTCATTCGACGAACAGGAATCGGAAACGAGCACTACCACACCGATGCGTTAGGAAGTAGCCTTGCACTCAGCAGTACGCAAGGAATCTCAACGGCAACATATTCCTATGATCCCTATGGAAAGACAGCAATGACAGGAATGAGTGCCAACTCATTGCAGTATACGGGGCGCGAAGATGATGGGACTGGAATCTATTACTATAGAGCACGATATTACAGTCCCACATTGCACCGGTTTGTATCAGAGGACCCACTTGGGCTTGGAAGTGGAGATGCTAATTTATACAACTATGTCGGAAATAACCCCGCGAACGGCATTGATGCGTTCGGTCTTTGCAAAATAGAGGTAAAGTTCAATCCACTTGGCTTAGGAAATTACCATGCGCACATCGTGACAACCGATCCAGATGGATCTCAAACGGGATTCCGCGGGGGACCTCAGACCGGCGCAGGCTCATCCGGTATAAGTTCAGCGTCTGGTGGTTCATCAAGTCAGAAATCTCCAGGAAGAGGAGGAAGTAGTAATTCAGGGAATTCGTCTAGCCCTGGATCTGGTCCTGGTGGGCCAGGTGGTAATACAGGACCTTGGGGGCCACTGTCGGCTGCTCCTGGACAGCCCTACAATCCTGACTTTATTGACTATCCAAGATCAGGAGGGCCATTACCTTCCATGACGGTCTTGGACAATTCTGAAACTTGCACCAACTATAACAATCAGTTCAATCAGCAATTGCAAGCTATCCAACAAGCGAATATACCATATAACCCGCTGTCAACGAACAGTAACGCATTGGTGAATAATACGTTGACGAACAGCGGACTTAACCCCGGGCCACCGCCAGTCAGGGTACCTGGGTGGAATACGCCGCTCAGATATTAGGGGACGTTAAATTATGCGACTAGATCTCTTAACGACGGTGGTTCTGATGTTCGCTCTTTCTACGGCCACTAGCTGTGAATCTGGGAATCAAGAAGGACTATCGTTAGGCTCTACGGAACAGGAGATTCAACGCAAGCTTGATGACAAATTGCGCAAAGGTGCAACTCCAAGCGAAGTATTGGCGGTGCTCGATCAGTTCAATGTTGACCACTCCAACTATCGAACCCAACCAGTCGTACATGGCGAGCTTGCAGCTGCACTAGGTAAAGCAGATCGTTCTGTGCCAGTGAACGTTCGCCATATCGGGGCTATCGTGAGGGACGTAAAGAAGGACTTCCCGATATCGGAATCAATTCAGATCTTTTTTCTGTTTGATGAGCGTGACCTCTTAGTGGAATACAAGTTTAGGAGGATAGCCACGGGGCCGTGAAGATAACAGGAAGACACAAGATACAAGGCAGAATAAATGAGGAGCACGTTTGCTAACATTCTGTTGTTGCACTATGCAATAGATCGACCCCGACAAAATGGGATCAGATCTTAAATCATGCATGGCAAGAACCAGGACCTTCCGGGGTGGATACCTGTTCGGAATGTCCAATACCTTTTCAACACGCATTCCAGTTTGGTCGACATGGGGCACTGCTCACTCTCTGAGCGTGGGCGCCGTGCCCTGGCACAATGCCACGATTAGCCGCAGCGTCAATCAGCCGGAAGGCTGTGCGACTTCAGTTCGTGAGCGGAATGCACAAAGCAAGATCTGACCCCAAATTGTGGGCTCGAATAATCCAACTGGGTATAGAGACCCACTTGGCTATCAAAGGAGTCCACTCCCAGGTCTCGACGGAGGACCTGGAAGCGCGATCGGTAGTGTGACTGGTGCTGTTGCTGGTGCTTCGGCGGGTGCCGCAGCGGGTGGAAGAGTCGGAATGAATGTGGGTTCCGCAGTTGGTGGTGCGGTGGGGCTTGGAGCTGGACCCTTAGGAAGCTTAGGATGAGCCATAGTAGGAGGTATTGCGGGTCAAGCGATCGGAGGACTTCTCGGGGGATTAACTGGTGGATTTTTGGGAGGGCAGATAGGGAGCTTAATTGATAACCGGTGTGC
>CAZOHW010000416.1:0-4263 GCA_964579525.1 uncultured Nitrospira sp. | reverse complement strand
CACCAGGATCGTCCAACGTGGACATCACGTTCTTGGGCTTATTCAACACCAGATACACGAACGGCTGCGCGGAAGTCAGGTGCTTGCCATCGACCTTGACATGGTCACGCTCGGCATCGACCTTGGTCCCGAGCTCGGTCACAACCTTGCCGTTGACCGTCACATGGCCACTGGCGATCAGCAACTCCGCCTTCCGGCGTGAGGCGAGTCCCGTACTCGCGATGAGTTTTTGCAATCTTACTTCCATACCTTTTCTTGATGTGTGGTCAGCGTGGGTCCTACTGTGCGCATGCACCGAGCACCGACGTTTATTTACAAATCAGGTCAATTCTTCATGCGCGGCGCGCGAGCACAAGAGCTACCTGGCCGCACATCATTTCCCTATTCCCACTCGATCGTCGCCGGCGGTTTCGAGCTGATGTCGTAGACGACCCGATTCACGCCTTTGACTTCGTTGATGATCCGATTCGACATGCGGCCGAGTACCTCGTTCGGAATGTTCGCCCAATCAGCCGTCATGCCGTCCACACTTGTCACGGCACGAATCGCGATCACATGCTCATAGGTCCGTTGGTCGCCCATCACTCCAACCGTGCGAATCGGCAGCAACACGGCAAAGGCTTGCCAGATTTCTCGATACAGACCGGCGCTTCGGATTTCTTGATCAACGATGGCTTCGGCTGCACGAAGAATGGCCAACCGTTCAGACGTCACGGCACCTAACACGCGAATGGCCAATCCAGGTCCTGGGAACGGCTGTCGCCAAATAATGTCGTCCGGCAAACCCAATTCTGTTCCAAGCACACGCACTTCATCTTTGAAGAGCTCGCGCAACGGCTCGATCAGCTTCAGCTTCATGCGCGCCGGCAACCCACCAACGTTGTGGTGCGTCTTGATCGTGGCCGAGGGTCCTTTGAAACTGACGCTTTCGATCACATCGGGATAGAGCGTGCCTTGGACAAGATACTTGGTCCCTTTCAGTTTCTTCGATTCCACTTCAAAATGCTTGATGAACTGCCGTCCGATGATTTTCCGTTTCCGCTCCGGATCCGTCACATTCTTCAGGGCAGCGAGAAACGGTTTCGTCCCATCGAGCACGCGGAGATTCAGATGAAGCTGTGAGGCAAACGTCTTCTCCACCTGGTCACGCTCGCCCGCTCTCAAAACACCGTTGTCGACGAAGATACAGGTCAACTGATCGCCGATGGCTCGATGCGTCAGTGCCGCCGCGACTGATGAATCGACCCCACCGCTCAACGCACAGATCACCCGTTCTTCACCGACCTGTTCACGAATCTGTTTCACCGCCGTCTCAACGTACGATTGCATCGTCCATGTCGGCTGACAACCGCAAATCTCATACACGAAGTTGCGCAGGACCTTCGTCCCTTCCGGCGTGTGCGCGACTTCGGGATGAAATTGCAGACAGTAGATCCGTCGCTTGGCATCATCCCGCTTCATGGCGGCGACGGGAGAATTGCCGGTATGCGCGATCGAGCGGAAGCCCGGTGGCATCCGTTCAATACGGTCGCCATGCGACATCCAGACCGTGGTCAACTGTTTGGTTCCCACGCCTTTAAAGAGATCGCTCGCATCGTCGATCGTCAGCTCAGCGCGACCGTATTCGCGATGGGTCGACTTGGCAACATCTCCCCCCGAAAGATGCGTCACCAGCTGCATGCCAACAGATACCCAGGATTGGGATGTGCTGATCGAAGAGTTCTTTCGCAACAGTCGGAGCCTTCTTCTCATAAACACTGGAGGGTCCACCGGACAGCACAATCCCCTTGGGCCGATAGGCAAGGAGCGTGGCCAACGAGACGGTGCAGGGGAAAATCTGCGAATAGACCTGTGTCTCGCGGATACGGCGGGCAATCAACTGGGTGTACTGCGACCCGAAATCGAGAACTAGAATTCTATCGTGCCAGAGTTCCATTTTATTCGCGTGAGGGGTGAGGAGTGAGGGGTGAGGGGTATATAAGTGAGCGCCTGGTCAGGTATCGGAACCCCTTACTCCTTACCCCTAACCATTTACCGGCATCTACTCCCAATCCATCCTGTAGTTTGGCGCTTCTTTGGTGATGATCACATCATGCACGTGGCTCTCGCGAAGCCCCGCAACGGTCTGCCGGATAAAGGTCGCATTCCGCTGTAGGTCGGAGATCGCTTTACAACCACAGTAGCCCATGCCTGATTTGACACCCCCGACCAACTGAAACACCACAGCGGCCAATGGTCCTTTATAAGGGACACGTCCTTCAATCCCTTCAGGGACCAGCTTCTGCGGTGGACGGCCACTCTGCCCGTACCGATCTCCCCCACCTCGTTCCATCGCCCCGATGGACCCCATCCCACGATAAACCTTATAGGTTCTCGCTTGATAGAGGACCGTTTCACCCGGCGACTCTTCCGTTCCGGCGAAGAGGCCTCCGAGCATGACCGACGAGGCACCGGCTGCCAACGCCTTGGTGATGTCGCCGGAGAATTTGATGCCTCCATCCGCAATCACCGGCACGCCAGTTCCATACAAAACCTTGGCACAATCGGCAATCGCGGTCAGCTGCGGCATCCCGGCACCGGAAACAATGCGGGTTGTACAGATCGACCCTGGGCCCACCCCTACCTTGACGGCATCGACTCCGGCTTTCAGCATGTCTTGTGCGGCCTCAGCAGTCCCGATATTTCCCGCGACCAGTTCGAGATCCGGATACAGTTTCTTGATCAACTTCGCAGTGTCCAAGACAGCTTGCGAATGCCCGTGGGCTGTATCAATGACGACCAGATCGACACCGGCTCTTTTGAGGAGTCCAACTCGCTCTTCTGTCTCCGGCCCAACGCCAACCGCTGCCCCAACCCGCAGTCGTCCGTGGTTATCTTTGCAGGCATTGGGGTACTTGATCCGCTTTTCAATATCCTTGATGGTAATGAGGCCCTTCAGCTCATATTCTTTGTCGACCACCGGCAATTTTTCAATCCGATGTTCGTGAAGAATCTCACGCGCCTTTTCCAGGCTGGTCCCCTCGGGAGCCGTAATCAATTGGTCTCGTTTCATAACCTGCGAAACTTTGAGATCCATCCGGGTCTCAAACCGCAGATCGCGATTGGTCAGAATTCCGACCAACTTACGGCCTTTGGTCACGGGGATACCGGAAATCCGGTATTTCGCCATGAGCTGATGCGCGTCACGAATCGTTTCGTCTGGAGAAATCGTGACGGGATCCAGAATCATGCCGCTTTCGGACTTCTTGACCTTATCCACCTCAACCGCCTGATCCGCCGGGGACAACACGCGATGGATGATGCCGATCCCGCCTTCACGCGCCATCGCAATCGCCAGCCGTGATTCCGTGACTGTATCCATCGCGGCACTGACCAGAGGAATATTGATTCGGATGTTGCGGGATACAAAGGTGCTGGTATCGACATCACTGGGGAGGATCTGGGACTTGGCCGGTACGAGGACGACATCGTCGTAGGTCAGTCCCTGTCGCGGTTCTTTATCGAGCATCGTTCCCTCTCCTACACCTTCTGGGTTCGTTGCGCTTTGGCGAGTTGTCGAAGCCACACTCCCACAGCACCTCGAAATGGCCCATTTTATGCGTTGTCGTCGGTTCCTGTCGGTTCACGTACCCTCAACAGCGTAGACAAAACGTAGACGGTGACTGTAGCAACTTTGGGCGATAAATAAAAGGGTCTACTTCAGGGAAGTCTTGGAAGAAAAGGGGCTGAATAATTGGAAGAAAAAATCTGTCTACCCTTATCGGTATAGCATCAAGGCCAACTCCCCCATAGCCCTCCCTCAGCCAGGAATAAGCCAGCACAAGCAGCGAAGTAACCTCCCCGCCTTAGGAGGGTAGCCAGCTCACGCGAGCTACGCGAGGCTTGCACCATTCCACGCGGTATAGGGTGGCTTACACCATGCATCTGTAGAGAAGCCCCACCTATTGGGCCTGTCTCGTAAGGCACACCTGTAGAAGCACCAGAACTTCGAGCGCCAGGAGGAACCATGTGAACGCCAAGACTGCGCCACTCCGAGCCTTCCTAGGCGAAGGCCTATCCCACATAACCTATTGAACGTATTGGGCCTGTCTTACAGCGTGAAGCTGTAGAAGCACCAGAACTTCGAGTGTCGGTCTATCGACCTCACGGGCGTCAGCAAGCTGTCTTCAGCGTAGCCAGCGTATTGGGCCTGTCTTATTCCGTGCACTTGTAGAGAAGCCTCGCGCCACCCCAAGCCTTCTTAGGCGACGGCCTATCCCACGT
>CAZOHW010000415.1:0-4275 GCA_964579525.1 uncultured Nitrospira sp. | reverse complement strand
TTTTGGCGCCGGGGAACCTTCCCGCCCTCCCAACGATCGCTAGGCCGCTTTATGTTTCCTCCGTCATGATGTTTTACCGTGTGCTCAGTGTATAGATGTTGCCGATTACGAAGCTCGTTGGAAGCCCCGTCGACACCATTGTCGATCACGCCATGCACGCCACGCGCCAGCCCCCGCAAGATACACACGACTGGCAAACGACACGATGGGGTTGCGTCGACGCATCGCAACAAAATTCACAAACTCATGCCAATTCGATTGATTCAGCACATTTGCAGCAAGCGTAATACTGGGCGTGAGCATCTTCGCAGTATGCCACCAGTGACTTGGCACAAAGAGTAGTTCCCCTGGTTCCAGGTAGAACTGAGTCGGAACGGCCTTCGCAAAGAGAGGAAATTTCTCAAGGTCTGGATGTTCAATATCTCTCATCGAGGAGAGATTCTCACGCTCTGGAGATGGATACAAAAACCCCTCTTGATCGGGAGGAAAGAGGGTGTACTCTTTCCGTCCATACAGTTGCATAAGAAATGCGTGGACCCCAGCCCCATCATAGTGCAGGACAGGAAATGAGCCGCCCTTTCCACCAATGAACAATTCAATCGCCGCTCCACGATTCAACACCTCGGTCACATACCTCACAGCGTAACGTTCCGGAAGCCAATTGGGGAACAAATATTCCGGCAACGGCTGGATGTCCGCCTTCAATGTCGGAAACATGTCGTAGAGAATGCGATTGCGAAAATAGGGTGCCGGGTGTTCATCGGTCGACGCCAACACTCGGTCGATGAACCGTGCCATCGTATACTCGATTCCCTGTTCGTTTCCCTTGTATCCCACATCTTGCCCAGGATCTTCATTCAACTGAAATTTCATGTCACCGAACTCTTGTTTGAAAAAATCCGGAGTCCAACGAGTCATCGCCGGCCATTTCTGCAAAACATCGGTGACGATGACTGGTTTCAGGGGATAAAGATACTCGCTCGCAAATTCTTCATAAGAAAGATTCTGCCGCCGTTCGATTTGAAACAACATTGTAATACCCTCTTGCAATCGAAGTCGTAACGATAGGTACTAGAACGGCTCCACAACCGATTTCACAGCTCGAAATGCTGTCATATAGGCGGCAACCGGAAACGCCGATGGACGCACGTACCATTTAGGATGGTGTAAGAGCCTCTGGAACGCAGACCTTGTCACCTTCGACCAGATGGGACCATTCGCCGTGCTCAAGACAACGGCGATCGATGGTGTGAGCGCTTGCGTCGTATGCCACCATCCTGGTGCCCCATAAAGCATTTCGCCTTCCTCAACAACGACCTTCGTGGCGCGGGCACGAGCAAATAAGGGGAACTTCGACAAATCAACATCCTGATCCATCGGAATTTCAGAAATATTATCAGCATCCTTGCATGGATACATGTACACCGCTTGTTCCGGCCGATACAAAAGCCACAGCTTCCTACCATATACCTGCGTAATAAATGTGTGTGTCCAAAGATCGTCATAATGCAGGAAGGGGAAAGGGCTACCCGCTCCACCCATGTTCATTTCTAAACCGGTAATATTCCGAAGCTTAAAATTGGGAAACCCGGGGAGCAAATACCGACTTTCGAGCCAGTTCGGATCCCAGTACAAGGGGCGCGGGGTCAAATCTCGAAGAAGTTCGGGAAATTCTTTAGGAATCTTGAGTGCAAAGAGGTATTTCGCACGATTTTGAAAAGTCGACGACGTAATCTCATCGACATATTCCCTCAGCTGCGTCGTGCCTTTCACGGTAAGTGCACGTTTCCGCTCAAAAACAGGCACCATTCTCTCGCCATAATATTCTTTGAAAAATGCTGGCGTCCATTTACCTATCGCCGGCCAGTCCTTGGCAGCATCCTTGAGCACAACAGGCCGGCCCTTCAACACATACTCATGTAAAAATTCCTTTCGGGTAAGATTGTCTCGTTTATCAATCTGACTCGGTGCACACTCCTCAGCAGAACGCGTCAATTCATCCTTCCAGATGTTCAGAGTGTTGGGAAGAGCACTTTCAACATGCATACATCCTCCATTTCAAGCAATCTGTTGGCCCTCTTAGCATTGATGAACATCCGGCCTATACCCTAGATCCAATCTGTATCAGCGTAGGCTTGGAAGCCTCCACTCGCTTCAGCCAAACCTCCCGATAATATCCATAGTCAAGACGAGAGCATCCCCCCACCACCCTCGCGCACAAACACTGAACTCCTTCGAGCATCACGGTCGATTCTATCTTTCTCATCTGACCCGTATAGTCTGAAATGAACCGATCGAGTCGACTCAACACTCGATATTGTTTGCCGCATGACTCCTGCAGCTCAATATCGCAGATCAACCCACGGTTACGCCCCTTTTTATCCAGCGTCTGCCTCATTTCTTCAAGGGAGAGGACTTCAACCAACTCACCCGGTTGTAGCCCCAGCGTTCCGACCGGAGTCTTAGTCAGATCTCCAAGCAACCACGGCCGACCAATCAAAACATCGCGAATTTTTCTCCCAATTGGGACGACGATCAGCCAAAACATTTTTTGTAGGCTTACAGCTCCTGTATGGATGTCACGAAAACACTTCAGAAGGATCCGTCTTTTGCTCATCGGATTGGGGAGGGTTGCTCTCGCCATTTCTGTGGCCTGGCAAAAGTACTGTGTCGGCGTGGTTCTTGTCTTCAATTGGGCTTTCAGAGTCTGCACACCTACAAAATTCGTAGGCTGTTCTGGTTGATTTTGATCTGCTCTTCGCAACCATGCGAGCTTCCAGAAAAACAAGCATAGCCGTTGACATCCATCATGTTCGGCCCCGTTACAACGTAATCCCTCCAGGAACAACACATCGTCTCCACGCAGTTCTCGTATAACGTAGTCATACGGAGCTGCCTCGAAACAGACCTTCTCCGCCCACCGAAGAACTCGAAATCGTCGCCCACAATACTGAACCATTTCAAGCATGAAGGGCAGGCCATCCAAGATACCGTCAGCATCCAGCGTCCTTTCAATCTCTTTCCACTCCTTGACCTGAACCCAATCACCGACATTGAATCGATCAACGATCTCATTCTGACTCATTGTCACTGCCCCCTTGGGAAAACCTGGCACGCACGCCGTCTCTTCATTCGAACGCATGATAATCGGGCACGTCGGTTTCCCTACTGAATCACTTCATATCCCAGCAAGCTCATACCTCGTCATCATATCTCTCCGAGCCGGCAGAAAACATAAGCTTTTTAGTGAAGTAATCCCCCTCAAAAGCGTTAAGGAGAAATCCGCAAATGGAATGCAGCCCTGTCATCAATCAACCCGACTCACAGGGCCGACGAAGCCATCGTGCTATGGTCTTTTGAGAAGTCGTCGTTTTCGGAAGGAATGCCGAGTCAGCTTATGGCAACACATCATTACTCACATACTTCAAACGTTGACTGTCCCTTGGAGTCGCGATTACATCTAAGATCGTAGATGTACCGGCTTATACTGTGCGGCATAGCTGGCCACTTCGCGAGGTAGGGCAAACCAACACGTATCACGGTAGACAGCCATCACGTGCTTGAGAAACCCCTCATACAGTGCAATCGGATACTCTGATGGATTTGCTCTTCCGAAAAAATTAATATAATCGGGATGTACGTTGACCAATGCCATGCCCCCATGAGTAGCAACCCAATCGAGTTTTTTTATCCATACATCAGTAGTCTTCTCCCTCAGTACGAGAAACAACGTCGAGTCTTGCGGAAGGGTATACGGCAACTCGATATGCCCTCGAGATCCCCGAGGTTGACTCCAAAACGGGAAAATCGTTCCCACTCCGTCTGGTTGCGGTTCGAAGGGATCCGTATCGAATGTGGATGCATCGTAAAGCACATCCAGATCCTGGAACCATTCAAGGTTGTGAAACATGAAACCGGATCTAAAGCCAACTGCACCCCAGTCCTTGATATACTGATTGATTCTCGGCACTTGTGCTTTAAAGCTCTCGATTGACCGATAGAGAGATCCATCATGATGCAAATCATGCACCCCTACTTCAAAGCCTTGTTCGGTAAGGGAGTTTCGCAAAGACTTCAATAACTGATACTCACCTTCTGGTACAAAGTTGAAAGATGATCGAAACCCTAATGCTTTCTCAACCTCAGCAAGCTTGAGACAGCGATCCACCCCTTTTCCCCCTTCGACATCATGCGTCAATACGAACGCGAACTTTTTACCTTCCGGCCATCCTGGCCAACCCTGCGGAACCTTCGATGCGGATTGGAGAATTGGCC
>CAZOHW010000414.1:0-4279 GCA_964579525.1 uncultured Nitrospira sp. | reverse complement strand
GGTGTACCTTGGTCGCACATTTAGTAGGTTGGGGAAAAACTTACGTTGACCTCGGGAGCCGGCATGGATATCGAGGTGTGAGAAAACACAATCGATATGGACCCATTGTCGGAGTCCTAACCCGGTCCATCAGCCAGCAGGCTCGTGGCCCATTGGCTGACTTCGACAGGTGCTTCGCACCTCCGCCCAGGTGCACCCCCCCTGAGCGGCGATCCTGCTCTGACGGGGCCGGAGTCGAAGCCCGAGGGCGTCTGGCTCATGCGGCGAACGAGTTTCATCCTCACCCTTGTCCGCTTTGAAATGGTCGTTCTTTCATTGAAGACAATGCACAATTACTGCCAGAGAATAATCGTTATGCATGTGCATAATTTACTAAACAGAACACATGTTTCTCGAACGACGGACACGTGTGATGTGCCGAACAAAGGTTTTTGTATTTAGGGAGCAGACGGATTGTCTATAGTTCGAGACAACTTGCGCCAATGGGGTGTCACATTCATATGAAGCAAGGGTTCACCATGTTGTGTTATTTCCAGTTTATGAGGGATTCGCCATGAAACTTGAACATTCCACCGTTATGATTGTCGACGATGACACGGAAACATTAGCCATCCTTCAGGAAATCCTCTCGAAAGAGGGATACGAGGTGATCGCGGTTCCTGACGCCAAAGGCGCGCTTCAGCAAATCAGTGACCGGCAGCCTGATCTCATTGTGAGCGATATTCACATGCCAATTATGGACGGGTTGTCTTTTTTGACGGAACTGCGGGCGCGGCAATTGGCCATGCCGGTAATTCTCATGACGGCCTTTGGGTCCCTGAAAACCGCCGTCGATGGCATCAAGGCAGGCGCCTTTGATTACCTTAGTAAACCGTTGATGGTGGATGAAGTACGACTCGTGACGCGGCGCGCATTGGAACATACGTCGTTATCCAGAGACAACCAAGCGCTTCGCGATCAGCTTCAGAGCCGCTACCGGTTCGAGAACCTTGTCGGGAGCAGTCCGGCGATGGTGACCGTCTATAAATCCATTGCTCGTGTGGCGCAGACGGAAAGCACGGTATTATTGCAGGGAGAAAGCGGAACCGGGAAGGAGCTGATCGCCCAAGCCATTCATGCCAATAGTGTTCGGAGCAGCGGGCCATTCGTGACAGTCGACGGCGGCGCTTTGGCGGAAACGCTGTTGGAATCGGAACTGTTTGGCCACGAACGTGGATCATTTACCGGCGCCGTCGCGGCCAAAAAAGGGTTGTTGGAAAAGGCGCACATGGGAACCTGTTTTTTGGATGAAGTGGCGGATCTCTCACCAACCCTACAGGGAAAGCTGCTACGAGTGATCCAGGAGCGGGAGATCCGCCGCGTCGGCAGCACGGCATCAATGACAATCGACGCACGGATCATTGCGGCCTCGAAACGGAATCTCGAATCATTAGTGAAAGCCGGCACGTTCCGCGAAGACTTGTTCTATCGAATGAACGTGGTATCGATCGATATCCCTCCCTTGCGTGAACACGCTGAGGATATTCCACTTTTGGTCCAGTACTTCATTGAACAGTATGGCGTAACGAAAGAAAAGACTGTGACAGGGTTTTCCCCAGAAGCCATGGACTTGATGCTGCGGTATTGGTGGCCCGGCAATGTTCGGGAGCTGGAACATGCCATTGAACGAGCCGTCGCGCTGACACCACACACCATTATCTGTCCAGAGGATTTGCCGTCAGCGGTCAAGGATGCGACCGTCCAGACGGTTGCGCAGGCACAGGGATGGATGACGCTTGCGAACTTGGAACGTGAGCATATCTTACGTGTCTTGGAATCCCACGACCGAGATCTTGGTCGTTCGGCTTTGATTCTTGGCATCCACAGAAAGACCCTTTTGAGAAAATTACGGCAATATGGAGTCGCCGCCCAATTCGGTGTCGCGGAATCTCAATGCCATGAAGCATAATGTTTTTCTGTGCATTTCTAGACCAGGCTCCATTACGCGTAACCAATCTCACCGCCATATTTTCACGGATAAGGATTCGACGCTAGTCCTGAAAAAGACTGCCATAACAACCAGCGCCAAAACTTTTAATGTGAATTAATGAATCCGCACCACCTTGCCGGTACTGGCATCAACATACACTTTTCGTAAGTCCTGTTTTGAATCGATCAATTCGACTTCATAGACGGTGCGGCCCTCTTTCTGTTCTAATTCGGCTTCGACAGCGCGACCGTCCGGGACCACCGCTTCCGCACTTCTGACTGCCTCGCTCAGCGAGATGTTGGTCGACCGCATCAGGTCCTTGCGGTCGTGCTGTACACACCCGCCACCCCATACTATGAGTGAAGCCAATCCCACGACGCCATACCACATGTTCATCGTAGCCCTCCTTGTTTTAAGTGTAGAAGCTTTCCCGTCAGCTCTTTCTTCGCCGGTATGGTGTACCGCTCTTCAATAACGGCTTGTATCAATCGACGGCTCTCCGTCGGCGATAGTTCCGTTCGTCGTTCGATGTTATGGGCCACCTCAGCCAATTCGTCGTCCTTGACGATTTCCATGAACCACCGCGAATAGTCTCCCCGTCGCAAATGGAAATCCCATGTCTGGTCATCGATGCCCTCGGCAATTTGCGCAAACAAGATCAGATTTTGAGCACGGAGATTGAGGGTCCCAGCCGGCCCCCGAAAATAAAAGCAACGGTCAGGCGGCAACTCGCCTTCCGCATATTTGCGACGATGACGCCGTCGTTCAAATTCACTCGGCATGATAAGGAGTTTGAAGGGTGGTTCGGTCGTCGTTCGTTCCCACATGATGGCTTCCCCGGAAGGGAGCGTCACATCCGGAACGGAGAGAACCGGGTGGCCGACTGTTTGATAATAACTGGCCATTGTCTTGTTGGGTAAATCGCCCAATGCTATGACAATATCGATCGTTTCCAGTACCGACCGTTCAAGTTGATTCGGATGCACGGTGACATAGATCATGCCCGATAGTTCTTTAGCGAGACCCACTACCGTTGGGTCCCAATCGATCGGCATAAGGTGATGACTTTCATCGACGAGGATCCAGTGAGGCCGGCCGGTTTTAGCACGTAGTTCTTGTAGGCGCGGAAGGAGCCCGAGAAAGAAAGTCGGTCGGTCTTGTAAAGGCAACCCGACCAAATTGATCACCACGCTATTGTCTGATTTGCTCAACGCGGTGAGAATTTCGTTGATGCCCGGTCCTCGCTGCACCGTGCCGAGAACGATCGCCTCTGTGAAGACTTCATAATCGCCTTCCGGGTCGATGACACAGAATTGGTATCCCCGCTTCGCTAACCGCTCGAGAAGGCCGGCGGCCAAGGTAGATTTTCCGCTTCCAGACGTCCCGGCCAACAAAAGATTTTGCCGGGCCGGGTAAAAGGTCACCTCCTGACCGTCATGACGACGACCGAGGGGAATACGGTGCCGGGCAACCTCGCGTGTCTCTCGTTTCAAATCATTCTCGTGAGATCCGAAAGGAATTCTTCGACGCCCGCTCCAGCCGTGGCGACGGTGGTATGATCCGCGGTGTTTTTCAACATCGGCACCGCATTGGCGACCGCTACCGAATATTCTGCAAATGCCAGCAGCGCATGGTCGTTTTCCGCATCTCCAATCGCCACCACGTTGTGCGGAGACAAATCCAGCTCCTCTAAGGCTGCCCGCAGACCAGAAGCTTTGTTAATCTCGGTCGGCAACACCATAACCGAGCCCTTGTTAAAAATGATGCGGAGTTCCAATCCCAAATCACGGATGACGTCAAGCACAACGCTTTCATAGGGAGTCTGTGTAGCCACGATAGACTGACCGACATGCAAATGACGGACACCTCGACGGCGAAGCTCTTCGACAAAATCCGGCTGAGGCGACGGCGCGAGCGAAATGATCTCTTTTGAAGCTGGGCGATACAGCACGGCGCTGTTTTCCGCGACCACGCGCTCGCATAAGTGGGAGTGATGAAACACCTCGAGCAAACTGGGCAACATTCGACCTGTGACGAGAATGAGTTTCCGTCTGGAGGAAATCAGCCGCTCCAACGCGACAACTGTCGATCTCTCGACCTGTCCTTCGGTAGCGAGCGTTCCGTCGTAATCGGCAGCCAGAGCGAGAAATCGCATGGGTGTCTCAAATCCAGACTTACTTCAGTGGGAGATCAGATCAGATTCTCAGATTGTCGCTAGCACTGAACGGAAGCCCTGCCTTGACAGATGTCTCTTATACCCATCTGACGCTGCCGCAGAAGACGCCTGTGTAACACTCAGTCGTCATCGTA
>CAZOHW010000413.1:0-4283 GCA_964579525.1 uncultured Nitrospira sp. | reverse complement strand
TCTTGGTGATACCCGACACGCCGCGCTCGGCCAAGGTCTTGATCGGACCTGCGGAGATGGCATTCACACGAATATTCAAAGGGCCGAGATCGTATGCGAGATAACGGACCGCCGCTTCGAGGGCGGCTTTCGCGACACCCATGACATTATAATGCGGAACGACGCGCTCACTGCCCAGATACGTCAGCGTGACGATGGAACCGCCAGCAGTCATCAGCGGCAAGGCCGCCCGCGTGACGGCGATAAGCGAATAAGCACTGATGTCGAGTGCCATCGCAAAACCCTGTCGAGTGGTATTGACAAATTGACCACTCAACTCCTCCCGAGGAGCAAAGGCCAGGGAATGGACGAGAAAGTCGATTTGGCCGACTTCCTTTTGAACCTGCTTCATCAGCGAGGCAATATCCCCGTCGTTACTGACATCGCACGGGAAGGCCTTCGCTCCGGAGATGGTGGCCGCCAGCTCATCGACATTTTGTTTGAGCCGCTCATTCTGGTAGTTGAATATCAGTTGGGCGCCTTGACTCGCGACTGATTGCCCAATCGCCCAGGCAATGCTGTGTTTGTTCGCGACGCCAATGACCAAACCTTTCTTTCCCGTAAGTAACATTTGTGCCGTTCTCCTTCATTACCGAACGATGAGCATGATATACCTCACGATCACTCGCCTATCATCAGAATGAGTTGTTGGATTCTGAATAATTTCCCAACTTTTCTCACTCGCAAGACGGGAGTGCCCTTTCGTCGTGGCCAAGGAAGATAGCACGATTCTTCATCCCTGTGAATCGATGGATGAGGAAGAAATGCCCTGATCTTCACCATTTTCCTGAGGCAGTTTAGTAAAATGGGACACCATTCTGCCACAGGAATTGATGAGCGCTACGCAGTGTTTGTGAACCAAGAACATTGATAAGACGCGAATTCCTCGGCTAAGGCTCGGATTCCATAGTGCATACTCATTCGGCACCAAGCTTGCTAGACACCTACGTAGGTACCGAATAATCGGCATCTACTCACACCATCTAGGAGGAATCTATTATGAAGAGCATGTTGATGGCAATTATGGCAGTGGCAGTGGCGGTAACCTTCAGTGCGCCCGCGTTCGCCGGAGAGAAGAAGGAAGAGAAGAAGGGTGGCCATGTCGTGGTGTTTGGCGATAAGAAGGAAGAGAAGAAGGGTGGCCACGCCGACACCTTCGGCGACAAGAAGGAAGAGAAGAAGGGCGGCCATGCCGATACCTTCGGTGACAAGAAAGACGAGAAGGCTGGAAAGTAAGTATCCTTCCTCTCATCATGAGATGAATCGATGTGGGGGCTTCCTGAGTCAGGAAGCCCCCCCTGTTTTTGAGGCGTTAGGGGATCCCTCCGTTGTCTGTGCGCTAGCCTAATTTCTTGAGTGCCGCCGATCAGCGAGGCAGGTGATCCCGAATATAGATAGCCTGTAACCCCACGATCGTCTTCCCATCTCGAATCGTTCCATTCTGGACCCACTTGATTGCGTGATCCAACGGGATTTCAAGTATCTCTAAGACCTCGTCTCTGTCGAGCTGCTGACGGCCTTTCGTGAGGCCAGTAGCCTTGTAGATATGAATCACTTCATCGGCAAATCCAGGTGCCGTGAAGATGCTGGAAAGCAGTTCCAAAGAGGAGGCTCGATAGCCGACTTCTTCCTCGAGTTCTCGTGAGGCACATTGCAAGGGGTCTTCGCCCTGAGCAAGTTTGCCGGCAGGAATTTCGTAAATGAATCCTCCAGCCGCATGACGGAACTGCCGAATCAAGACCACCGTGCCATCGTCTTTCACAGGCACCACTGCGGCAGCACCAGGGTGGCGAATCGTCTCGAGGTCAATCGTGACCCCATTCGGCAACCGCACGGTGTCGACATTTAGGGTGATGACTTTGCCTGTATAGATATTCCGTATCATGGGAGCATGTGGCTGGTGGCGAATGGCTTATGGTAAGAAGTTCTTACAATTGGGTTCAACGTTCTAGTCTCTGCTAACAGGATGCGGAAAAAGACCGCCAGTGGCATTCTCGCATCGCTCAGAAGCTCATCGTACAGCACAGAGTACGATTCCCCTCTTCGCTCGCTGCGGCCTTGCTGGACGGCCTTTTTGCGCATCCTGCAGGGCAATTCAGTATCGTTTCAACCTCGACATCCATGACGGCTACCGAGATCAACTTGAGTTTTTCCGCAGCCTGCTATTGCCCACAGGCGGTTAGCCCTTAGACTTTTTATAGAACGGCGGCTTCACCACTTTTGCAGGAACAGCTTTTCCTCGGATATCGATCAGAATTGTTGTCCCTGGTTCAGCATAAGATGGCGGCACATAGCCCAAGCCGACTCCCTTTTGTAGGATTGGTGAAAGATTGCCACTCGTCACCTCGCCGATGGGCTGTCTCTGCGGATCGGCTGATAGGATAGCGAAGCCATGGCGTGGGACGGCTTTTTCAAGCAATTCAAATCCCACCAAGCGCCGTGCCATCACCTGTGTCCGGTGAGACAACAACGCCGACCGACCGACGAACTCACCTTTCTCAAAATTCACGACCCACTCAGCGCCGGCTTCAAGCGGGTTGGTATCTTCGCTGATATCATTTCCATATAGTAGATAGCCCATATCTAGCCTGAGCAGGTCACGGGCGCCTAGTCCTGCCGGCTTGAGACCTTGCGCGTGACCGACTTTCAACAGCTGTTCCCATGCCGATTCCGCAAGGCGACCAGGAAGGTAGAGCTCATACCCCAGTTCACCGGTGTACCCAGTCCGTGACATGACAAGTGATCCACCGAATGCCGTCGCTTCCATACACTGTCGAATCTTGAGGTCCGCGACATCGCCAACGCCGGTTGCGATCAACAGCTCGCGAGAGCTGGGGCCTTGAACGGCAATCTGTGCCAGTTCAGTTGAACGATCCCTAACCGTGCATCCTTGCACATGGGTGGCTTTTTCCAACAACCAGGCTACGATTTTCTCTCGATTCGACGCATTGACGCAGACGAGAAACTCATACGGCTTGACGTGATAGATAAAGATGTCGTCCTTGATCCCGCCGTTGGGGTTACAGACCATCGAATACTGCGAAGAGCGAACTGAGATCTTGGAAACATCATTGGTCGTAACATATTGGAGAAAGCTAACGGAGCCTGGACCGGATACGCTGATCCGACCCATATGGCTCACATCGAAGAGACCGGCCTTGCTACGAACGGTATGATACTCATCGACCACGCCGCTGTACTGAATGGGCATTTCCCATCCCGCGAAGTCGACCAGCTTGGCACCGGCGGCTCGATGCCGTGCGATGAGAGGAGTTTGTTGCATCATGGTTCACGCTGACAAGTATGCAAGCTGGAAGGCATACAAAAGTGTTGGGATCGGCCTGTCAGCTGTTAACTTGGAATCCTGTCAACGTACTCCGAGTAACTCCACATCGAAAATCAACGTGGCATTGGGTGGAATCACTCCACCGGCGCCGCTCGACCCATACCCCAAATCTGATGGGATGGTCAGCTTGCGCTTGCCTCCAACCTTCATCCCTTGCACCCCTTCGTCCCAGCCTTTAATGACGCGTCGGGCTCCAAGAGGAAATGAAAAGGGCTGCCCACGATCGACGGAGCTATCAAACTTTTTCCCATTTTCGAGCCAGCCAGTATAGTGCACGCTCGCGGTCTTGCCCGCGACGGCCACTTCTCCAGTCCCGACGACCTGATCAACATACTTGAGCCCAGACGGTGTCGTAATTTCCTGCATGCTCTTCTCCTTCTCATTTGCAGCTATGGCACCTTCCCATCCGAAGGTCGGGGTGACAACCAGCATCAAACAAACGACTCCTGCGCATAGAGGTCTCATACGTGCCGCTCCTTTTCTTACTTGTATGGCATGGTTGGGACAGCTGGGTCAACCCGGATGGGTTAGCGATCACGTTCAGCAAAGAGTGCGAGACTAGCTGTGTAGCCATGGAGGAAGTTTCGTCCACCGACCGGACCGATTTCACCCTGCGCGAAGAACCCGGCCAGCGGGATAGATCCCAATCGTTCCACTGCCATCCCGGCGTCATGGTTGGGTCTTCCGAAGAGTCCCTGTCCCCTGCCACAACAGCTGAACATGAGTGCGCCGAGTGGAGGATGGCGATGGCGCGCCTGATCCGCCACAAGCAGCGAGTTGAACTCTTCACTGGCCGACACGGCATCGCGCAGATGGAACTGCACTGTCTGCCCTTCTTGCACGACTTCGCCAATGGCAACGGCACCAGTAATACGGTCGGCCCCAAGCAGATTGCGGA
>CAZOHW010000412.1:0-4286 GCA_964579525.1 uncultured Nitrospira sp. | reverse complement strand
ATGCCACTCAGTTGATCGCTCGTACGCATGAGCGGCGCGGAGAATCATTTCTTCTTCGAAGGCTCGCCCAATCAACTGAAACCCAATTGGAAGCCCCGCCTTGCTGAACCCGCAGGGTAATGCAATCGCCGGCAGACCAGCGAGATTCACGGAGATCGTAAAAATGTCCGAGAGATACATCTGCAGCGGGTCCTCACTCTTTTCACCCAACTTGAATGCTGGGGTCGGTGTCGCCGGTGTGACGATGAGATCGACCTCTTTGAAGGCCTCCTTAAAGTCCTGACAGACTAACGTGCGCACCGCTTGGGCCTTTCCGTAGTAGGCTTCATAGTACCCAGCGCTCAATACATACGTTCCCAACATGATTCGACGTTTGACTTCCGGCCCAAATCCTTCTTGCCTCGTGTTCATGTACAGCTGGAGAAGATCTTTGGTCTCCTTTGCGCGCAAGCCGAACTTGACGCCATCGAACCGAGCCAGATTCGAGCTGGCTTCAGCCGTCGCCAGGACATAGTACACGGCAACGGCTGCGTCGGTTCGCGGCAGCCGAATCTCCTTGATTTCAGCCCCAAGCTTCTTGAGCTCAGCAATCGCCGTTCTCACGGCCTGCTCCACCTCTGGATCAAGCCCCTCGGTAAAGAATTCCACCGGCACACCGATCCTCAGCGATTTGACATCCCGCTTCTGGAGTACTCTCATGTAATCAGACACCGGGCGATCGATCGACGTGGAATCCATCGGATCATGGCCGGCAATGGCCTGCAGGAGGAATGCCGCATCGGATACATTCCTCGTGATTGGGCCGATTTGATCCAGTGATGAGGCAAACGCCACAAGGCCGTAGCGAGAAACTCGTCCATACGTCGGCTTCAGCCCCACGACACCACAGAACGCGGCTGGCTGCCGAATGGATCCACCGGTGTCAGATCCAAGTGCCGCTACACATTCTTCTGCCGCGACCGCTGCAGCAGACCCTCCACTGGACCCACCAGGCACACAGTGCAGGTTCCAAGGATTCCGACTCGGACCAAACGCGGAGTTTTCCGTCGACGATCCCATAGCAAATTCGTCTAGATTGGTCTTGCCCAACAATAGATAGTCATGTGCCCGCAGCTTGGCGATCACTGTGGCATCGTACGGAGGGATGAAGTTCCGCAGCATGCGAGAGCTACAGGTCGTCGGAACTCCCTCCGTGCAAATATTGTCTTTAATCGCCAACGGCATGCCGGTCAACGGCTTGGTTTTCCGCCAGGTCTGAAGCTTCTTGTCCAATGCTTCCGCCTGAACAGACGCCGACTCCTTCGTCTGCGTCACAAAGGCCTTCACCTTGGGCTCGACTTGACTGATGCGCAGGCCGTACGCATGCACAATCTCCGCAGCAGTCACCTCTCCCGCGGTAAATTGTTTATGAAGCTCAATGAGCGTGAGTTTATGAATGGACATTGAGGTTCCACTGCAAACGAGTGAATTCGAATCGACTGAGGCGATTCGCCATGGCACTCGTCAGCCTTCCTTGGTGTTCCGTCACACGACCGTCACCATTCGATTCTTCTCATTCACACGGACAATCTTGGGCACGTGCTTCTTGATCTCTTCTTCGCCATAATACTCATAACAAAAAATGATGATCTGATCTCCGACCGCCGCCTTCCGCGCCGTGGGTCCGTTCAAAATAATATCCCCACTGCCCCGTTTGCCATTGATCGCATAGGTCATGAATCGCTCACCATTATTCAGGTTCGAGCAAACGATGGCTTCGTAGGGAAGAATCCCGGCTGCCTCCATCAAATCCTGATCGATGGTCAGACTGCCTTCGTACTCCAGATGCGCGCCCGTGACCGTTGCACGATGAATTTTCGAACGTAACATTTGTCGAAACATCTCTACCTCGTAAGGGGTTAGGTGTTAGGAGTCAGGGGATGGCTTTCTTCGCGCCTTACCCCTCACCTCTTACACCTAACGTTCTTCCAGAATTCTCGGTACACCGAACCCGTCCGCTTCGCGCTCCGGCGCGTTGGCCAATGCCTTCTCCACAGGCAGCGACGGACGGACCACATCGTCTCGAAACACGTTTACATGCCCCGTGACGGTCGTCATCGGCTCGATTCCAGCTGTATCATACTGATTCAACTTGTCGACATGCGTGAGAATCTGGCTCAGCTGTTTAGCAAATAGCTCCCGTTCGGTTGTCGTGATCGACAATCTCGCCAACTGCGCTACTTTGTCCACATCTTGTTGTGTGATCTCCATACTTGCTGCTCCGCTACTCGACCGTCACACTCTTCGCCAGATTCCTCGGCTGATCGACATCAGCCCCCCGCAACACCGCGATATGGTACGCCAAAAGTTGCAGCGGGATCGTAAATAAGATTGGGGAAATCAGCGCATGCGTGTCAGGCACGGTAAATATCGCATCTGCGATCTTCCCGAGTTCTCGTTCGCCTTCAGCCACCAAGGCGATGACCGGTGCGTGCCGTGCCTTGACTTCCATGAGATTGCTGACTGTTTTCTCGTACAACCGGTCTCGAGGCGCCAGCACGACCACCGGCATGTCCTTGTCGATCAGCGCGATCGGACCATGTTTCATTTCACCCGCTGCGTAGCCTTCCGCATGAATGTACGAAATTTCCTTGAGCTTCAGCGATCCTTCCAACGCAATTGGATAATTAATTCCTCGCCCCAAGAATAAAAAATTCCGTTTCTTATAGTACCGTTTGGCAATCGCCACGATTTCCGCTTCCCGGTGAAGCACATGTTCGACCAGCACCGGCAACCGCACGAGTCGATCCAGCCAAGCCTTTCCGTCCACCAGCTTCATCACATTACGAACTCGCGCAAAATGCAAGGCCAACAGATAGAGCGCCGTCAGTTGTGCCGTAAACGCTTTCGTCGAGGCGACACCGATCTCCGGTCCACAACGTGTATAGAGCACCCCATCCGACTCACGCGCTAAAGTACTTCCGACGACGTTCACAATGGACATCACCTGCGCGCCCTTCCCCCTTGCCTCTCGCGCGGCGGCTAAGGTATCGGCGGTCTCTCCGGACTGTGAAATCGTAATGAATAGATCATCCTTACCGACAAGCGGGTCGCGATACCGAAACTCGCTGGCGATGTCCACTTGCACCGGAGTTCTGACCATTTCTTCAAACAGGTATTTCCCGACTTGCCCTGCATGCCAGGATGTCCCACAGGCCACGATCCAGATTCGCTTCACAGCAGCGAATTCCTTCGGCGTCATACCGATATCGGGCAAATCCGCTTCCCCGGTTTCATAGGAATAGCGCCCTCGCATCGTATCCAGAATGGTCTGGGGCTGTTCATGAATTTCTTTCAACATGAAATGCGGATAGCCGCTCTTTTCGACCGCTGATGCATCCCACGTGACCGTCGCTGAAGGACGCGACACGGCATGACCTTCGGCATCGGTCAGCTGTACCTGGTCTTGCGTGACAATGGCGACGTCCCCTTCTTCTAGATAGGTAACCTCGCGTGTATGGGCCAGCATGGCCATCACATCGGACGCGACATAGGACGCATGGTCGGTATGCGCGACGACCAGCGGACACCCCAGCCGCGCAGCCACTACCGTTCCTGGTTCCTGTTCTGAAATGACGGCCAACGCATAACTGCCTGTCACTTCTTTCGTGGCAAAACGAACGGCCTCGGCCAACTTGTGACCTTTCCGAAGATACTTATCGATCAAATGCGCGACGACTTCCGTATCCGTCTCCGACTCAAACTTATACCCAACTTGCTCCAACTGTTGCTTCAAAAGTTGATAGTTTTCAATGATGCCATTGTGGACCAACACACAGCCGTTTGAGCGATGGGGATGAGCATTCTGTTCGGAGGGCTTTCCGTGTGTCGCCCAACGGGTATGACCAATCCCGATCGTCCCATTCAGCTCACTGGCTTGAAGCGACTGTTGAAGGTTGACGAGTTTGCCGACACTCCGTCGAACGGTAATCTTCTCTCCCTGCAGAACGGCCACACCGGACGAGTCATAGCCCCGATACTCCAACTTGGCCAACCCACCGATGAGAATCGGCACTGCCTCTTGATTTCCAACATATCCGATGATTCCACACATCGTTGTTCCTCCAAACGGATTCGCGAGCAAGCCGGCAGGATGTTGAAAAAGGCTTCCAGCGCCGTTCTCGCAGAGATCAGCCTTTCGATGACGTCTTACGTCTCTTCCGTGATGTACTAGCAGCAACGGCAGCTCTTTGGGTCGACGGCTTACTCGAAGGAGATTTGAAATTCCACCTCGGAGTCTCAGGAGC
>CAZOHW010000411.1:0-4298 GCA_964579525.1 uncultured Nitrospira sp. | reverse complement strand
AATGCTGTACACTGAATACTATCACGATCATGAAAAAAAATTACAGCTCCGGTTTTACCCTTCTCGAAATCACGATCGTCATTGCAATTATCGCTATTCTCATTGCTGCCCTTGTTATTTTGTTTAATCCTCTTGCACAAATCGGAAAGTCGTGGGATGCGAAACGCAAATATGACTTAAACGCGCTCCAAAAATCGCTTGAAGATTATTACAACGATAAAGGATGTTATCCTCTGCCCAATCAGATCTGTTTTCCCTCACAAACCCATGACAATCGAGAATATTTCAGGCCTGTTCGGTTGCTGTTTCATATGTTGACAGATCGTCTATCCCATGGCATACTGAGAATGCTTCTCATAATCGTTACATGGAGACGACTATGTATCTTTGCTTGTGCAAGGGCATTACAGAGGCGGATGTTCGTGAGGCAGGCCGAGCAGGGTGTGTGATGCCCTGTCAGCTTAAATCCAACTTCGGCCTCACGCAAGGTGGCTGCTGCGGTCGCTGCGCGAAGAACATCCATGAGTTTGTTGAAATTGCTGTTCAGGGGACATCGTCCAGCACGGTCGAGCGATAGGAACCGTCTCCGCCGTTTGTTAATTGCCAGCAGACAAAGACTGAATCATTCACGGTGGAGAACCGAATCGGATGAGCTTCGTTACATCGGCGACACGCTGACCTAACGCTCTTGCGTCGGCAAGCTCCTGCTCATCAATCCCTGGGCTATCACCTTCTGTCGTAGCCGATGCTCCAAACGCCCCACCCCCGCTCACCACGATCATCTGATTGCCGAGCATAGCGGCAAGGATCGTCAGCATCGTCACCTCTTTGCCGCTTGAGATCTGCCCTCCCGTGGCAAAGGCTGCCCCAATCTTGTTCTTCATCTTGAATTCAGGAAAGACACCGAACTTGAACTGCCAGTTATCAAAGAAGGTCTTCACCTCCCCTGACATATTGGACCAATAGACCGGAGATCCGACGACCACTGCATCGGCAGAAAACAGATCATCTGCGGTCACTTGTCCGACACGTTTGAGAACAACCTGAGTACCAGGAACCTTCTTTGCGCCGTCGACGACGGCCTTTGCCATGCGCTCGGTATTGCCAGACGCCGAATGATAGGTCACCAAGACGTTGATCGAAGCCGCCCTCTCTTGAGCCCCCGCACAAGGTACCTGATGGAGCAGAATTGACAGCAACGCAGAGAAGAAAAGATACTGATAGAGGCACCGAGACAGGCTCGTGAGAGTAGGTGATGACGACATAACGCCGAGGGAGGAGCGAGAAAAACCGTGTGGCTTACCGACGAAATGTTTCTTCCTCCATATGCTCTTCAACTGAAACCTCCGTCAAGGTTCCTCGGTACGTACAGCGATGGCAACGGATCCGCCACTCCTCGATCCATTTTTCTTGTACATAGGACTGGCGGCATTCGGGACACACAAACACACCTTTTTTGTACAACACTCGTCGCTTTTCCTGCATAGTCTCCTCGTCTTATCTTTTCTGAGGATGGCATATTGCCCGAAAGGATTGCAAGATTGATGGAGACCAATCACAGTAGTTCACAGACAGCACCACCACTTTTCTTGACTGAGTCTTCCCCGATCGTTACGATGCGCACATGTCGTTGAGAAACACCTCGTTCCTCACTCTGTGTTTGGCGGCGGCGATGGGATCAGCCCTTGGTGGAACGTCCATATCCAGCGCCGCAGACGAGAGACTAGTCGCGATTCAGACCCCTTCTGGCATCACGATTCATGCGGAGATCGCTGACACCCCGCTCAAACGTTCAGTCGGCCTCATGTACCGAGATCGCCTCAAGAAGGACCATGGAATGCTCTTTTTCTTCAGCCAAGCACAGGCCTGGTCGTTTTGGATGAAAAACACAAAAATCGCACTCGATCTGATTTGGCTGGACGGCAAAAAGCGTGTGACGCATATCGAACGCAATGTGCCGATTTGTACCAAGACGGATGATTCCTGTCCCCAATACCGTCCAAACAGCGATGATGCGATCTACGTGCTTGAAATTGCCGGTGGGACGGTTGATGGTTACAAAATTGAGAAAGGGACAAAACTGCAGTTCGGGCAGCCCTAGTCTGCCTTGAACACTTCCCTATGACCTGTCCTGCCACGTGCGAATGCGTCGTGCCGAAATCACGCCGTCCACCCGTTCAATGGTTTTCAGTACCCGGTTCAGATGAGCCGTATCGACGATTTCGACCACAAAGTCCAGCTCTGCCTTTCGATCTTCTCGGGTGATGATCTCGGCGCGGCTGATGTTCGCCTTACATTCGGCGATCGCCGAGGACACATTGGCCAAGACGCCCGTTTTATCTTCCGAAATGACGGACACTTTCACGGAGTGTTGGCTTGGTAAACCGGTATCCCATTCGACTTCCACCAACCGTGCGCGATCATAATCCAACGCTTCCAGATTGGGACAATCCACCGAGTGGATCGTCAATCCTCTCCCACGAGTGATATACCCAATGATTCGATCGCCGGGGACCGGTTTACAACAACGAGAGAGCTGCATTAGGAGATCTCGCCCGCCTTTTACTTGAACACCGTGCTCTCCCTCTCGACTACTCGGCACCTTGGGGCTGGTCGGCGGCTCCGATTGAGCCGGCGCAGCGTCGGATGTCGGTGCAACCAACTTCCCAACGATCTGGGCCGTTGCAAGATGTCCAAATCCCACAGCGATCGCCAGCTCATCGGTCGTGTCATATCCTTCATGCTTAGCGATCTCAAGAAGGTCTGCGGACTTCAAGACCTGCGCCGGTGCCAATCCATGTCGCCGGAATTCGGCCTCCAGCAATCGCCGACCGATCTCCAAACTGCGCTTCTGCTCTTCAGCCTTGATCCAATGTTTGATTTTTGTTTTGGCCCGCGAGGTGCGGACAAACTTCAGCCAGTCTTTGTGTGGGGTCTGATTCGGCGATGTGAGGATTTCGATCGTATCGCCGCTTTCCAGCTCATGCCGAAGAGGCACAATTTTTCCGTCAACTTTTGCTCCCACACAATGGTCACCGACTTCGGTGTGGATCGCATAGGCAAAATCCACCGGCGTTGCCCCTTTCGGCAACTCTTTGACCATTCCCTTTGGGGTGAAGACATACACCACATCATGAAACAGTTCGAGCTTGACCGAATCCATGAACTGGCGATTGTCGGGTAAGTCTTTTTGCCACTCAATGAACTGTCGCAGCCATCCGAACGTTTTGCTGTCTTTATCCTGAACCCGCCCCTGCTCCTTGTATTTCCAATGGGCGGCGATCCCATATTCCGCCACACGATGCATTTCATCCGTGCGGATCTGAAATTCCACATGCTCGCCTTTCGGCCCGACCACGGTCGTATGGAGCGACTGATAGAGATTGGACTTGGGAATCGCGATGTAATCTTTAAATCGGCCGGGCAGTGGGCGCCACAATGAATGAATCACGCCAAGTACGGCATAACAATTCATCTTGGTGTCGGTAATGATCCTCAAGGCGGTAAGATCATAGACTTCCTCAAAGGAGATGGACTGTTTCTTCATCTTTTGATAGACGCCGTACAGATGCTTGGGACGGCCATAGACCTCCCCGAACAGTCCGTTTTCCCCCAAGGCCTTCTCGACAAGTCCTCGCACTTCTTGAATGTATTGCTGACGATCTTCGTCACGCTTCGCCACACGTACCCGCAACAGTTCATACACATCCGGCTTGAGGTGCTTGAGGCACAGGTCTTCGAGCTCGTTCTTCACCCACCCGATTCCGATGCGATTCGCCAAGGGCGCATAGATTTCGAGTGTTTCCTGGGAGATTTCCTGACGCTTCACTTCACTGAGGTGTTCAAGTGTGCGCATATTGTGAAGTCGATCGGCGAGCTTGATGATGACGACGCGGATATCATCCGCCATCGACAGCACCATCTTGCGGAAGTTCTCAGCTTGCTTTTCTTCGGAGCTTTTGAACGTAATCTTCCCGATCTTCGTGACGCCATCGACGAGATGGACGACTTCCCGCCCGAATTCCCGTTCCAGCTCGTCGGCCGTCGCCACCGTATCCTCCAATGTATCGTGCAGCAGCCCGGCGACGATCGCCGTCACATCGGTCTTCAATGAAGTGAGGACACCCGCCACAGCCACCGGGTGTTTGACATAGGGCTCACCGGACCGACGGGTTTGCCCTTCGTGGGCTTTTGCCGAAAACTCGTAGGCCTTCCGGACGATCCCCACATCGGCTTCAGGCTGATAGCTCTGCAGACACCCCAGTAGTTGATCGATATCGGTGACCGTTTCGTAGACC
>CAZOHW010000410.1:0-4300 GCA_964579525.1 uncultured Nitrospira sp. | reverse complement strand
AAACCGGGCTATGGGCTGTCGTCGTGAAGCGGTGCCAAAAAGCCGATTGAAGGAGGTCGGCCGCGATGAGTTGGCGGACCCGCTCGAGTGAATCGATGGTTTCCTGAATCGTTTCAGATGGGTAGCCATACATCAGATAGGCATGGATGAGAATGCCCGCATTTCGAAAGGCAGCCGCGACCAATGCGGTTTGGTCGACGGTGATGCCTTTTTTCATATTTTCCAGCAAACGGTCTGAGGCTGCTTCAAGCCCTGCTGTGACTGCGATACATCCGGATGCTGAAAGGAGTCGGCAGAGATCCGGTGTAAAGGCAGGCTCGAACCGTATATTTCCCCACCAGGTAATGTCGAGTCGGCGTTCGAGCAACGCCAATGCCAGCGACTTCAAGGCGGCAGGCGGGGCTGCCTCGTCCACGAAGTGAAACCCGCGATGGCCGGTTTCAGCGATCAGTTGCTCGATGTGTTGGATTAGCCGATCGGTCGGCGTCATTTCGTACCGGCTGATATAGGCAAGACCCACATCGCAGAATGTGCATTGTTTCCAGTAGCACCCGTGCGCCACGGTGAGTTTGTTCCAATGGCCTTCCGACCACAGGCGATGCATGGGATTGGTGCTGTCGAGAATCGTGAGATAGCGATCCAAGGCCAATCCGCGATAGGTGGGACAGCCGGTGTCGCTCATCGAGACATCAACAGCCGCACGGTCATCGATGTACTGAACTCGGTTATGTTTTCGATAGAAGGTGCGGCACAGGGATTCTTTTGAACGTTGACCATACAGATGTTCGATCAGGGAGAGGATGGGCCGTTCGCCGTCATCGAGGGTGATGAAGTCGACGTAATCGAACACGCGGGGATCAGTGACCCGCCGCAGTTCTGTATTGACGTAGCCGCCTCCCATGACGATGGGAAGATTGGGATAGCACGATTTGACCGACTTGGCGATCACGAAGGCCCCATACACATTCCCAGGAAAAGGGACGGACAGGCCAATGAGTGATGGTTTGACTCGATCGAGGTGAACCGAGAGCGACTCGATCACCCACTGGTCGATCAGACTCGCCGGTTCGGCAAGGGCCGTTGTGATTTGGTCAAACGATGACGCAGACCGGGCGATATGTTCACCGTATCGGCTTAGTCCAAAGTGTGGGGTAATCGTAGCTTGCACAAGGTCTGCGAGATCTTCGAGAAAGAACGTCGCCCGCTGTTTCGCCCTATCTGGCACGGGAACAGAACGCGAGAACCGTGTACGGCCTCGAAACCGAGGGCCTTGTGGCAAGACGCCTTGCTTGTTGAGGTGAGAAGCAAGATCCGGAGCTTTCCCCTGAAGGAAGCTCACGACGGAATCGATCATCTCGACGTATGCTCGTTCTGCCTTCAGCATGGAGACGGCTTCTCGGGGAAGATCGCGCGTTTGTGCGTGGAGTTCGCGAAAGATGCTGCACAGTCCGGCACGACTGAACAGCCGTAAGATCATTTCGATGCCAAGATCAGCCTGCTCTGTCTCAATGCCGCGTGATTGCAGAAATCCGGTCAGATACGCTGTGGATGGATAGGGTGTGTTGAGTTGTGTGAGAGGAGGAAGCAGTAACAGGACTCGTGGGTTGGGCATGACCCGACATAGCACATTTACAGAAGGGAATGCTATGTCTGGATCGGCAATGGGAACTACTTCTTGATATCGAGAATGCTACCCAGCATGGCGTCCGCGGTTTTCAGTGATTGGAGATTGGCCTCGAGGCTGCGTTGTGCCAGGATCTGTTGCGCAGTCTCTTCACCGAGGTCCACGTTTGAGAGCTCAACTACCGATGGACCATGTCCTAAGTCCTTCAGGACACTTGGACCTGCAGAGTCGTCCTTCTGAACCACCGGGAGTACGCCGCCGTCTGCGACTTCGACGAATTCCGTTCGAGACTTTTTGAAGCCATCCGTATTGACGTTGGCGACATTCTGCGCGACGACTTCGATCTGTTTTGCAAAGGCTGCAATACCAGAGAGCGCGGTATGGATGGCGGATATCATAGGTACCTCCGTTGGACCATCTAGTACGCCCTGTCGATGACTGTATCGGTCAGGTATGACAGAACTTGAGTGGCGTGGTCGTTCGCTCAGAAACTGGTACGAACCGATCGTATTCGCCACAACAACACACCGATCGTTTCCATTGGTGCTTCAGGCAGGACTTTTGCCAACCGATAGATACCTGATAGATACCTGACCGGGAAGGGTCTCGTTATATGACCATGGCGGTTCCACCTCTGTCGGTTCCCGATCCTTCTCCAGAAGGGGAGATGCCGTTGTTTCTGACTTGGGAGGATAGCGCCCTTCTGCTCGAAGCTTCAAGTGAGGCGGTCGTGGTGGTGGACCAAGCGGGCTGTATTGTGTCACTGAATCCTACGGCGCAACAGCTGTTCGGTCGAATGCGTGACCTGGTTGGTCGGACATTTCATGACCTCGTTGGGTGTGTGGAACAGACAGAAGGAGAATCCTCGGTCTGTCCGTTCACGAGAATGATGCGCACCGGAGAAGTGACGATGATTCCTGGTCATCAATGGACGAGAGAGGATGGGACGCAATGTGATTTGTCTATATCGTTTTGGCCGAGGACATTGCAGGGAACGCGAGTCGGCGGGCTCGTCATGGCGAGGGATCTGACGTATGCGATGGAAGTGCAACGGGATGTTCAACGTGTGGCTCGCCTCGCTGAGGACGCTCCGAATCCCATCGTGGAGTTTGATGAAACAGGAGCCATGCTCTACGCCAATACAGGCACACTGAATTTGATGGCTCAGTGTGGCGTGCTCGAGGACGGCATTGAAGCCATTTTTCCTGCCACGCTTCTTGTGATCCTGAACGAGTGCCTGTCGACCAATACTCCACTGTCTCGAGTCGAACATGCGGTCGCTGATCGTGTCATTGCCTGGTCGTTTTTCCCATTAGAAGTCTCTGAACAGGTTCGAGCGTATGGCCTGGATATTACATCAGATGTGGCACTGCGTCGGGCGAAAGAAACGGCGGAAGAGGCGGCACGCGCCAAGGGGATCTTTCTTGCCACGATGAGCCATGAACTCCGAACGCCGATGAACGGTGTGCTGGGATGTACGCAGCTTCTGAAAGATACCTCGCTGAGTGATCAACAACGTCAGCTGATCGAGACGATGCACCGATCGGCTGAAGCGCTGCTTACGTTGGTCAACGATATTCTCGACTTTTCAAAGATCGAAGCCAGCAAGATGACCTTGGAAGTCGCCGATGTCAATTTGCGGGCATTGATCAGTGATGTGATGACGCTGACAGAGGGACTCGCATCGAAAAAAGGTCTGACGTTGGAGGTGAAAATCGACGCCGATGTTCCGGAAGAGTTCCGAGGTGATCCGATCCGCCTGAGGCAAATCCTCTTCAACCTCGTCGGGAATGCCGTTAAGTTTACAACATGTGGGGGGGTCACGGTTGCCGTCTCACTCAAGTCAACCCTGTCGGATGGTTCGGAGGGAGTGGTGTTGCAGTGGAGCGTTCGAGATACGGGCATTGGGTTGACTTCAGAACAACAGGCACAACTGTTTAAAGCTTATGCTCAGGCGGAGGCTTCAACGGCAAGGCGGTTTGGGGGAACGGGACTGGGACTCATGATCTGCCGCCAACTTGTTGAGTTGATGGGGGGAACGATCACGGTCGACAGCGTGTATGGCAAGGGCAGTACGTTTTGCTATACCACCTATCTCCTGCCTGCGATCCATCGAGAACCCAGCGCATCCGCGTCCGGAGCCGACCAACAGGGTGTGGGAGACCAGGCGGGGCCAGTGCGAGTGTTGGTTGCAGACGACAATGAGATTAATCAAGTGGTGGCCTGCAAGTTTTTACAGAAGCTAGGTTGTCAGGTCGAAGTGGCTCGTACGGGTTATGAAGCGGTGGAGGCTATCAGTCGAACCGCCTATGATGTGATCTTGATGGATTGTGAGATGCCTGAGATGGATGGCTATGAGGCGACCAGAGAAATTCGTCGTCGAGAGGATGGAACACTGACCCATTTGCCAATTATGGCTCTCACTGGACACATCTCCGATGAAGATGCTGTGAAGTGTCGTCAGGCCGGGATGGATAAAGTCCTGACAAAACCGCTCACGCTGCCGGCGCTTCGTTCAAGTCTCAAAGAGTTGCTACGACAAGGCAGCTCCTAATCTCTAGCAGGATGCGGAAAAAGCCCGCCAGCGGCGTTCTCGCATCGCTCAGAAGCTCATCGTACAGCACAGAGTACGATTCGCCTCTTCGCTCGCTGCGGCCTTGCTGGACGGCCTTTTTG
>CAZOHW010000409.1:0-4302 GCA_964579525.1 uncultured Nitrospira sp. | reverse complement strand
TTCCTGTCACGGCGGACGAACTGGTGACCCTCCTGCGTCAGCGGGAGGCAGCCATTCGCTCGATGAAGGGGTTGTTTAGTGCCAAGGTGAGGGGAGGGCTCATCCCCATTGCCACTCGCGTCGAAGGTACGGTGTACTTCCGTCGGCCGAACTCCTTACGGTTAAGAGGCTTTACTTCTATCGGAAGCGAACTGTTTGAGCTGGTGCAGGTGAATGACCTGTACCGACTCCGTCTGCCTATGCAGGGGAAAGTGTATTCCGGTCGGCAGTCCGATATGCGGAACAACGGGACGTTGGCTCGACTATCCCAGCTCAGCCTGTGGGCGGTCGGAGGGGTGTTAGGAACTGGATCGATTGCGAATGGCGAAACAGTCGAGCTGGTTGAAGATGGAGCGCGGTATCGGCTTGATGTCTATCAGACTGTGAACGAGCCATCTGGTGCCTCCCGTTCGCCGGTCCGCCGTCTCTGGTTTGATCGCCGCCTATTGGTGGTGCAAGAGGATCGACTTGATGTAGACGGGGAAATTGAGGCGACCATTCAGTACGATGATTTTCGTTCCCTCGATGGGCCGGCAGACGCGTCGGTGCCGATGGAAGCCGAGAAGGCCATACGGCTGCTTCGCCCATTTCACATTGTGCTTGAGGACGGTCATGGACAAGGGACGGTTCTGGTGACCTTCCATGAACTTCACCACAATCAAGTAATGAGTGACGAAGATCTTGGCCAGCGGTTGTAGGTATCGGTGAAAATTCTTGCAGTTGAAACAGCCACGGCTCGGCAGAGTGTGGCCATTCTTGAAAACGACAGGATCCTGGCGGTTCGTGAACAGGAAGCGGGCGGCGCGCATGGTACCTTGCTGTTACCGGCCATCGATCTCCTCCTGACACAAAGTGGGTTGACGCTTCGGAGTCTGGATGGGATAGCCTGTTCAATTGGGCCAGGATCGTTTACTGGCCTTCGTGTGGGACTCTCAACCTGCCTGGGGCTACGAGCGGCGATCGGCTTCCCGCTCGTCCTTGTTCCCACGCTTGAGGCGATGGCACGGAATGTCGGGGCGACATCACTCGCGATCTGCCCGGTGTTACCGAGTCGCCGCGGCGAAGTATACTGGGCGATTTTTCGAAGGACGCAAGAAGGGCATCTCCATCGTGTGCTCAGTGAACAGGTCGGAACACCAGGAAGCCTCGCATCGAGTCTGAATGAGGAGACGATCATCTTTGGAGAAGGATGGTCGTCGATGGAGCATGAGATCCGGGTGGCATTGCCGGCCTCTGTGTCCATCTCTCAAGTATCTGAACAGGTGGTTGTGCCTTCGGCTGTTCAGATCGCTCACTTAGGAATCAAACGTCTTCAGCAAGGTGAGATCGCCGGCGATGTGATCACCCCATTGTATGTACAGCGTGCCGAGGCGGAACGACAATATGAACAGTCGGGGGGCGTATCTTCCATTGCACGGCGCCAAAAGCGAGTTGAGCAGAAGGTAGCCGAGCGGCTCGCCAGGGGACAACGACGAGGGGGGAAGCGGACGCGATGAGCCAATCGAGGGGCGGTTCAGACGTTCAGATCATGCCGGCAACGTTGGAGATGCTGTCTGATATCCTTGCGTTAGAAGAAGCTTGCTTCTCGTCCCCTTGGACGAGCAAAATGCTGGAAGCCGAGCTGACAGGGAACCAATTCGCACATTTTCTTGTCGCGATGCACGGCGGAGAGGCGGACAGGGTAGGACAAACTCGGATTATTGGGTATCATTGTTTTTGGATCGTTTTTGAAGAGCTCAGACTGATGAATGTGGCTGTGCACGCCTCTATGCGGAGGCGAGGGGTGGGACGGACCCTCGTGACTGAAGCCATCTGCCAAGGGCTGACGCAAGCAGCGACTCGGGCGGTCCTCGAAGTTCGTGCCTCCAATGAACCGGCACAATCCCTCTACCGATCCCTCGGTTTTATCGAACTCAGCAGACGGCTGCGGTATTATTCCAATCCAGATGAAGACGCGGTGCTCATGGAACTAGACCCGCTTGTCAAACGGACAAGCCTGCGATCAGAGAATGTTTTGACTACCGGAGGTGGATCAACGACGACAGATTGTCTCTAACCAGGAGGTGTTGCATGTTGACGGAAGACGCGATCATCGAACAGCTTCGCCAATCCAACACTGAATTCAGAGAACTGGAAGCATCCCACCATCGTCTGGACATTGAACTCAATGAATTGCAGAGGCGCCACGTGCTCACGCCGTCCGAAGAAGTCGAGAAAAAACGGATTCAAAAAGAAAAGCTTGTGAAGAAAGACAAACTGGCCGAATTCATTCGTGTGTATCGCGAGCAGCGGCTCCAGCCTGTCCGATCGTGAGTTGACTGATCGTTCATCCTGGGCGCGGTTGCCCTATTGTCATGGAACAGATTCTCAACCCGCTTGCCGTCCATATTGCAACCGTCAAGCGGAGATTGATCATTGTCGGTGCGACGGTGTTGGGCGCACTGATCGTGACCTTCTCGTTTTCGACGGAGATGGTGGCCTGGCTGAACCGGCCGTTTTCAAATCAACTGGCTTTTTACGGACCGGCGGAAGCGCTGTTTGCCTCGATCAAAGTGTCCTTGTTGGCCGCCGTCATTCTGAGCCTCCCGGTGATCTTTTACCAATGCTGGAAATTGGTGGAACCGGCATTGTTGCCGAGCGAACAGCGTTGGGCGATCCCCTTGTTTTGTGTGGCAGGGGGATTGTTCGCGCTAGGACTTGTGTTTTGCAATGTCGTGATTCTCCCCCTTGTGATCGATTGGTTCGTGAGCTTCGGGCTTGACCGTGACATCACGCCTCAGCTGAGTGTCGGGACCTATATCGATTTCAACGTGAAATTCCTGCTGATTTTCGGCTGTGCCTTTGAATTGCCGTTAATCATGACATTGGCGGCTATGACTGGTGTGGTGTCATCGCAGGTGTTTGTACGATACAGGAAGCATGCCATCTTACTGTGTCTCATCGTTTCTGCGATTGTGACGCCGGACGCGACGCTTTTTAGCATGTTGTTGATGGCTGGGCCATTGATGGTGCTGTATGAGATTGGGATCGTGGGAGCTCGGATATTCGGGAGGAACGTGGACAAAAGCGAGATGGATCTCCCGTTGGATCCAGATGTGCCGATGGGGACGGCTGGAACCAGAGTTCGATGATGGATGGGACGATGAAGGTCTACGGGTTTCCGATGCTCCTGTCTGTGGGGCTGATCTCGATCTGTTGGATTATCCCAGTGAGCGGAGCAGGGCAGGAGTCGGTCGGCACATCCAGTTCACTAGTCTCTCGTTTGGTTTCAGAACCGTCTACAATGCCTTGGCAAGCTGATCAGTCACTTGCAAGCGTACAGACCTTGGTGACGGGGAGAAACGGTGCGATCTATGCAGGCTCTTTTGGTCATGGGATTTTTCGGTCAGTGGATCGAGGGACCACATGGATTGCAGTTGGGGCCGGGGTTACGGATCCCTTTATCTTGAGTTTGGCTTCTACCCGAGATGGAACCGTATATGCCGGAACCTTTCGGGGGGGTGTCTTTCGGTCGCGCGATGACGGAAACACATGGCATGCCGTCAATGCTGGCTTGAAACGATTGGAAGTGAAAGCCTTGATGGTCACGGACCATGAGGTGTATGCAGGAACCGGCGATGGGGTATATCAGCTGAACGAATCCGATCATCGATGGAGCGTGGTCACAACGGGGCTGGAGGATGTGCTGGTCCACACACTGGCTCGCGCTGCCGACGGAACGTTATTCGCGGGAACCTCAGGGAAGGGTGTGCTCCGGTTCTCGCCTCGGTCCTCAGGCTGGGTTCGTCTGCCGCATGGGTTGAAGGATCATGAAGGCATGATTGAAAACTTCATTCGTGTCTTGGTGATCGATCGAGACCACAGTATCTTTGCAGGCACATTCGATGGCGGAGTCTTTCGCAGCTCTGATGGTGGGATCACGTGGCGGCCGATCAGTCGCGCTCTGCCGAATGACTCGATCCGTGGCATTGTGCTGAGCGACCAGGGATTGATTGTCGGAACCGGGAACGGTATTTTCAAAACGGTAGATAGGGGGCGGCAATGGATTCCCTTCAATAAAGGATTGACGAACCTTGCCATTCAAGTGTTGATCGCCTCAGAGGGCGGAGAACTCTATGCGGGAACGCGTGCCGGCATATTCCGCAGTGATGACGGGCTCCCATGGCTGGCTGTGAATCCAGGGTTGCCAGCAGGACGTGCGCCACCGCAGGTTCTTTTCCACAACTGATGACAGCGATAGCCGCATCTCGAACGCCGCTAGCA
>CAZOHW010000408.1:0-4306 GCA_964579525.1 uncultured Nitrospira sp. | reverse complement strand
GTATTGGGTGGTCCCATGGCACACTCCTTAATCCAAACATCGCAGGACGTAACGACAAGGATTTTGACTCAGCCCGCACCTTCACACACCAGTTTCTCGGTGGAGCACAAGTGGTTCTCAAACCCCATGTCCCTCTCTTCGATACGAAGCGAGCTGTTGCGATTTTCCTGTTTGGCGAGTATCGCTACCTCTCATCGAACTATCACTGGGAAGGATTGGCCGTCGACTTCCGCACCCACTACGGGTTGCTGGGTGTTGGACTACGGTTTTAATCCTTCCGGCCTGTGCTGGTTGAACCGGCATAGGTAGGTCTCCTGCAACCGCTTATTTCCCTACTCCAGCAAACAATGTGGGGGTCCCTCCAATGAATGATCGTATCTGTTCCTCGTTCCATTGCTTCACGACCTGACAATCGGCATTGAGAAGACGGACGCTGCCGTCAGCCACATACTCCGCCTCGGAAAGAAGGTGTCCATTTTCATCAACGAGACGATACCCACTTGCACTGGGCATGATGCTCGCACGCCGCTCCACGACGCCCCGACGTTCATACGTGACCGTTGCACCATTTTCCAATGAAGTCCATCGAATCGTTGCATCTCCCATGGTGGCCACTCTTGTGCCTTCATTCACCAAACCGGAATCCTTAATCGGGCTCTCTCCCGTCCAAAAGTGCATGGAGTTGAAGATGAACATGTCCAGAAGCGCCGAGAGTTGATACGCTGGAACGATAATCAGGCCAAAGAAAACCAGTTCCTTCATCCACTTGTCATTTACTTCCCCACTCCCTTTCACGTTACTGTTCCAGCGGTAGACATTTTTCGTCAGCGCAAATGGGCCATAGCAAGCCGTGCTCATCGTCATCATCCCCAGCAATACCGTCGCAGCCACAATTCGACACCCGAATCTGCTCATCATTCTCTCCTTTCAGCTGAATGATCATACTGTCTCGTTCATGATGCGAGGATTCATCTAGCACAACCAAAGATTACTGCACAATCTCCTCTGATTGAGAACCTAGAGTCCTGTAACCCGATCTTCTAGTTTGACGTGTTTCGCCGAAATTCGAGTTCCAATTGAAATCCTTCCAAGCATCCGGGGTAAGCTAAACCGCTTCGGGCCTGCGGAACCGGGATTGAAGAGCAGAATGTCGCCGAGCCATTCTTTTGTCGGTCGGTGCGTATGTCCAAACACACAAATGTCTGGTTGCACGCGATTCAGAAAGGCTCGTCCTTCCTTCGTTAACTTTCCGCCCTCATACAGAATGTGGCGAACGGCGATCCGAATCCCCGACAGTTCGATCATGGTCTCAGGTGAAAACCCACTCTTGTGATAGCCATCGACGTTGCCGGAGACAGCTGTCACCGGGGCGATCGTCTCGAGTTGTGTGATGACGGATCGTTTGCCGATATCGCCTGCGTGGATAATATGGTCCACGTCGTGGAAATGTCGCAGAATCGCTGAATCGAACAGGCCATGGGTATCAGCTATGACTCCGATACAAATCGTGCGAGAAGAATTCATGGACTGACACCCAGTTGCCCTCACAGTGAGAGTAACCACCGTCTAGCAGGATGCGGGAGGAAAATGCTGCTGGCGGACCTTGTCAACAGTTTGCTAGTTGGATGAGCCGGTGATACGTTTTGTGGGTTTAGTCCGAATCGCAAACTCTAACGCGGCTTCAAGACGAATAACCCTGGCGTTGAGATCTTCGATACGAGACTGCTGCTTGGAGACCGCGGTGTTGAGTTGATCGACCTTATCGCTGAGTTTCAGGGTGTTCGCAAAGGCATCCCAGACGCGTTCCGTGAGTCCCATTCAGTCACGTCCTTTTGCCGGTTTCTTGGTCATCCGTTTTTCAGACTCCGCCACCATCGCGAGGGTCTTGTCGATTGCGAGGATGGTCTTGGTAGTTGAGCGAATGACTTGCTTGGCCATATGATCGAGAACGGCAGGATCTTCGATCGGGGAAAATCGTTCTCCGCCTTGTCTGAGAAGCTCTCCCATCGTGAGGTGCGCCTGTTTGGCTTTACGGGCCAGACGGCGTTTTTGCGTGGGACTCATCAGAACGGGAACCTGCACGGTCATGGACGGCATAGCATCCTCCAGGATATATAGAACCTATATATCATGCTTCGGTCCTCGCTGTCGAATAATGTGGAGAGCATCGGACTATGTCCTTAACCCGGCTATAGTTTCAAGAGTGCGGCATATATCCATACCATTATGGGATGGCATTGCTTGGAACGCCGAGTCCGGCCCGCACGGTCGCCCACTCGAATGAGAACGGCTCGGCCTTCTGCTTCGGCATCTCGGCAAGTCTGGCCTTTAAATGCTCGGCTCGACCGCTACTCATCGGATGGGTTGACAGCCACTCGACCCGCCCCTCATCCTTTTCCGCCAATCGTTGGAAAAAGGTGATCATTCCCTCGGGGTTGATTTTGGCCCGATGGAGCAGTTGTAGGCCCGTCACATCCGCTTCGGTTTCCTGAGCGCGACCGAACTTCAGGGTCATCAACTCCATCCCAAGCTGCTTCATGATCCCGCCTACCCCTTGAGGATTCCCCAGTATGATCGAGACCACCGCCACAAACCCCAGCTGTTTGACGATGCGTTCGAGCCCATGCCGCTGCAGGACATGATTGAGCTCATGTGCGAGGACGCCCGCGACTTCTTCCGGGTTTTCCGCTTTTTTCATCAAACCGGTAAAGACAATAATGTAGCCGCCCGGTAAGGCGAAGGCATTCACCACATTACTCTTCACGACCGTGATCTCAAACCGGTAGGGCGTATTTGGAACTTGTTCGGTCAGGCGATGGGTGATCTCTTTGACGGCGGCAACAGCGGGCCCCTCCATGATGGTCTCCTGCTGAGCAAGGAAGTCACGATAGGCCGATTCGCCTAGTTTCTGCTCCCACTCAATTGGAATTCGATCGACGGCGAGCTCCACCAGCAGATCGCTTCCAAACCACAGCCCAAGCATGGCGGCCAAGAGAGTTCCTCCAACGACGCCCCACACTATCCGGTGCCGGTGCCGAACCTGACGCACTTGTTCCGCCGCTCGCTCCAGCGGGCTGTTCAAGTGATCCGGCGCGGCCTTACGGAATGCGCGAATGACTTCGGCCTGCTTGAGATAGAGTGTCCGTTCCCCTGCCGCTCCTGCCCATTTCACCACAAGCTGATCGTGATCCAACCCACCCGCCGACACGGTCATGCCGGCATAGAGGATAGATTCGGAACGGCTTTCAGCGTTGTCACGATCAGAAGGAAATGTGATCGTCAGTACATGACTTTCAACATGGACGAGGCAAGGTACACCACTGGCGGGGAATTCATCACCGAAGCAGAGCGCGTTGGGAGAGGTTGAGGTCGAGGCTGAGGTCGAGTTTGGTACCGAGCCTTGTCCCATCGCGGTTTTCCTCAGCCTTAGCCTTAACCTGCTACTCGCTGACCGGGATAAACTGCCTGACCCATGCGCCGAATCCGCCGGGATTGCGGCTTTGAATGTAAACGATCCCTGGTCCACGAAATCGGCACACAAACCCTTCCCCCGAGGTAAAACTGGCGACCCACCCGGACGTGGCTTTTTCAATATTGTAGGAGGTGGTCGTAGACCATGCGACTAAATGACTATTATCAACTATATATTCCTGACCAGGCTTCAAGTCGATCCTATGGATGGCGCCGAAGCTATTCAGCACGAGCATGCCCTTCCCGCTCATTTTGAGGATGAAGAACCCTTCTCCGCCCAGCAATCCCCGGCTCATACTCTGCATCTGACTGTCGATGGTAATCCCATCCGCACCGGCCAGGAACCCATCCTTCTGCACCATATATTCGTTGACCCCGTCGAGTTCCAAGACGACGATTTCGCCCGGCACCGTCGGTGCGAGCAGCACTTCACCGGCCCCTCGACTGGCGCGCAATGTCTGGAAGAAAAACTTCTCTCCCGTCAGAAACTTTCGTGACAGGGCTCCCAAAAATCCTCCCTCCATTTTACTTTCGATATCGATGGTCGGGGAACATGCGACCATTGCCCCTGACTCGGCCTTGATCTGTTCTCCATTCCCTAACTCCACGCGTACCATTGGAAACGCTCCGGGATACAAAATTTCGCTTTTCATTCGAATCTCCTCCGTTTTTCTTTCCACTCACCCTCATGGGCGGGGCAGGTCCATGTCTTGGTTGCGCGCATGCACCGAGCACCGCCAGTCACCTAATCTTCAAATGGGACTTGTGTGCGCGGTGCGCGAGCAGAAGACATGGACCTGTCTCGCCCAACTCACCCCGCCACCCATCCATACAC
>CAZOHW010000407.1:0-4329 GCA_964579525.1 uncultured Nitrospira sp. | reverse complement strand
AGAAAATCGCTATGGACAGTCACTCATCATAATTACTCGGACAGACTCCTAGCCTGCATGATTCACGAATTGTTCATGAATCATGCGTGCTAGATAAGTGCTGAGCGTTGAGTGCTGGATGCTGAGCAAGCACGATGGTTCCAGAACTCAGGACTTAGCCCTGTTTGGAAGCGTATGGAGATTCTTTTTTATATCGCCGCCGCGGTTGTATTACTGGCCGCCGTTCGCGTGATCACCCATCTGCACGCCGTTCATGCTCTGCTCTATCTGGTAGTAGCCCTCATCGCATTGGCTCTGATTTTTTTCTTACTTGGCGCACATTTCGCGGCCGCGCTGGAGATCATCATTTATGCGGGTGCGATTATGGTGCTCTTCATCTTTGTGGTGATGCTGTTGAATCAAGGTCCACTCTCGGTCCAGCAAGAACAGGGTTGGCTTACACCGGGAATCTGGATGGGACCGAGTTTGCTGGCACTCGTACTGCTCGGTGAGGTGGGATACCTCATTGTCGTCGGTGATCACCTTGCCATTGAGCTGGTTGAGATCCGACCGAAGGACGTGGCCATCGTGTTGTATGGCCCCTATATCATTGCTGTGGAATTGGCTTCCATGCTGCTGCTCCCCGGACTAATCGGAGCCTATCATCTGGGCCGCCGTCTGGCAAAGGAGCCTCGCTGATGCTGACCACGCACGCGCTGGTACTGGCCATCATGCTGTTCTGCGTCGGATTGGCCGGTCTGCTGATCCGACGTAACGTCCTCTACATGTTGTTGTCCATCGAAATCATGCTGAACGCGGCGAGTCTTGCATTCATCGCCGGCGGGGCCCGCTGGGGGCAGGCAGACGGGCAAATCATGTTTCTCTTCATTCTTGCATTGGCGGCAGCGGAGGTTTCCGTGGCGCTGGGCATCGTGTTGCAGGTGTCATACCGGTTTCAGACTTTGGACGCGGATGCATTCAGCGAGCTGCGAGGCTAAAACGAATTGTGAATGTTGAGTGTTGAATTTTGAGTTGGTCTGACAACTTACAAAACGAAACATTATGATTCAGCTGTTGTGGCTTATTCCCGCTCTGCCGCTCGCCGGCTTTCTGTTGCTGGCTCTGCTCGGCGGCCGCTTGTCTCACCGACAGATTGCGTGGGTCGGCTGCGGTTCGGTCGGCATGGCGGCGCTGATCACGGTGCTCGTTGCCGCTGATTTCTTCCAGGCTTTTCCAGACCGGCCTTCGTACCATCAAACATTGTGGAACTGGGTAGAAACCTCAGGGATGACGATCGGTGTCTCCTGGTACCTGGATGCTCTGTCGCTCCTCATGGTGGCCGTCATCACGGGTGTCGGTTTTCTGATCCATCTCTATTCCGTCGAATATATGGCGGGCGACGAGGGGTACCGTCGGTACTTTGCCTATATGAATCTGTTCGTGACCGCGATGTTGACGCTGGTGTTGGCGGACAACTTGCTTTTGCTGTACCTCGGTTGGGAAGGGGTGGGGTTCTGTAGTTACCTCTTGATCGGATTTTGGTATCGCGAACCGGAAAACGGTGCTGCCGCGCAAAAAGCTTTCATCGTCACACGCATCGGAGATACCGCGTTTGCCATCGGCCTCTTCATACTCTTCACGCAACTGAAAACGTTGTCTATTCAGCAGATCCAGCCCTCTGCCGTAGACACCTGGCTGGTTGGCTCGAACATGGCGATCCTCGTTGCTGCCCTGCTTTTAGTCGGAGCGATCGGGAAGTCCGCTCAACTTCCGCTCCAGGTCTGGCTTCCTGATGCGATGGCAGGTCCGACACCGGTCAGTGCGTTAATTCATGCTGCGACGATGGTGACCGCGGGTGTCTACCTCATCGCGCGCATGCATGGGCTCTTCTCGCTCGCGCCTCCGGTGCAAGAAGCCGTGGCCATAATCGGTCTGTTCACCCTGTTGCTCGCAGCTTGTAGTGCCTTGGTTCAGCGCGACATCAAGAGAGTGCTCGCCTATTCGACGATCAGCCAGATCGGGTACATGTTTCTTGCTCTCGGCGTCGGAGCCTGGTCCGCCGCTCTCTTTCACTTTCTCACCCACGCCTGTTTTAAGGCGCTGCTCTTCTTGGCTGCCGGGTCCGTCATTCTCAGCCTCCACCATGAACAGGATATATTCCACATGGGAGGCCTCCGCCGTTCGTTGCCGCTGACATTCTGGACGTTTCTCATCGGTGCCGCGTCGATGTCCGGTGTCCCGCTGATCACGTCCGGGTTTTACAGCAAAGACTGGATCCTGTGGTCTGTCTGGTCCTCGCCTCTGAGTCACCGTTGGATGTGGTTCGGCGCTGCACTTGGGACAATGCTGACCGGGCTCTACACCTTTCGGTTGGTCTTTCGAGTCTTTTTCGGAGATGTCCGTACGACACCCCATGAAGGGCCAGGTCCGGCAATCCGAATCACCCTCGTCGTGCTGGCTTTGCTCGCTCTGACGGTAGGCTTGTTTGAAATACCCCGCACGCTCGGCGATGTGCCTTTGTTCAGTCGATACTTGTCGCATGCCTTGCCGACAATCGAGGCGGCACCCAGCATGAATGAGTCGGTGGAGGCCAGTGAACAAATTGCCGTCACGGTCTCGTCGTTACTCGGGATCACACTCGCGGCCGTCTTTTTCCTCCTACGTTCCGGGTTGGCCGATCGATTTGCTCAAGCACCATCGGGCCGGGCCGTCTCCGCATTTTGGCAAGCAGGATGGGGATTCGATCAGTTGTATCATCAACTGATGGTGCGACCTTGGCTTCATCTGACACGTGATACCCGTGATGTCATTGATCGAGGTTATGAATCGTTGGTGATTGCGGCTGAGTCCTTCCATGCCTGGTTGAGCCGCAGCCAAACAGGTCGCGTTCGATGGTATGCCGCCACTGTTACGATGGGTGCACTCGTGTTACTCGGCCTTTTTGTGATGTAGATCGTATGGCGTTGTGGCTCCTCATACTCATTCCCCTGCAGGCCGCTCCATTGGCATGGATCGGAGAACGGTGGTCCCGTCATGTCCCGCGCTGGATCGCCGTCGTCTCCATGTTGATCGATCTCCTGTGGGCTCTGTTCCTATGGTGGCAAGACCCATTGCACTTCCCGGCACATGCAGGTCCTTGGCTCTTGGAAAGCGACACCGACTGGATTCCCCGGTGGGGCATCAGTCTTCATCTCGGCCTCGACGGGCTAAGCCTCATACTCATCCTCTTGACGGCTTTCCTCGGACTGATTGCCGTGGTTTCCTCCTGGACGGAAATTCAGGACCGGGTCGGCTTCTATCACTTCAATTTGCTGTTAGTCCTGAGCGGGGTGATCGGCGTCTTCTTGACGATCGATCTGTTTCTCTTCTTTCTGTTCTGGGAGACCATGTTACTTCCCATGTACCTGATGATCGCCATCTGGGGACATGAGCATCGACGGCACGCCTCGTTCAAGTTTTTCTTGTTCACTCAGGCTGGGAGCTTGTTGCTCTTCGCCTCGATCATCGCCCTGGCGATTCTCCATCAAGATGCGACTGGAAGACCGAGCTTCGACTACGCCGATCTCTTGACGCTGACGCTTCAGCAATCGACGAGCTGGTGGTTGATGCTGGGCTTCTTTTTTGGCTTTGTGGTGAAGCTGCCGGGCATTCCCTTTCATACATGGCTGCCGGATGCCCACACAGAGGCCCCTACCGGTGGGAGCGTCATCCTGGCCGGGCTCTTGTTGAAAACAGGCGCGTATGGCTTGCTGCGCTTCACCATCCCCCTGTTCCCAGGAGCGACAAGTGAGTTCGCACCGATCGCCATGGGGCTAGGTGCGATCGGCATTCTCTATGGGGCGGTCTCGGCGTTCGCGCAAACGGATTTTAAACGATTGGTCGCATACAGCAGCATCAGCCATATGGGTTTTGTTCTCCTCGGCTCCTTTGCTATGACGGAACTGGCGCTGCAAGGCGCGGTGATGCAGCTGGTGGCACACGGGTTGAGCACGGGCGCCCTCTTCATGTTGGCCGGCGCTCTTCAGGAGCGTCTGCATACGAGAGACATGCGAGGTATGGGGGGGTTGTGGGGAACCGTTCCGCGCCTCGCATCGATAGCTATGTTTTTTGCAATCGCTTCCCTCGGTCTTCCTGGCTTGGCCAATTTCATCGGTGAATTTCTCATTCTGTTCGGGTCCTTTGCCGTTCAACCGTTCTTCGCCGTCACAGCAGCCGCCGGAATGGTTGCTGCTGCTATTTATTCGCTGGCAATGATGCAAAGAACATTCTTCGGCCGGGAACGAGGAGCCCAGATGGCTCCGGACTTGTCGAATACCGCATTTACGACATTGTTGTTTGTCGCAGCGATAC
>CAZOHW010000406.1:0-4336 GCA_964579525.1 uncultured Nitrospira sp. | reverse complement strand
GTTCTCGCGTCGCTCAGAGGCTCAACATACGGCCCGGAGTATGCGTCGCCTCTTCGCTCGCTGCGGCCTCGCTGGACAGTCTTTTTGAACATCCTGCAAGATACTGAATTCAATTCGTGACATCCAGAGTATGTGTTGCAACATCGTCTTTTAGTAACCTACTAGCAGAGTTCCATATCAGGTCATATGGGAAATCATTGATCGAGTCGTAAACTGTATGACGATGACCGACGCCCAGAAGGGATTTTCTGCAACGGGTACGCCTCCGCGTTTGTCGAAATCGAAATTTCTTTCGGGATTGCAATGTCACAAGAGGCTCTACTTGGAGATTCATCATCCAACGTTGGCGACTCCGCCGGATGCGTCGACCCAGGCGATTTTGAATATGGGTACGGAGATTGGTCTGCTGGCACAACGGTGTTTTCGCGGGGGGGTGCTTGTAAAGGCTGGTTTCCGTCAACGTGAAGCGGCGATCGCGGAGACCGCCGCTTTACTTCAGGATCCAACCGTCCTCGCTATCTTCGAAGGTGCGTTCGAACATGATGGTGTCCTTGTTCGCGTCGACGTGTTAGAGCGTGTACAGAGCGGTGAGGAGAGATCGTCATCCTGGCGTGTGATCGAGGTGAAGTCATCCACCCGGGTGAAAGAGGTCCACTTGGATGATCTGGCCATCCAAAGCTATGTTGTGCAAGGGTCCGGGGTGAGACTCGATGCGACCTGTCTCCTGCACGTGAATACAAAGTATCTCTATCCAGGCGGTGAAGTTGATCTGCGGGCGCTTTTCTCAATTGAAGATCTCACACAAGCGGTCACTGATCGACGGCGGCAAGTGCCGGAACGTTTGGCTGCGATGAAGGCCATGTTGTTAGAGGGACAGGCTCCAGAGATTGAACCTAACCAGCATTGTCACCTGCCCTATGAATGCCCCTTCTGGTTCCATTGCACGAAGGAGAAACCGCCGCGGTGGATCTATCACTTGCCGGGGAAAAAAGAGATCGTCAGTCAGCTTGTTCAGCAGGGGATTACCACCATCGATGAGATACCGGATCGAACCGCCTTATCAGACATCCAAAGACGAGTCAAAGCGAATACCGAGTGGATCTCATCAGGCTTGGGTCAGATTCTCCGTTCAGTGCGGTATCCTGTCCATCATGTGGATGTTGAAACGGTGATGTTGGCATTGCCGCGGTATCCTTCCAGTAGGCCGTATCAGTCGATTCCCGTTCAGTGGTCCAATCACATCGAGCTGGAATCGGGCGAACTGTGGCACCAGGAGTTTCTCCACAGTGAGGCGTCGGAACCGAGGCGGCGTTGGGCTGAGGCCTTGATCGAGTCGCTTGGAGACACGGGGAGCATCGTCGTGTATTCAACGTATGAGGAGATGATCTTCCGTCGACTGGCAGAGAGCTTTCCAGAATTCAAATCAGCGTTCAACGCGATCATCAAACGGCTGTGGGACCTGCTCGACGTCATCCAATCCCATTATTATCACCCAGCGTTCGGTGGGTCGTACTCGATCAAGTCCGTGTTACCGGCCGTTGTGCCGTCGCTTGGCTATGCGGATCTGGCCATTCAAGATGGAGGGCACGCCGCTGCCGAATATTATCGCATGGTGTTTCTTGAAACAGATTGGGTTGAACAAACATCCATCAGAGAGCAGTTGTTACGGTACTGTGCGCGAGATACGTTGGCCATGGTGGAGCTCAGGCGTGAACTTAAGCGGAAAGTTACGACGGGAGGATAATGCGGATTATAGGCTGTCGAGGCGATGGCTGGCGGACGGGTCTGGTGCTGCTGGGGTTTGCTATAGCCTATACCGGATGTACCACGATGGTGGGAACGTGGGGCAACGGTCTGCCGAAAGACAATCTTTCGACAGAAGAGAGGCTCTGGCATATCGTATTTCCTCTTTCAGTGGCAGCGGCGGAGCATTGTGTCTTCAAACGTGAGGAGACCTATGGTTTCTTTTTAGAGTTTTCACCTGAAACGTCTGAGGAGGGAAGCAACAGATTGGATGTTTCACCGGTTCAGGTTCGATACGTCCACGCGACGTTGCCGGCGGGAACAGCCGGTATGGTGATCGGCGATGTCATTACGGCAATCAATGGAAGCTCCGTCGCAGGTCAGTCGGCAGAGGCGATTCGTGCTCAGATCGAGCGGCTGACGCGCGCAAAGATTCAACCACTCACGTTACGCCTGGTGCGGAGTGGCGTAGAGCGGGAGATCAATCTCTGGGCTGTGCCGTCTTGTCGAATGACCGTTACGGTGGTAAAGAGCCCCGTGATCAATGCCATGTCGGATGGAGCCAATATTGTCGTGACCACTGGGCTGCTCCAATTTGTTCGATCCCCCGATCAATTAGCGTGGGTGCTTGCCCATGAAGTCGGTCACCATGCGCTTGAGCATGCGGAGCAAAGCCGGCTTCAGGTGACGCTCAATCGATTGCTCAGTTCCGTGGGAGGGGATGTCCCACAGGCGCTGGCGCAAATCGATTTGGAACGCCAAGCCGATCTGTTCGCCGCCGATCTCGTGGTCAGGGCCGGTTTTGATCTTCGGGACGCGCGACGGTTCATGCAGCGGATTCAGATGCTCGAAGGGCAGGGGTTAAGTCAGACCCATCCGACGACGCAAGAACGTCTGGCAGGATTGGATCGCCTGATTGAAGCGCATGATCGCCAAGAGAACAGCGCGAAACATCGCTAACCCGCATTATTCATGACAGTTCGTGGGGAAATTGCCAAGCCGCGTCGTGAGACCGGCACGCGGAGGCTAGAGGATCTAAGGCGTACTCGTGCAGTACGTCGAGGATCCGAAGGACGAGCCCGCCGGCCGCAGGCTCGTCGGAACAGCGGATTGGCAATTGCAGCAGAAGTGTTCATAAATCATGCGGGTTAAGATGACGACAAGGCCGATAAGGTGGTCTTCGCTTCGGCTGCTCCTGAGTGGTTGACGTTGAGTTGCAACGATCGCTCGAGAGATCTGACGGCCTCGGACTTGTTGCCGTTTTTAAACAGAGCCATACCATAGTGGAAATGCACCAACGGCTCATTCGGGAGTTTTTCTGCTGCTTCTTTCAGGAGGGACGCCGCTTGCAGGTACACCTTCTTCTGGTAGTAAATCCAACCGAGGGTGTCGGCAATGCTGGGGTCGTTCGGCGAGACTTCTCGAGCCGTTTGCGCATAGCTTAAGGCCACGTCCGTATTTTCTCCTCGCTCCATCATCAACCACGCCAGATTATTGGCTGCGGGCGCAAATCGAGGATTGATTTTGAGGGCTTCCTGATAGCTGGCCTGAGCCTCGTCGTATTTTTTCTGAGACTCGTAAATCATACCTAAGACCGTATAGGTGCCGATGAGTTTTGGATTCTTGGAGAGGGCGATCTTGAATTCTTTAATGGCCTCGTCGGCATGCCCCCGTTTTAAATACACGCCCGCCAGTCCAGTATAGGCATCCAATACGTTATCGTTCAGTTCAATCGCCTGCTTGAAGGCCCCTTCCGCCTGCCCATAATCGTTGGTCAATACCAGGAGTTGCCCAAGAAGGACGTAGATATGTGGGTTGTTCGGGAACACAGCCTTATGGCGGAGTAAGCGATCCTTGGCTTCATCGAATTTGCTCTGCGCTGCCTTGATTGAGACGATTTGGGCGAGCGCCTCGATAAAGTCCGGAGTGTGTTTCAGCGCCTGCTCAAAATATTGTAGGGCCTCGGCATCATGTTTTTCCGAACGAGCGATGAGCCCTAGGCGATGAGACACGATGTTGTTCGTGGGGGAGGTCTTGAGGAGTGCTTTGAAGACTTGCTTAGCTTTTTCGGTATCGCCTTTTAGGGTGTACGCTTCACCGAGGAGGGTCGCAATTCGAGTGTGACGAGGGTTGAGTTGCAGGGTGGCTTGCGCTTGTTCAATAGCCAGATCGGCTGATCCTTGACTCAAGTACACGCCGGCTAGGACCGCATGGGAATCGACGGAAGTAGGAGCCAGCTTGAGGGCTTCCTTCAATTCGATGACTGCTTGGGGGAGGTCTTTCTTTTTCACATAGGCGATGCCCAAATAATGGTAGGCACCCGCTACCTGTGGCGCCAGGGCTTTCAGCGACTGCAAGGTTGTTATCGCGGCATCGAGTTGGTTTCTGGCCAACTTGAGTCGTCCATCAAAGAGCAGGCCACTTGGGTCTTTGGGATTCGCCTCCAGGATAGATTTCGTCTGACGCTCGGCTTCGTCCAGTTTATTCGTGTCGATATCGAGGAGGATGACTCGATCGCGTGCTGCCGTCGATTTGGGATTCACGGTCACCGCCTGCTGATAACTGGTTGCGGCTTTGTCCAGTTGTCCAGTGA
>CAZOHW010000405.1:0-4336 GCA_964579525.1 uncultured Nitrospira sp. | reverse complement strand
GGCTTTACTTAGCGCAGATTGCAACGACACATGCACAGCTGTGCCTTCGAGTGGAGCAACGAGTCGACGACTCAGTGTCAGCGCCATCAACTCAGTCGGTGAGAACCGCAAGGCGGGAACGTTGCGGGCGCCATCCAGTAATTTCCAACGTGTATGCCCATCGATTCGCATAGTCAGCAAGGGATAGCCGGCTGATTCGATCGCCTCAAGATCCCGACGCAACGTACGAGAATGCCGAGTAGTGGAAGGGTCAAGCCCTTCGGCGAGTTGATCCAACGTCAGTCCATGTCGGGGCGATTCAAGCTTCATGAGCAAGATGTGTTGCCGAACGGCCTGATCATTGCGTGGCATCGATTATCCTGCCCTATCTAGCTGAACCATATAGGACGTGACGTGCGTTATTACATGAATAGCATGAGAAGGACGGTGGCCAGAGGGAACCCTGAAACAGCATGTGGCATCTCTGGATTGGCATCATGAGAGACGGTGCCCCTACCCGGCGACGATGCGATGTGGTGGAGGTTTGTACGCCCATTCGGCAGGCTCGGCAATCCCTCCTTCGTATCACAGCTGAGAATGGCGGTATTCTTCTATGGAGTGATCGTCTGTCCAGCGACGGCTGAGCAGACTGGAGAAAGTTTCATTTGGACTTTCGTAGCCACTATGGATATCGCGGGTTGAGACGACTCAGGCCCCAACAGGTCGTCGCCTACTCAGGCTGACACGCTGGTTAACAATCAATTAGAGTGATGAAAATCACGCGCGATAACCGACACCGGAGAATTGGGTCAATAACCGGTTGCGTGAATGATGAACACGAGGCGGGAAGTCTCTCTACACCTCCGACTTCTTGATCCAATCCATGATCAGCGCGATGCAGCCGCCTAAGAGTCTGCCGCCTCCATGTTATTCCTTCCCGATTGAACGACACCAGTTCGAAGTCGTCCTGCTCATCACCGCGACATCATTGCGGCCGTACCAAGGCACCTAGGCGACGCTTATCGTGACCGTTCCTTCCAGTACCCAGGCTCTCGTTTCAGGTGCATGATGGCGAGTATTTCGATCGTCTCTGATCTTGTCCGATAGATGACACCATATGGGAAGCGGGGGAGCCTGCATTTATGGATATTGCCTTCGACCTTTGGATACATGTTGGGGCGACGGTGAATTCTGTGGAGAGCATCTTCCAGTATGTCGAGAAACCGTCGGTCAAGACCTGGTTGCCTTTCTCCGTAAAAGCTTGCTGCCTCAGCCGCCTCGAAGCGAGCCTCACCATGCCACCGGACTTGCATTAGGCGTGCTTCTTCCGAAGCTCAGCCATCACCGTATCGGAATCGATCAGCTCGACTTCCCCACGATCGATCTGCTCGCAACGACGTTCGATTTCGTCCCGCCATGTCCGTGAAATCTCAAAGTCCTCTTCGAAATCAAGACTCTCCAAGAGCATTTCAGCAATAAACGCTCTAGTGCCTGGCTCCAACTGCATGGCTTCTTCAAGAATTTTCTTTGCGTCAGTTGCCATAGCTGTGTTCCTTCTTAAGTCCGGACATCCCTAATCCTTCCTCTTATTGGACCAGCGGAAATCCGATACGGTATCCTATTATCATCTCAAAACCATTGGGAAACAACCGTTGTGCTTTTTCTACGCTGACGAGGCACGGCGCGATGAGGTTCGCTGATAATCCGGGCTCCATTTGGAAGAAGCCTTCCCGAACACACGGAGTCTCTGGCTACTCAGCAGGAAATGCTACACCGTTCAACTCTCGGTCGTGTAGTTGATCTTCCGGCTGATCCGGCAGATTTGAAAGAACCCCGGTGGGGCGATGCACAAAGCGAGGCGAGATAAATCTGTTACGACTTCTTGATCCGGTCCATGATCAGCGCGATGCAGCCGCCTAGCAGTCCTCCGCCCATGATCGTGGTCAACAGCTCGACCAGTTTGAGCTCCCACACCGACCCCTGGGCCTGCATGACCTCTCTGATTCCACCTTGCAACATGATGACGGACAACGCCATCGTTGCCCCCACAACAAACCACCAGAGAAATACTTTCGCCGACGTCACAGACACCTCACAGCTCTGGATTGCGGTCAAATGAGCGATACTGAATCGCTTCGGCAATATGCTCTGTCTCGATCTGCTCCGAGTCAGCCAAATCGGCGATGGTGCGGGCCACTCGCACGATGCGTCCATGCGCGCGGGCCGATAGCCGAAGTCTCGCCATCGCCTGTTCGAGCAAATCGTGAGCCGCCTGATCTAGGCCACAATACCGTTTTATCATCCGAGGCTTCAACTGGGCATTCGTGTAGATACTATCGTTTCTATACCGCCGGCGTTGACGCTCTCTGGCCGCAACCACTCGTGCCCTGATCGAGACCGACCCTTCCGGAGCAGGAAGGTCCGCACGAAGTTCGCGTACCGGCACAGGAGGCACGTCCAGATGAATGTCTAACCGATCCAGCAGCGGCCCGGAAAGTTTGGCCCGATAGCGTCGGATCTGTATGCCGCTACAGATGCACGGCCTTGTCCGATCACCATAGTATCCACAAGGGCAGGGATTCATCGCCGCCACCAGCATAAACCGCGCCGGATATTTCAACGTCCCGCTTGCCCGCGTCAGAATAACATGACCATCCTCTAAGGGCTGCCGTAGCCCTTCAAGCGCCCCCCGCTTGAATTCCAAGGACTCGTCGAGAAATAACACACCGTTATGCGCCAAGGACACTTCGCCTGGCTTCGGGACTGTTCCGCCTCCCACCAGCCCGGCATCGGAAATACTGTGATGGGGAGCACGGAAGGGACGGATCGTCAGTAACGGCCGTTCCGGAGCAAGCTGACCGGCCACGCTGTGCACCCTTGTCGTTTCGATCGCCTCATCCAACTCCAATGAAGGAAGAATCGAGGGAAGCCGGCGCGCCAACATGGTTTTCCCGGAACCGGGAGGACCGATCATCAACACATTGTGCCCGCCTGCGGCGGCCACTTCGAGAGCGCGTTTCGCATGGTCCTGGCCGCGAACATCTGAATAGTCGTCCTCGTCCGGAGCATGGACGGATTCCATGAATCTGTCGGTGGATAGACTCGGCACAATTGCATGATGCCCGTTGAGAAATTCCACCGCTTCAGGAAGGCTGTGGATGGGATAGGCGTTGACTCCTTCTACCAACGCCGCCTCAGAACCATTGGCGGCCGGGAGCAAGAGATCATATTTTTCCCGACAGGCCAGTGCAAAGGAAAGTGCGCCGGTAATCGGCTTGACTCGCCCATCCAACGAGAGCTCTCCGACCACGACGCGTTTGTCCAACATCGCCTGAGGGATCACGTCCTCAGCGACAAGAATACCGATCGCAATGGCAAGATCGAGGCCCGGCCCTTCTTTTTTCAGACCGGCTGGAGCGAGGTTGACGGTGATCCGTTTGGCGGGGAAATGAAACCCGGTGTTCTTCAGGGCCGAACGGACGCGGTCGCGGCTTTCCTTGACGGTGGCATCAGGCAATCCGACCACCGAAAACTGTGGAAGGCCTCCGGCAATGTCGACCTCCACATCTACCAGATGCGCATCGAGACCAACCAATGCCGCACTCGTCACCTTGGCGAGCATGTACCCCCACCGCCTTTCTCTTCCACGGCCAACGCGCGCAGATTATAGGAAGGATTGCCAATGGTTTCAATCAGAACATCCTACCTATTCCTGACTAGGAGCTTTTCCGACATTGTCCTGAGCGAACCAGAAGAACCAGCATCGTACCCGAGGCCTCGGGTCTTATCTAACCATGGGATTGACGATCGGGCGGGATGAGCGGCCGACAGCTCAGCGCCGTGCTCAAAATCCGATCCCGAATCCTCCACCGCCGCCAATCCCGATTGAGAATCTTGGGGATGGCTGAATATAGCCGGACGATGACGCCGGCCATCTGTGCAGATGTTTGACAATCAGCAACGGATAGCGATACTCGACTTCGTCAAGATAGTCCGCTTTAGCCCCAACAAGTTCTCCTATGATGGTCATCCTCATTCCTTCGGTGACTGTGGCGGAATCGAGAAACTCTTGTTGAATTGCGAGAAATCGCCCTTCTGACTGTTGACGATCACGAATTGGCTGCTCGTGCGTATCGAGGGGCAACTGCAGAAATTCGAGTCGGGTCCCTTCCTTGAGACGTTTGGCTTTCAACACCTCGCCTCCCAATATGAGCACCCGTCCTGTATAGGATTCGGGCGCAGCCAACACCTCACGAAAGGTCACAGTCCGGTCAATAAGCGGCGCCAAGGGCTCAGGAATGACTCGCGAGGAAGAACACCCCGTGCCCATCAGGATCGCAATGGTGCACCATAACAG
>CAZOHW010000404.1:0-4375 GCA_964579525.1 uncultured Nitrospira sp. | reverse complement strand
GTTCAAGCCTGCCACTGCTCTCTGGTGCCATTCATCAACGAAAATCACTTGGGGCTTTTCCAAGGGCCTGCTCGTAGGGTTTCGGGGAGATTTCACCGGCGTGATATTTGCGCTTAAGGATACGGCAGAGCTTGCGTCTGATGTCTTCATAGCTTCCTTCTGATTCGAGCTCACAGAAGATTCTTTGGTGGTGAGAGGATCTCGACCTTTGGGAAGTACGTTTCATAGCGTCCGATGTCGCGCGTGAGCAACGCCAGATGCTCAATGGCCGCGTGTGCACCGATGTAAAAATCCGGTAGTGGAGTATTTCGCAATCCTCCGCGTCTACGATAGGCCAAAAAACACTTGCCGGCTAGGAACCCGGACTCCCAGGGAAGGTCTTCCCTTTGGTAAAGGGCACTGGGTAGAGCGGCATCCAGTGCTTCGATGGTCGTAAATCCGATCGACACCTCGGCATAGATGATGGGATTGATGGCCAGTGTCGCGTGCTCCGCACACTCTGCAAGGGCACTTGCCGACCAACCGCTCCACTTCTCATCATTGGTGGCGATGTCCAGCAGGATATTGCTGTCCACCAGGACTCCTCGGCAGTTGCGCAGACGCGTCGGTAAACCGGTCAAAGCCGGTGTCACTTGCTTTTCCTGCCGCGGTGACTCTCTTCGCGTGTCAACGCCATGATCTCGTCGGTGCTCATGCGAGCGTCCGCGGTTCCACGAAGCGCTTCGAGCGCTCTACGTCCTCTGATGCTTGCCCCGGGGGTGCGTTTGACCTTGCGAATACGGGCGTGATCGCTGGCTAACTCGAACTCGACTTCGGTGTGAGGCAGAAGACCCAGTTGGTTACGGACCTCCTGTGGAATGGTCACCTGACCCTTGCTCGTAATCTGCACGGTAATACTCCTACCAGTAAGTGTAATGACAAGATTTCGCGGGCGCAAGCCTCTCGCGCAGGTCGGAATCATGGCACACAGGGCCCGCTCTCTGACGATCAAGCGCTCGCCCTTCGAGATAAGGCTGCGTGCCGCTCGGTCCGCGAATCGAATCAGGAACGAGGCGGTCTGCTCGGAGTTAGAAGAAATTAAGCCGTGCCCGCGCTGCACCATGGCACTCGAACCAGTGGCGTAGGTTCCGGGCTGCCTTCCCGGCACGGTAATCTTGTGATCCTGACCCTGAATGTGAACGGGAGCCCATCATCGGAGGCTGCAATCCCGAGTGGCGTCCTATTCGTGGGGAGCGTGTCGCAACAAGCGGCCAATTTAATGGGATGGGTTCAAACCTGCCGCCCTCTTGCTATCGGCATCTTCCTCGTCGAGCTTCGCGACCACATAATCCCAGTACCCACGCTGCGTGTCCCCGTTGGCGACCTCATATCGCCAGCCGGCACGTTCATAACTTCGATGTTCGCCCCAGGCGCCGAACTGTGCGATCAATTCGTTTACAGATGGAGAAGGCGACTCTGACTGAGAGGGCTGCAGTTCACGAGCGGCCGCTCGCAGCGCTTCGACAAACTCTGCCACCTGGTGGATAGGGATCTGAATGCTGCAGCGGCCGGTAACTCCTCTTGAGGTGATGGGCTCAATCTGAAGAGCACCTCGAAACGGAAAGATCGTCGCTCCGCACATATGGCCGTAGCCATTGCGTCCAAGGAAGTACAATCCCAGGTCTTTGTGGATCGATATGGTTGTCATAGGCTTTGCAATCGCTGAAAAGTTAAGACAGGAAAGGGGAATGGTTTGATGTAAAGACCGGCTGCATCTCCTTAGCCCAATCAAGGAAGACTTGGTAAAGACCAGCGCGCCGTGCCAATCGCGCAAAGGCCTCAACACCGACTTCGCAACAAGCTGCTGAGGGAGGCGTATACTGGCGTTGCCAGCTTTTCTGCGGGGTTGGGAAGCCCCGCCGTCCCAAGGACGCCAAGCTCACTGGGGAAGATGCTGGCTAATGAGCAGCCGTGGGTGCGTGCATCTGGTCGCTTTATGCGGCGAACCGGACACGCGGTACCTTCGTTCAGGCTGGAATATGTTGCGCCATCTCTCCTGTCGCATCCGTAGTGGCTGGCTGAGAGGCTCATTCCTCTACTTCGATCAGGGCATCCTCCGAAAGTCCGTCGTATATCCAGAGCGCATTCCCTGATCTCGCGGATTCAAGGGCATTCTCTTCGGCATCTTCCAGAGAAGCGGCGCTTATATCGAACTCAGCCCTGACGTAGGCGACTGAACTTACAACAACGTGAAATTGCGGCATAATCCCTCACGATTCCAGAGCTACGCTGCGAGGCGCACCCAACATGAACCCAAAATTTGGGCTCACGGGATGTGCGGCACAGTCGGTTGCATGGCCGGGCAGCGTGCGCGGCGGATTCGAGTGTGCAGGCGAACGCCTGTCTCCCGCGCGCATACCGCACACTCTTATCGCCGGTGCTGGAAGGCTCAATTTTTCTCCGCCACGAGGGTTGCTTTGAACATGCGCAGCTTCGCGTTTGAATTCTCGGTGGCGTAATCGAAAAAGACTTGTGCTTCGGATCGAGTATCGAACTCGTAAGCGAGATGAGACACGGCCTGACCGTATCGTGCCAGGATGATCCATTTCATTTTGGGGTACTCCTGAAGGCCTGGAACTTTTATGCGCCAGGTTGCGGTCTGCTTATGTCGATGAGACGTATTTCGCCAAGGCAGGAGGCTCAGCCGGCGATCTCCGCCTGTAACTCATCGAAGTCTTTGATGGGCTCGCCGCAGTCCGGGCAATTGCCGTCTTCCGCATCATCGACAACCGCGCCACACTTCAGGCAGAGATCCTCCGATGCGTAGGGTTCAATCTCGGCGTTGCATACCGGGCACCGGTCATTACACATGCACGACCAGGTGTCCACCCACTCGCTGCCATCGTGCGGGCAGCGATAGTGATTGCGAAATTTTCCGGGATCCCAGGGCATTACTCCTCCAGTTCGACAGGTTCGTCATCCGACTCTTCGGGCCAGCTGCCATCGGGATTCGGATCGATCTGGGTGGAGTCCAGCCAACCGCTTGCTTCGTCCACGCCCAGCAGGAAGGCATTGAGTTCCTCAAGGGTGGCGAACTCATACTCGCAGGGTTCCTGCGAATCTCCATAGCTGCCGGATCCCCATCGGATGCGTACTTTGAATGGTTTCTCGTCTGTCATCGATTCCTCCGACTCGGGTAGGGATTGCTCCTAACTAGCGCGAGCGCCGCGAGGAAGTCATGCGGCGACGGGTGCATTCATCTCTGGCAACGAGTGGATGAGCCGCTGCAACCGGAGCCGGAGATGGAAACGTGACAAATGCACGTCGCGATGCAGGATGCGCGCGGGGCATTCGGACCTAATCCTCGAGGGCTTTTGCGGCTTCCGCCTTGTCCGCGCAGGATCCGCACATACCGTTGAACGCCTCGCCGTCATCGTTGCGCGCTCCACACGCGCAGAGCGGCACATCGTCGCGGTCCACCCAGACCCAGGCAGCGACATAGACGCCGTTATCATCGCCGTGACTTACGACTGCGTTGCTGTCGATCTCAATCCGTCCCTCGTCGGCGTACTCGCTGATGGCTGCTTCCCGATATGCCTCGTCGAGCACCGGGTCCACCGATGGCTCGACCGCGTCAATGGTGTGCGATCGAATCGAGAAGTGATCGCCGCTTGCCCCGGATGCCTCAGATACCCAGTCCATCAGCTGCGCGAAGGTCCCATCCGCAATGTGCTGATCAAAGCTCGCGACCTCGGCGGCGGTAGTGCAGTAGCGGTTTTTGAGCTCTTCGTATGCTTCGCGTTCCGCTCCATGCGCCGTCGTCTCGGTCCCGTTGTCGGTGCCGCTGGTAACGGTCCATACCGTGAGATTCATGCTTATCTTCCTTCCTGATGAGCTCGTTGATATCGAAGACGGGATAAATCATCGGTGGCGCTGATCGCACAGCCTCATGGGGAGCGACCCATCCACCAATGACGATGCCGATCGAGGGGAACCCCTTGTTCGTTCTGAGACCTGTCGTCGTCGCTCAGTCATCGCAAACGAAGAGAAGCGTCAGAGGACCTGCCTCTGGCGCCCCGTTCTGTCAGGCGGCCGCCCTGTAGTCGGAGCCGCCTTTGAGGACATGCAGCAACGCGGGTTTGTCCTTCATCCGTGTACGCCACACCTCGGGGCAGTACCGAACGTTGTTCGCGAACAGCAGCGCCAGATCGGTCATGCGTTCGATATCTCCGGTGTTGGGGATGATCGAGTCCATGGCCGTCTCCCAATCGGCGAGCGTGATGACCGTCTTGTCCCGTTTCGCCCGGATGGCAAGGCCGATGGCGTCCTTCAAGACAATCTCGATCTCAGCTCCTGTCCAGATCTGCCCCTCGTCGCGCAGCAACCTGCCGAGACC
>CAZOHW010000403.1:0-4377 GCA_964579525.1 uncultured Nitrospira sp. | reverse complement strand
ACGATGAAGGCTTCTGTTATGACTTTACTTGACGGTCTGGAAATGCCTGCTACGCTCAATACTGGTGAGTGCGGCGCCGATCGGTTTTCTGGCAAGAAAGATTCTCGGAATGACGACTCGGTCGCGACCTGTTCGAGCCTGGACGATGTTCATTCTTGGCAGCAGCGTTCTGCTATTGGCTCTCTCGGCCTGCGCGATCAGTCAATTCTCACACGATGAAGCGTACGAGCTGTCGTCGCTTCGAATCGTCTTTCTCGATGCACCCCATATTCAAGCCAAGTATGAGGAGATCGCGGGGAAATCAGCCGTCATGATGACACCTCGACTCGTCTTGGAAACACAGCGACAGGAAGAAGTCGTCGTCGGGTTTTACGATTTTCACACACGCACGATCTATTGTCCGAAAATGGATTTCGAAGTCTGTGGTCATGAACTGCACCATGCAGTCTTAGGTCAATTTCACCTCCATTAATGAGCACCCGTTCAGCCGGCGCAGGAATATACCGGTGCGGGTAGCTTTCCTCATCACGATCTAATATCGGTTCAGTATAAGCCAGCGGGAGGTAACCGTCTGTAAAGACAGGAGGAGTTCATCATAGGGAGTTCGCTAGTTATCGTTAGGCGTGGTCTATGCTTTCCTGTCAGTATGTGACATGAATGGAGGCAACAATGATGAAACTGATTCATCCCGGAGAAGTCTTGCTTGAGGTCTATATGAAGCAGTCTGCTCCTCCAATCACGGTGAAAGATTTGGCGGAATCAATTAATTCTTCCCCCATGGAACTTGCGATGTTCATAGCAGGAGAACGACCTGTGACGACGTCGCTCGCTGCTAGGTTTGCGATAAGGTTCAAGACAACCACACAGTACTGGCTGGGGTTACAGAGTGCGTATGATAAGCAGTCACGACCATCTACTTTTTCAGTGATGTCCAGACCTCTCACAAATCGGCCTTGAGGATAGATTCACAGATCTTTTTATCAGGTGGTGGTCTTTTCTGATCAAAAGATGGACACTGCGATTGAGATGGTGATGAGCACGATGATGATCCACTCGAGTAGCTCCATGCGCCTGGTACCAGCCCGGTCGGACATCTTGGTATAGATGCTCTCGAGTGTCTCCAGTTTGCGGAGAATGCTGGCGTCCCAGGCTTCCAAGTGGAATCGTTGCGAGGCAAGCCGATACACGCGCGCGAGGTATTGATCTCCCAGCAACTTCAAGGTGTTGGTGACGTGTTCAAAGAGTAGTGCGCCGTCGACCTGCAGCTGGGCAATGTGCGTGATGTCTTTTTCATGGGAGCCGGGCAACGACAGAAGTCGAGGCTTTTGAGAGAGAGCTTCATAACCTTCGTCCAGCGCTCGATCGAGTTGTTCATCAAGTATCCGCATCTCCAGCAGTTCCACGTTGGCGAATTCCAATACCGCGCGAACGTCCTCCATTTCCTTCCCAAACAACGCCGCTGAATGCCAATCGATGAACGTGGCGTCTTCTGGGCCGAACGAGATACGACAAGAAAGCGCGTCGGCCATTTCTTGCTCGGAAAGCGGGGTCGGTTCCGCACGTAGGATATGGGCCAAATCCGTTTCGTGATCCGTCCATGCGTGCACTCGTTCCGGTGTGTAGGACTCAATGGAAAAGATGATGTAATCCTCAACTTCCGCTGCGATGGCAGGACGCTCGATTGCGGAACCGAGCACATGGATAAGCTGTTCTACACGACCCTTTGATTCAGTCAACAATCGTTCGTTTTCATAGAGTAACTCGCTCAGCTGCAGCAGATGTCTGAACGGACCATCGATCGAGAATCGATAGGTCACTGTGACGGCCCCAAAGTCATACACCATGATTTCGATCGTTGGGCTGGCCTGATACCGGCTGATATCGATGGCGTTTCCTTCCTGAGTCAGCCGCAGAGGAGCCGGCCGGTACGAGAAATACTGAGGTGCCCGGACTTTGTGCCGTAAATGCCCTCGCTCCGTACCGGCGAGGATCCTTCTCTGTGCATCTGTGAGGTTGATCCCAATTCCAACATCATAGGCAAAGAGCGCGAAGCAGGTCCCTTTCGTGATGGTCAAGGCGTACGACATTGGAAGTCCATTCTACCATTTCCTCCTCTCGCACATTCGTTACGAAACATTAAAGATCATGAGATTTGGTTGTAACGAATGGGTGTGAGAATGCACAGCGTGGATGTGGCGTGAGTAGCGCATATGAAGACTGCAGCTTCATGAGCATGCTGATTACGTCCGTTCAACAATGGGCAGATGCCGGTCCTCTATCACCCTATAGAGAAGGGAAGAGTGTGTTGGTGGTTGTTCGAAAACAGTTGCATGGTATCAATCAACCTCCCATGCCGATACGCCGGACGTCGCGATCGTTGTTGCTGCTTTCGTCCGGTGTGGTGCGGCTATGTACAAAGGAGCCATTCATGACCAAAATCAAAAGAAAACTCTGCAAATGGAGTCTGATGGCGGCAAAAGCGGGAATCGCCACGGTTGCGGTGCTCGGTGTCGAATCGGCCATCGCGGGGCCTCTCACCCATGTCCCAACCGCCAACACCAAGACACCGGGGATCTCATCACCGAATATCCTCTCACCGGAACTGCGAGAAGTAACAGTGGCACAAGGTTCAACCGCGTTGGAAAATCCTTCCGCCACGACGAGCAAATATTATGGGTACAGTATCGATGGAAATATGCTGCCGGCTCCAGGTGACTTACCATCAGCAACCCATAAGGTCGAAGCCACCAAAACCGAGCCGGACAAGAATACCTACCTTATTTTGGATGGCCAGCATGGTGCCGATGCCAACTACAACTATGGCACGCATTTTCTCTTTCAAGGACATGAGGTGGGCGTGAACGGGCAAGGAATCATCACGCGCATCAATCTTGATGCGGACGGCGCTCATCGGGTGACGCTCCTTGCGGAGAAGGAACAGAATGGCGATCCCTTGATGACGATCGATGGGTCCACGTGGTATCCCTTTTCCCGAAAGTTGTTATTCTCCGTTGAGGCGGGAGCCAGCGGCGGCATCTATCAGGCAACACCGGACTTTCCCTCGGTAGTCGAGAACCTTTTCGGCGTGATGGGGCGCGGGGGCTATGAAGGCATGCAGGCCGACGCCGCGGGCAACATTATCATTGTCGAAGATGTGGGTGGAAAAAGCGGCTCCACCAACAGCCATGCAAAACAGCCGAACAGTTTTGTGTATCGATTCGTCCCCAAGAATCCAGCCGATCTAAAGGCGGGCGGGAAACTCCAAGCTTTGCAAGTCATGTCGCTCAGAAACCCCGGCCCGATCGTGTTTAACTCCAGCGATGTCGACGGCAATATTCTGTCGGACGATATGCTTGATCTCCATACATATGGGAAGGTATTCGACACACTCTGGGTCGTCATTCATGATACCGATGTGCAGGGATTTGCAGCGTTCGATGCCAATAAGTTAGCCAAGAATGCCGGTGCAACGCCGTTCAAGCGACCGGAAAACGGCCAATTCCGTCCCGGTACCAATTTCCGAGAATTCTTTTTCGATGAAACCGGTGACACCAACGCCCTGACCGAGGCGTTTAATCACGGTGGGTTCGGCTCGATCATGAAGTTGACGATGCAAGGTCCTTCCATGAATGGCGGAAAGTTGACTATGTTTTACAAAGGCGATGTACAACATACCGGGTTCGACAACGTCGGTTTCGTGACGGCCAACAAAATCGTATTTGTTGAAGATGCCGGCGACGGCCTCCATACCCAACGCAATGCGCTCGATTCGGCTTTTATGTTTGATGTCCGACTCGATTACAGCAATTCAGCGAATCAACCGATTCGGGTTCTGGCCGAAGGTCGTGACCCTTCTGCTACCATCGATTCGGGGTTCAGCGGACTCCCTGGGTTTCAAAATGAGGGTGATAATGAAATCACTGGATTCCATGTTTCAGACGGTGACGCAACCGTCGGTGGCTTACTCGGCGCCAAAAAACCGATCCCTTTCCTTTTTGGCTGGCGAGTTTTTTATACAGCACAGCATGGCGACAACCGGACGTTTGAGGTTCTTCGCGAAAGGCCTGATTTGAATTTCGATGACTTATTCTGAGTTGAGCCAATCGCGTAAATGAGCCAACGTGCTTTCGTGAGACGGGAAGATGAGGTGTGCACCTGTTAGACGGGTGCACACCTATTAAGGATAAGCAAATGGACGCGCATAAGGCTAGGAGCTCCCTGTTTCGAGATTGTTTCACGCCGGTGAATACTCTTTCCCAGGGTCGTACAGATTCCAACCTTGAATATACGCAAATTCACGCTTCTATGGCCTGAGCACTCCAAGATCGATGAACTACCGATTCCCGCCGCCCGATAGGGGGAGGCGCTCGTGTATTT
>CAZOHW010000402.1:0-4377 GCA_964579525.1 uncultured Nitrospira sp. | reverse complement strand
AACGAGAACGGGTCAGACGACTTCCGGTGGTGGATGAGGAGGGGGTGTTCCAGGGGATTATCGCGATGAACGACTTTCTCCTTGCAGCGCAGGAGGTAAAAGGAAGGACCACCCCTGCTGTGTCCTATGAGGATGTGGTGCACGCGATGAAAGCGATCAGTGCACACCGTGTCCTTGTCGGCATCTGAACCAGTGCTGAGCCACAGACAAGGGGTTCATGTCACTCAGCACTCGCGGGGACCTGTATGTATCGTCGTGTCTTGGCGTTCGACTTCGACGGTACGATTGCCGTCAATGGGGACGTCCCGCCCGAAGTTGAAACGGCCCTGGAACAATGCCGCGCCAGCGGTCATGTCCTATTTCTCGTCACAGGGCGTCGCTATGAGACCGTCACGCTTGGTCGCCTGGCGGAACTGTTCGCCGGTATCGTCTGGGAAAACGGCGCAGTTCTGAACCACACAGCGAGTGGAGAGACCTACCTTCCATTCGGGCAGCTTGACTCGCGGCTACTCAAGGCGATCGAAGAGGCCGGCATTCCATTCGAACGAGGGCTCGCCATCGCTGCCACGTGGACGCCCCATGACCAGGTCCTCTGGCGCATCCTCAGCTCACACGGGGGCAGTACCTCGATCGAATACAACAAGAGCGCGGTCATGGTTCTCCCGCCAGGGGCAACGAAAGGCTCGGGTCTTGAGCGGCTGCTCACCCTCTGCGGGCTGTCTTCGAGAAACCTCGCGGCCTTCGGCGATGCAGAAAACGACCTCTCGATGTTGACCCTGGCGGAGGTTTCCGTCGCGGTGGCTGATGCCGTCCCGGCTGTTATCGAAACATCCGATGTCCTTGCTACGGCCCCTGGCCCTCAAGGCGTCCTGGAGATCCTCAACGAGTACCCGTTGGGCGGCAAGTTCCTTGATATCCCGCTCAAACGCGAGCGGCCCATCCCACTTGGGCAGACTGAATCAGGCGCAGCGATTCACATCCCCGCCGCCCGTCTCGCCGGCCTCAATCTGGGGGTCTTTGGCAATTCGGCAACTGGTAAGTCGTGGATGGTCGGGTTGCTCGCAGAAGGACTCCATCACGAGGACTATCAGGTCCTTCTCATCGATCCTGAGGGAAACTTTCGCGGCCTCCGCGTACTGCCTCGCTTCGTCTCCATCACAGGTGACCGGGCTTCGCTTCCCCCGCCGTCTGCCGTCGTGTCGCTCATCGAGGAAGGAGGGGTGTCGTTGGTCCTTGATTTGAGCCAGTATCCGGTCACGCTCCGAAGCCATTACCTTGCCGAGCTGCTACGCGCCTTGCGCCCTGTACGCGAACGCAAATTCCGTCCCCATTGGATTGTCCTGGATGAAGCGCAGGAATTCCTATTTGAAGGCAGCGAGGTCTCCTCGTTGCTCCACCCCGTTCTGAACACCGGAGGCTGGGCCTTTGTGTCGTACCGTCCCGATCGCCTCAGTGGCTCAGTCCTCGCCTCACTGCACCATCTGCTGTTAACCCGAATCACAGATAACGCAATAACAGATTGCCTGCGCACCCACTGCATCACGTGCAATCTGAAGGGAGCCAGTCTCGATCAGATCCCCATGGGGAGCGCCTTGCTCTGTGGTGGAGAGGTGGTCCGTATGCGGCCGGCAATCCGGCGGGTTCCCCATGTCCGCCATCTATACAAGTACCTCGATATTCCGCTCCCACCCGGCAAGCGATTCGTGTTTCGCACCGAGAAAAGTCACGTGGGCATCGAAGCCGCCAGCCTGTATGAACTGTGTCGGCTGATTCCGACACTCCCTGTGGAGAGTTTGGAGTATCACGATCGTCGAGAGGATTTCGTGAAATGGGCTGAGTCGACACTCGGCGATACAGGACTCGCGTCACGCCTCCGAAAGGTGGCGAACCGCCGCTATGAGGGAGAAGAACTCAGGGAGACGCTCAATCAGGTTGTGTCCACACATTACGAAGAGATCCGCCGATTGCGGTAACCTCGTCGGACAAGAACGCGTGCGGACCATTCATGTCATCCCCATCGAGAACAAGTGGCTCGGATACCCTGCAGACTCTTATTCGCAATCTGTCGGCGCATGAAAACCGTCCTGTAATCCTGGTATTCCACAACCATTCGGTCGACACACGGTCGTTCACTGAACTGTCGGACGAAATCGGGCGGCTGGCCTCTTCACCGAACAATTCCAAACAGTCCACCGCAAAATCAGCGAAACCGATGAGAAGCAGCTCGCTGAAGAACTGAAATCATCCGGTGGAGGCACCGGTTGCTACTTTCCAATCTGATGGCGCCCTGAGCATCTGGCTATAGGTAAACTGGAGCGTCTGCATCGTGCGCGCCAACGGCCGGTCGCCGGTTTCCAGCAACAGGTGGACATGGTTGGGCATGAAGACGTAGGTGTATAGCGTCACGCCATCGCGGTGGCGACAGCGCTCCACATAGGCGTGGTAATCCGCGTGGTCGTGGAAGATCGTGGCGCGGCGATTGCCACGGGCGATGACATGGGAAAAGGCGCCGTGAAAGTCGAGACCTGGCTTGTGGGCCATGGAGGAAAGCAGAGCGGTTGGAGTTGTAATAAGTCAATGCGCATTCCGACCCCAATTCTTATATGTGCGAGGGAGTCACGTGAGTGGAAGCGACGGGAGATACGACAGTCTCGCACAACCCCACTGCCAACATAAGAGGGAACGATGCGTGCTGCCCTCTTGACAGGAGCCTTCGAGATGGGGGACCCGTTTGCTCTCAGGCTCGCTTGGCAAAAGCGTACCTAGCAATAGGATGTCAGATATGATTAACTTAACCTACGTTTCGCGTTGTGCAATCATTAGGGCGAGACAATTGAGGAACGATTGTTTGCCATACCCAACTCAGCTTCACCAGCGACAATTCTGAAGTATTTTCGAAGGAATTCAGGTTTGTCAGCCGCTGATGATACCCTGTAAAACTAGATTCCTGTGTGGTGGTCTTCTTCTTGCCTTTTCGATGGGCTGCGGAGGCCCCACGATACTTTCTGACCCCTTAAAGGGGAAATTGCCCCCAAAACACCATATTCCATATCCTGCAATCATTGCCCACCGGGGAGCGTCGTACAATGCACCGGAAGGAACTCGACCTGCCCATCTTCTGGCTCGCGAAATGGGTGCCGATTACTTGGAGCTTGATCTTCAATTGACACGCGACAATGTCCTCGTTGTCTTTCATGACGATGATCTAAAGTCAAAAACTAACGTGGCGAAGAAATTTCCAAACCATAAGGACTGTAGAATTTCAGACTTCACCTGGGATGAACTTCAGCAGCTTGATATTGGGTCATGGTTTAACGAGAAGTACCCGGATCGTGCACCTCGATTGTTTAAGGAAGGTGCTCCTCCATTACGAATCCTGAGACTTGAAGACGTTATGGAGATCGCTGAAGAGGGGAGCCGCACACCGGGTCTATACATCGAAACTAAATATCCCCCAGAGCCTTATCCAGGCGATCGCTCGGGCTGCAGTAATATACCGCCGAGACCTTCTGGATCGTTTGAAAGAATACTGGTCGAAACCCTGGAGAAAGCAGGCTGGACGAAGTCAGCAGTCAACAATTCGGAAACCAAATTCGCACGAGTTATATTTGAGTCCTTCAACCCTGAAAGTCTGGAACGACTCAAGACTCTCGCACCCAACATACCGAGAATACTCCTCGTGGATGAAGTCATGGTCAAGGATCATGGATGGGACGCTCTCATCGAACGTGCACGCAACCTTGCTGTTGGGATCGGCCCGTGGGGATCGTCCTGGGCCTCAGACCCAAGTTGGTCTCGAGAACACGCGCCAAAGCCCTATCGGGCCATCAGGCCAGACCTGGCCCTAATAGGTAAGTTCCATGCCGCTGGATTGATCGTTCACGCATGGACGATCGATGATGAATGGGAAATGGATGAGGTGTTGAAGTCCGGCGCCGATGGGTTCTTTACGAACCGCACCACGCTTGCGCTTGCGATGGTTGGCAGAAAAGATAGACGCGACATTGAGGAGTTGTGGAAGAAAATTGGGTTCTGAGACGGTGTTCTCTCCAGAGCGGCAGGGATGAGAGCATAGCGCCGCGAGGCGGCTCATGCGAAGGATGAATGTCTGCTCCATGCCTCGCAAGGTAAACTTCATCATACAACTACTCATCTCGAACCTCTCAATCGGCTTATCAACCGAACTATGCACATGATGCGCATTGCTACAGGATGCAAATTATGTATGCCTACTAAAGTCTTTCAGGGCTTAATGAGTTTTTTACCAATAAGGTGTCTCCTAGCAATTTCTTCTATTTTCTTTTTCAATTCGCTTTGAGGGATGTAGTGCTCCCCATTTGTCAAGCGGCCACGAACTGAGTGCTGTGGCTGAGATGC
>CAZOHW010000401.1:0-4379 GCA_964579525.1 uncultured Nitrospira sp. | reverse complement strand
TGATGAACTCTTCCATGCTGCTGTCGGCATTCATCTGCACACGAACCGGCACATGGTTCACAAAGGGGCCGTCGATGGCTTCTACACCATGCAAGTCCACGGGACGCCCGGCGAACGCCGTGCCGAACACCACGTCATTGGTACCGCTTTGACGCATCAGGAGGAAGGCCCAGGCAGCTTGGAGAAGGGTGTTCAGGGTCACTTGAAGCCGACGAGCCAATGTTCGGAGGTCCGCCGTCGATTCTGGCGCAAGCTTCAGAACATGTTCCAGGAATCGGTCGCTATCCCCACCAACGTCCGGAACTTCGCTCGGCAATGGGGTCGGAAGTTTGAAGCCCTTCAGATTGTTCTGCCAAAATGTCTCAGACTCCCTGGAGGACTGTTTGCCGAGCCATTCTACGTAATCCCGGTAGGGACGTACCGGATCGAGTGCTGCACGCTGATCGTTCGAGAACGCGTTATAGAGGCAACTCGCTTCACGGAACACGACGGGCCAGGACCATCCGTCGAGTAACAAAGCCGGTACCGTCCACACAAATCGCCAGGAGTCATCAGTCAACTGAACGAGGGCGAACCGCATTACCGGTGCCTCCGTCAGCATGAGTGCCTGTTCCCGGTCCTTTCGAAGGAAATCGGCCCAGCGGCGCTGTTGCTCATGAGCTGGTGTTCCTCGCCAATCTTCGACGGTCCATGGCAATTGAACCTCTCGATGCACAACCTGCACCGGCTCACTCAGCCCTTCTCCATGGATTGAGGACCGCAAGATCGTATGGCGTTTGACGACATCGTGCCACGCGCGTTGGAAGGCTGAAACATTCAACGTCCCTCGCAACAGGCATCGCCATTGATCAAACTCCAATAGTTTGGCCTCGGGATTCACAGAGAAGAATAGGGCCTGAATAGGAGACAAAGGATAGATGTCCTCAATATCCTTGCGATTGGTCATGAGTCGCTCAAGTGCGGATGCATCCAGGCGAACCAACGGAAAATCCGAAGCTGTGCGACCGCCAATATTCGGCTGCTGACAGTGACGGATAATCGTTTTCAGCGCAGCCACAAATTCAGTCGTCAATCGGGCAATGGTGGCCGAAGACTGCAGGTCGGGGCAATAGATCCACGACATTTCCAAACGGCCATCCTTCACCATGCCGTTGATTTCCAATGCATGTCGTCTCCGCTGCCGAGGGCTGTGCCATGATCCAGAGGATTCTTCAGCGAAGCGAAACAACTTCGAACCCGACAGGACCTGCTCGAACTGACCGAGGTAATTGAACACCATGAACGGCTCGGGCAAACCAGCAAGCCCAGAATCCTTCGCAAGGTAGCGTAAGAGACCATATCCGATGCCGTGCCTTGGTATCTTCCGAAGTTGCTCTTTCACCGATTTCAATGCCTCGCCGGGATCCCATTCCTCCTTGCTCGGAGGCAACTCGATTCTCACTGGGAAGATCGATGTGAACCAACCGACCGTGCGAGAGAGATCGAGATCCCTGACCAGAGGTTCCCTGCCATGACCTTCCACATTCGTGAAGAGGACGGAACTTCCAGTTTCCCGCCTCCAAGCCTGGGCCAGAGCCGTCAGCAACACGTCATTGATCTGCGTGTTGTAGATAGGCGGAACCGCCTTGAGCAGTGCCTCGGTTTCGTCCGATTCGAGCGATACGGTAACGGTCATCGACGCACCTTCCGTATCGTTCATCCGACTGTCGGAGGATTTCTTCCGTGTTAGCGTCTCGGGCACACTCACCCTGTGAGTCACGGTCCTCCAGTATGTCAATTCATTCCGTACTGCATCTGTCGAAGCAGCTTCTCGCAATTCTTCCGACCAGGTTTTGAACGAGGCTGTCTTTGACGGAAGATATACCGAATGACCAGCCTTGAGATGGAGATAAAGGGTTTCCAGATCTTCCAAGAGTGGCCGCCACGACACCCCATCGATGGCCAAATGATGAATGACGATCAATAGTCGACCTGGCTGATCGGGGCCGGCATCAAAATACGTGACTCTCCACAGGGGACCTTGATCAAGGCAAAGACTTTCATGCGCAGAGACGGTCTCCGTCTCTATGGTTTGGGCCTGTCCGGATTCATCAAGACCTGTGATGTCGATCCACTTGGCTGTCGAAGCTTCGTCCACTGGTGAGTAATACTGGCGCCATTCATCTTTTTCTTGAACATACCGGAATTTCAATGCATCGTGATGCCGAACCAGTTCCTTCAGTGCGCATTCCAGCAGCTGGCGATCAAGCCTTTCAGAAACTTTGAGCAGGAGAGCTTGGTTATAATGGTGCATCTCTTCGAGACTCTGCTCAAAGAACCACTGTTGAATCGGGGTTAACGGTACGTTCCCCTGCGCCACATCGGAGACATCGTGCACTGCCTCCGTTGCATCGATGGCTGCTGCAAGCTCACCAATGGTCTGGAAGGTAAACATCTGTTTGGCCGTCACCGGCACCCCATCCCGTCTGGCGGCTGAAATGGCCTGTATGCTCAGAATGGAATCGCCACCGAGCTCAAAAAAATTGTCGTGCACTCCGACTCGCTCTAGGCGCAATACTTTGGACCAGATGGAAACGAGCTTCTTCTCGGTGGGGGTTCGGGGCTCGGCGTATCGATCCGGACGATCATGCCGTTGCTGTTCCGGAGCCGGTAATGCCTTACGATCGATCTTGCCGTTACTGGTGAGGGGAAACTTGTCCAAAAAGACGAATGCTGCCGGCACCATATAATCAGGAACTGACCGTTTGAGATGCTCGCGCAGTACGCTCACTTCAGGAGGAGAGACGGCCACCAGATAGGCCACCAGCGTCTTAACACCAGGCACATCCTCACGCGGGACGACGACGGTTTCACGTATAGCTGGATGCCGACAGAGCACCGATTCGATTTCGCCCAACTCAATTCTAAACCCGCGGATTTTGACTTGCTGGTCGATTCGTCCCAAATATTCAATGTCTCGCCCAGGAAGAAAACGTGCTAAGTCACCGGTTCTATAGAGGCGACCTCCCTCCTCCCCTGTGATATGGTCTGGAATAAACCGTTCTGAGGTGAGTTCCGGTCGACGGAGATACCCTCTGGCTAAGCCGGCGCCCCCGACATACATTTCTCCGGGAACCCCGATCGGAACCGGTTGTTTTTGTTGATCCAGGATGTAGACTTGCAAATCCGGAATCGGAATCCCGATGACACTTCCTGAAGCGAGATCATCCTTGGATAGCGGCCGATAGGTTACGTGCACGGTCGTTTCGGTAATGCCGTACATATTGACTAGTTGTGGCGATTGATCACCATGCCGTTCGAACCAAGGGCGTAAACTTTGCAGCTCCAACGCCTCGCCACCGAAGATCACGTATCGTAGCGCCAAGGGTTTCTGCCCAACATCTTCCTCTGCTTGCACCAATTGTCTGAAAGCTGACGGCGTCTGATTCAGCACGGTCACGCCCTCACGAGCCAACAGTTCATAGAATGACTCAGGTGAACGGCTGACCAGGAACGGCACGACGACGACGCGCCCGCCATAGAGCAGCCCACCCCAAATCTCCCAGACCGAAAAATCGAAGGCGGTTGAGTGGAATAACGTCCAGACATCTCGCTCATTGAATCCGTACCACTGCTCCGTGGCTGAGAAGAGACGAACGATGTTGCGGTGCGGGATCAAAGACCCTTTCGGCTTACCAGTCGTTCCAGAGGTGTAGATAACGTAGGCCAGATGGTCCGGGCCTGCCGAGGAGGGCAGATTCGGCTCATCTTTCGATTGTATTGGCTCGGTCAGCAGCTCATCGACGTAGACCATCTTCGCGCCGGTCTTCGAAAACCTGTCAGCCAAACTTCTTTGCGTCATTACGACAGGCGCCTGTGCATCGTCCAGCATGAACGCCAATCGATCGGCTGGATAACTCAAGTCAATCGGCAGGTAGGCACCACCCGCTTTAAGGATCGCCAGGATGGCCGTCACCAAGTCAGGCGTTCGTTCCAGGCAAAGTCCGACTAACGTGTCGGGCTTGATGCCGTGCCGTATAAGATCACGGGCTAGCCGGTTCGCACTCGCGTTGAGTCGCCCATAGGTGATCGCCTCGCCTTCATACGTCAGCGCAATTGCTTCCGGCCGGCGTGCAACCTGGGATTCAAACAATCTGTGGAGGGTTGCTCCACCGTCAATCGGCAGATGGCCGCGCATCCTGCCCATGGCTGATGTATTGAACGAGTCAACTAATTGGTGACGCTCAACCTCCCCTAAGAGCGGAAGGTAGCACACTGCGGCTTGAGGAATTTCCGCCACCCCTTCGCGTAATCGCCGAAGATGGACTAACATCCGCTCTATGGTTGCTGTCTACAAGTGACGGCGATCGAATTAAATCTTGACACCCAGCTCTTCTACC
>CAZOHW010000400.1:0-4392 GCA_964579525.1 uncultured Nitrospira sp. | reverse complement strand
GGAGTAAGGGGCCTGAGAAACACCTCGCAATCAGATTCTGTCATCTCACCCCTCACTCCTTACCCCTCACGGGAAGAGCACCACCTTCCCACATTGGCCGGATGCAATCAGCTCAAAGCCTTTCGCAAAGTCCTGCAGGGGAAAGGTATGGGTAATCACCGGTCGAATGTTGAGGCCCGCCCTGAAGAGACCAGCCAATCGGTACCACGTGCCAAACAGACGGCGGCCCGTGACCCCGTACACACGAACGCCTTTGAAAATGATTTCGTTTGGAAGATCGAAACTGACCGGTCCGGTAGGGATACCGAACAGCGTCACACGCCCGCCATTTTTTACTGAGCGAAACGCCTGATGTAACGCCGTCGGATGGCCGGACATTTCCAATGCCGCATCGACTCCCTCTCCGGCAGTAATTACCCCAATTGCCGCCGCCACTCGTTCCGGCGATTCGTTCTTCACGTTGAGGAGATGATCGACACCCACTTGCTTCGCCACACCTAGCCGATAGTCACTGACATCCGAGGCAATGATCATCGCGGCTCCTGCGGTTCGCGCCACAGCTGCCGCAAATAACCCCGTTGGCCCGCATCCGGTAATCAACACCGTGTGGCCCGTCAGGTCTTCGGCGAGCGCTGCATCGACGGCATTGCCAAGCGGTTCCTGCACGCAAGCCAACTCTGGAGGAATATCCTGAGCGGTCTGCCACAACACATTCTCCGGTAGCGCAATGTACTGGGCATAGGATCCGTCTCGATCGATCCCAAGAATTGTGTACTGCTTGCACACATGCGCCTGGCCGGTTCGACATTGAAAGCAGACCCCACAGGTCAGGTGGGACTCCGCTGCGACATAGTCGCCGACCTTCACGAGCGTGACCTGGTTCCCGATTTCCACGACATGGCCGCACAACTCATGACCGATAATGCGTGGCGGCTGAACACGGTGCTGCGCCCATTCATCCCATCGATAGATGTGTGCATCGGTTCCACACAATGAGGTGGCAGCTACTTTGACCACGACATCATGTGGACCTGGGACTGGATCGGCCCACGAGGTGAGGGTAAGACCAGGTGCGGCAGCGGTTTTAACGAGTGCTTGCACAGCGTCATTGTATACCAACTCATGGTGTGAGGCACATGAGAAACGGGTTGCGCCAGCCTCCTCGGATCAGTAGGATGCGCCAACATGATTCTCTCCGCTACCAACCGCCTGATCCTGATCATCGGATTCGTGCTGTACCAGGTGTTGGTGCACCAGACTGGTATCGCTCAAACCACCTCAGCCACCTCGCCGCCCCAGTCCTCGGGAAAGCGCTGGGTCACCTTTGATTTTCCGGGCTTGAATCATTCAGGCGAGGTCCATATTGGAAAGCCATTTACTCTGTCGATCACAGTCGGCGGCATCCCTCAGGGCTCTGTCCCCCTCACAGCCATCTGCGAATCCGTCTACTTTAAGTCGCAGATCGTCACAATGGAGCCGGATCCGTCCTCCACGACCCTGAAAGCCACCGTGATGCTTGAACCCATCCCTTCCGGGAAGCTCTCTGTGCCTCCAAAAGTCGCACGCATCCAAGTCCTCTTCGCCCGCCCTCGCAGCGACAACAAGCTCGACCGGGTCCTGACACGGAGCGTCTATGTCACATTGGGCCACCCAGGTCCTCATAGCCAAGCCGAGGAACTACGACCACCCCATCAAGAATTACCCAGTGGGAGCGAGATGGCGCCGGACCAGGATGAAGTCCAGCCGGATGTCGCGCCGATTTCGACCGGGCCAGTGGCCGAGGAAAATCTCGTCCCGCTGCCCTCACCGGAACGGGCACGGGCCTATTGGCAAGAGATCAGCCAGCAAGTAAGCAGAAGCTGGGGCCGTACGGTCCGCCGCATTCGCCACTCTCCATCGAGCGAATCCGTCTCAGTTCGATTTCGACTCTACCCCGGCGGGCGGGCACAACTGATCCAGGTGGAAAAGGGATCAGGCGCCCGTGAAATCGACGAAGCCGGCATCCATGCGGTCGTCCATGCTCAACCGTTTCCGCCGTTTCCTAACGATATCGAGTCAGAGCCGGTCACTGTCCATGTGCGTATGCAAACCGGTGCAAAGAGCGGCGCAGCGGACCCACAGCCAGTTGCCAACCCTCAATCTCCCGACCAGATGTCGAAAGGACCAAAGAAATAACCATGGGGATACAACGTTCGCCCGTTCTAAGCGCGACATGGGGCTATATAACCGGTCTGGTCAGTACAGGCCTGTTGACCTTCCTCCCGCTCACGGTTCAGGCGGAAACCGCACGCTGGGAGATCGACCCTGACCACTCGGTGATCGAGTTTCGCGTAACCCACATGGTGATCTCGCATACCGCAGGACGCTTCATGGACTATCATGGATTCGTGGTGATGGATGCCGAGGCCAACACCTTCAAAACCATCGAAGCCACGATTCAAACTGCCTCGATCAACACGAATCAGGAAAAACGCGACACCCATCTGCGCAATTCCGACTTCTTAGACGCGGTGCAGTTCCCGACGATGACCTATAAGATGACGCGCTATCAGAAAACCGGAAAGACCTACACAGTCGTCGGCAACCTCACCCTGCGCGGCGTAACGAAAGAGGTCACCCTCACCGGTAGCTTAAACGGTGTGACCAAAGACCCCTGGGGCAACACACGCGCCGGCTTCACCGCCGACGGCACCGTAAATCGCAAAGACTTCGGCATGGTCTGGAACAAAACGCTCGACAATGGCGGGTTGGTCGTCGGTGATGAAGTCCAGATCCATCTGGATATTGAGTGCATTAAGGCAAAAAACCGTAGAGAATCAGGAAGTTAAAAAGTCTGAAAGTGAGAAAGTTGAGACCTTCAACTTTGAGACTTTCAACTTTCGAACAAATAAGATTCCATGAAAGCCATGGTCCTCGACCAGACGAGCGATGTTTCTCACAGCCCGTTACGGCTCCATGATCGGCCTGTGCCGACTCCACAAACCGGCCAGATCCTCGTCAAGATTCACGTCTGCGGCGTCTGTCGCACCGATCTCCATGTAGTAGAGGGAGAGCTCCCTGATGTAGCCTTGCCGATCATTCCAGGTCATCAAGCAGTCGGGACGGTGATACAACTTGGAGCCGGGGTCTCAGACATTAAGGAAGGCGATCGTGTCGGGATCGCCTGGCTACAAGGCACATGCGGAGAGTGTGAATTCTGTACAAGTGGACGGGAGAATCTCTGCCTAGGAGCGAGATTCACCGGCTATCAGGTCGATGGGGGATACGCTGAGTATGCGGTCGTGCTCGCACGATTCGCCTATCCAATTCCATCCATTTTTTCTGACGACGAAGCCGCTCCCCTTCTCTGCGCCGGCATTATTGGCTATCGAGCCTTGCGTCTCAGCGGCATCAAGCCAGGCCAGCGGCTTGGGCTCTACGGATTCGGCGCCTCAGCGCACATTGCCATTCAGATCGCGCGCCACTGGGGTTGTCAGGTCTATGTGAGTTCGCTGAAACGAGAGCATCAGGAACTAGCCAGACAACTAGGAGCAGTCTGGGTCGGCAGAGCGACGGAGATGCCGCCGGATAAACTGCATGGTTCCATCATCTTTGCCCCAGCCGGCGAACTCGTCCCTCCCGCATTACGCGCACTCGAGCGAGGCGGCACGCTGGCCTTAGCCGGCATCCACATGTCGCCCATCCCCTCGCTGGACTATGATCGAGACGTGTTCGGCGAGCGCGTCATCCGCAGCGTGACGGCCAATACCAGACAGGATGGGATCGATCTCCTACGTGAAGCTGCCTCGATTCCGATCAAGCCCCACACGATCCGTTTCCCACTTGAAGAAGCAAACCTCGCCTTACAAGAACTGAAAGCCGGAAGCTTTCAAGGCGCGGCGGTTCTGACGATGCAATGAGGCAAGAACATCCAGAACTGAGAACCGACTTGGACGCATGAAGAATCGAAAATTGTTGGCAAAAGCACTCAGCGGCTCAAAGAATCTTCGCTTTGGTGAAGTCATTGCGCTTGCAAAGGCCTTCGGCTTCCGACTCTCACGAACGAAAGGCAGCCACCATATCTTTGTCCATCCACATACCCGTGAATTGGTCAATCTCCAAGAGGTCGATGGAAAAGCCAAACCCTACCAGGTTCGTCAATTGCTTGAGATCGTTGAACGCTATGATCTACAATTAGACACAGGTGAAGAACTATGAAGGACTACCACATCAATATTTTCTACAGCGAAACTGACGGAGGATATATCGCCGATATTCCTGACCTCGATGCCTGTTCAGCCTTTGGGAAAACTCCCGCGGAAGCGCTCAAGCAAGCGGAAGTCGCGAAGCGCGCCTGGCTGGCAGCCGCAAGTGCAGAAAAGAAACCTATTCCCAAACCACGCTACCGTCCTG
>CAZOHW010000399.1:0-4405 GCA_964579525.1 uncultured Nitrospira sp. | reverse complement strand
CCCAGGGCCCTCGCCTTAAAAGGGCGATGCTCTACCGACTGAGCTACCGGCTCACATGGGAAAGGCGAATCGTGGATCGTTCTTCGTGAAACGACTGGATGAAGCCAGTCAACGAATCACGGATGCATCATAGCATTGACCAATTACCGATGACCATGAGCTATTTTCTGGAATGTGTGGGGCGTCGACGAGAGCAATCCAGGGGATTGCGCAGCATGATCGTTTCCGCGCGCTTGGACCCCGTCGAAATCATGTCGATCCGGCACTGGGCCAACTCTTCGATGCGAGCCAAGTACTTCTTGGCTTCAACCGGAAGCTGCTTATAGCTGGTCGTGGCGGTTGTGGCGATTGTCCACCCTTTCATCCGCTGATAGACGGGCTCGCAATTAGCCAACACGTCCATATCAGCCGGCATGGTCTTATAGATGGTGTTGCCATGTCTGTAGCCGGTGCAGAGTTTCAACTCTTTGCAACCATCGAGCACATCGAGTTTCGTCACGGCCAATGAGGTGAGCCCATTCACCACTGTTGCATGACGAACCACGACCGCATCAAACCAGCCACATCGGCGGGCACGGCCTGTGGTCGAACCAAATTCCCGCCCTCGTTCTTGGAGGCCACGCCCCACCTCGTCGGTCAGTTCGGTCGGAAACGGTCCACTGCCGACCCTGGTGGTGTAGGCCTTGGCGATGCCCATCACCGCGTCGATCATCGTCGGCCCGACACCGGGACCGGTACAGGCTCCCCCAGCCGCCGCGCTGGACGAAGTGACGTAAGGGTAGGTGCCGAAGTCCACATCCAGATTGGTACCTTGCGCCCCCTCGAATACGACGGTCTTATTCTTCTCAATCGCGCGATTCAATAACACCGTGGTATCGACGATATGGCTCTTGAGTCGGTCTGCATAGCCCATATATTGATCGAAGACTTTGTCGACTTGAAATGTTTCGACTTTATACAGTCGCTCTAAAAACCAGTTCATCTCGACGAGATTCTCTTCAAGTTTTCTCTTGAACAGGGCTGGATTCAGCAGATCCCCCATGAGGATACCGATCCGTGCCATCTTGTCGGCATACGAAGGTCCAATCCCTCGTCCCGTTGTCCCGATTTTCCGTGACCCTTTGGATTGTTCCGAGGCACGGTCGATCGCCTTATGATAGGGGAGGATCAAGTGTGCCCGCTGACTGATGGTAAAGTTTTTGCCGATCGTGATGCCCTTAGTTTGAAGCAGATCCATCTCTTCGATCAATGAGCCGGGATCAACGACGACCCCATTCCCAATGACACAGGTCAGTCCACGGTACAAAATTCCCGATGGGATGAGATGGAAAATATAAGTCCCCCGCTCATTGATCACGGTGTGCCCAGCGTTGGACCCACCCTGATAGCGCACGACGATGTCAGCATCCCGGGCTAAGATATCGACAATCTTGCCCTTGCCTTCATCGCCCCATTGTGCCCCGATTATGACGAGATTACCCATAGCAAAGGATGTCCATGTGCCTGCTTTAACGCGAAAAAATAGCTCTGATCGATTGGGAGATCAGAGCCAAGGGGCCTCATGGTAGGTGCGGCCTCCACTTTTGTCAAGTTGATCGTTGCGATACTTCGAAATACTTTGCATTGCACGCGCTGCTCGGTATCCGAGCATGCGAGGAAGCAAATGGTCGGTTGACTGACTGTCAGCCTCGTGTTAGCATGCCAACCGTTGTTTCAACGTCGCAATTTTCCTTGGCAATTTTGATTTCTCTTTTCAGAGGGTGGGGCTGTAGCGCAGTTGGGAGCGCGCGTGAATGGCATTCACGAGGTCGCCGGTTCAATCCCGGCCAGCTCCACCAAACCGAGCTTGCTCGTACCGCCGCCTATCTAGTGTTTGATCAATTGCGGCGGATAGGGATTTACAGTTTTGATACCTCGCTTGCGCATGCCGACCGCTAGTTTGGGTTTTATCGTAGTTGATCCGGTCAGATAAACACCGCAAGTGCTATAGGATCCAGTAATGCTCGCTCCTCTCTCATCGACAAGTTTCAATTTCCTTCAGCTGCCTCGTCTCCCAACCTGTTCATAGCCTCGTTCGTTCGCGTTCATCTTGGGTGACTTTGTCATTCCATTTCACACGGAAGGTCTGCGCCGATGCTTCAAATTGAATCTGTCAGTAAGCAATATTCCACGAAAGTGCTCCTTACGGAAGCCTCCGCACATCTTCGTCCAAACTCACGGGTCGGCTTAGTTGGACCGAATGGCGCAGGGAAAACCACACTCTTTCGCATCATCCTTGGTGAAGAGTCTCCGGATAAAGGCTCGATCCGTAAGCGCCCTCGGCTTCGAATCGGCTATCTTCCACAAGAACTGGAAACCATCACCGGAAAAACTGCTCTCGATGCCGCCCATCGTGACGAGTACCCGGAACATGAAGCCAAGCGCATTCTCATGGGACTGGGATTTACCGAGGCCGATTTCGACCGTCCCGTCGAGAAACTCTCCGGAGGCTACCGGATGCGAGTGGCCCTGGCACATCTGCTCCTCTCGAATCCCGACGTGTTGATGCTCGACGAGCCGACGAACCATTTGGATAAACCGACCCAGCGTTGGTTTGAACAGTTTCTGATCCAATCCGGTATGACGCTCCTGATCATCAGCCACGACACGGCTTTTCTGGACCGTGTGGTCACGCACATCTGGGAACTTCGACATCATAAGATCGAAGAGTACCGAGGCAACTACTCGCTCTTCACAAGATTGAAAGCGGAGCGAGATGCCCAACTCCAAGCCTCGGCGACTCGGCAGTCCAAAGAGATCGCCCGCGTTCAGAAGTTCGTCGATCGCTTTCGATACCAAGCGAACAAAGCGAGTCAGGTTCAATCGCGGCTGAAGCAGCTGGACAAGGTGAAGCGGATCGAGATCCAGCGAGACCCGAAACGCGTCAAGTTCCGATTTCCTCTTCCCTCAACCAGCGGGCGTCAGGTCTTGGATCTCGTCGGAGCCAGTAAATGCTACGGTGAAAAGGTCGTTTACAAGACGCTCGATTTTTCCGTGGAGCGAGGCCAGCGTATTGCGCTGGTCGGTGAAAACGGGGCAGGAAAAAGCACACTCTTGAAGATGCTCTCCGGCGTGCTCCCTCCCGATACTGGAACCAGAACCGTAGGCCACGGCGTAACGGTGCACTACTTCGCCCAACATCAAGCGGAAACCTTGAATCCCGAGCACTCGATTCTCGAATCCCTCGAAGAAGTGACCAAACATGCGGAGATGAATTTTCTGCGTGGAATTGCGGGCGCGTTCTTATTTTCCGGTCAGGATCAGAAAAAACCCATTAAAGCATTGAGCGGTGGTGAACGGAATCGGGTCGCCCTCGCCCGTATGCTGGTCGAACCCGCCAATACCCTCTTGCTCGATGAGCCGACGAACCACTTGGATCCAGCTTCTGTCGATGTACTCACCGATGCGTTGGCGGAATTCCCCGGGACTATCATCTTCATCTCCCATGACCCGACGTTTCTAGCCCGCATCGCGACTCGAGTTGTTGAAATCGAGGATGGACAGGCTCGGAACTTCATCGGTGACTATGAGTACTACCTGTGGAAGAAAGCTCAGGAGTTCGAATCGATCAAGGAAACGAGTGAGGACCTCGAGGGCACCACGCCGGCGACATCTTCCGGCCCGACTCGTGCGATGGAGCAACAAGTACTGCCAAAAGGGCGAGGAGGAGAACGGCGTGACTTGACCAAGACTCAGGCCCGGTTAGAAAAACAAGTGTCCCGCGCGGAAGCTGAAATTACCGAAGCTGAGACCAAGATCAAAGCGCGAGAGGAGGAGCTGGCGGATCCGAAACTCTATGCCGAATTCGACCGTTGGAATCTCCTGCACCAGGAACAGGACGAATGGAAACGCGATCTTGAACGATTGACATCACGTTGGGAATCCCTGTCTGCTGAACTCGAAAATGTGAAGCAACAACTGGTGTCTATGAGTTAGCAACCACTTCCCATCAGGACTTGATCCACTCGTTGTGGCCTGGCTGGGTAATGAAGTTTCGGGGGAAAACGTTAGACAGAGGCTTTGAGGGTTTCTTCTAGATAGTAATACAACCAGCGGTTTTTCTCTTTCGTCACGAATTCGTCCCAGACGACCCCGATCAAGAATCCTTTCTTTTCCCAAGGCCTAATCCAGGCAACCGTTCCGTCGAGCTTTTCCTGCTGTTCCACTCGATCGGAATCGAGGAAAGCCAGCGAGACGGTGACTTTCTCGTTTAAGGGTAACTGATCTTTAATGTGAAGTCCGGCCCCGATCTTGTTCACATTGTCCAACACTGCTGTGCAGGCGCGCCCGCCGTTCTTCGGCGACACCAAGGCTGATCCGACCAACGTGGCCCGAACAAACTTCCTCCGCTCACTCAGTGCTGCAA
>CAZOHW010000398.1:0-4416 GCA_964579525.1 uncultured Nitrospira sp. | reverse complement strand
TCGTACGACTATCCACCTTTTGAGCCGTTCCGGTCTTTCCAGTTACCTTGAACCCTGGAATTGCTGCCTTGGACCCAGTGCCATCGGTCACGACACCCTCAAGAATTTTTGTCACGTTCCGCGCGGTTTCCGTTGACACGATACGCCGCTTGACCTGCGGATGCATCTGCGTCAGCACACGACCGTCACTATCTCGAACTTCAGAAACGAGATAGGGCTTCATCAACAGCCCACCGTTGGCGATCGCGGCAATGGCTGAGACCATTTGAATCGGCGTCACACCGATTTCTTGTCCCATTGAAATAGAGGCAAGAGAACGACGGTCCCAGTCTTTTGGATTCTTGACCAGTCCTGATCCCTCTCCCGGCAGATCGATATCCGTTCGTTGCCCAAACCCAAACGCCTTGAGATATCGGTAGAGCCGCTGTTCCCCTAATGCCATACCAGCCTTGGCAGCTCCGATGTTGCTCGACTTCTGGATCACCTGCGCAAATGAGACCCACCCTAACCTCTCATGATCATGGATGACCGTATTTGCAACAGACATCCGACCATTTTCTGCGAACACCATCGAGGTCGGTCTCATCACTCGTTCTTCAATGGCTGCCGCCGCCATGACCGCCTTCATGGTAGACCCCGGCTCATAAGCATCCGTGACGGCGATATTTTTCCTGCGATCTGATGGGACAGAGGACACGGCATTGGGATCAAACCGTGGACTAATCGCCAGAGCCAACAACGCCCCTGTTTCAGGGTCAAGCACGATCATGGTTCCCGACTTAGCCCGACTACGGGAAACGGCATCGTCGAGCTCCCGCTCAGCAATGTACTGAATCACTTCATCGATCGTGAGCGTGAGGCTATGCCCCGGCGAAGGACTCTCCTCCGCAATCCCCTTTGAAAAAATGGTGCGTCCCTTGGCGTCACGCTGCAGCACCATCTGCTGCCTCTCTCCATGCAAATCAACGTCATACCGATGTTCAACTCCCTCCAACCCCTCCCCATCCATCCCTGAAAAGCCCAGCACATGCGCGAGAAGGGGGCCCTTGGGATAAAAGCGTCGGCCTTCCATCACGACGCCAATCCCTTTCAATGATAAGGCCTCCAGCTGGCGTCCTTGTTCAGGATCCACCTTTCTTGCGATCCACACGAAACTTCGATCCTGACGAAGCTTCCGTTCCAATTCATCAGCCGGCATGTGCAGAATCGCCGACAAGTACCGGGCCGTCTTCGCCGGGTTCACGACGGAAGCCGGCACTCCGAATATCGACGGCACCTCTACATTCATGGCCAAAATCTTGCCTTGGCGATCGAGAATGGTGCCGCGCGCGCCTTCCAGCGCCACCGTTTTCTGATGCTGACGGTCTGCCCTCGTGGCAAGCGCATCTGCCTGGAGGACTTGCAAATTCACTAAACGAAACAGGACCACTCCAAAACCACAGAGCACGACCATGAGCACGACATACCGACGGCCACGTAACCCGGGACCGCGCATGGTCACCTCTCGTTGGGAAGAAAGTTCCTGGCAATTCGGACTTCCACGGACGCAACTTCGACAGGAGGTTGTTCACTGCTCGGTCGAGACTGAACGATCACGATCTGGCCTTGCTGTGGGGAACTCATACCGAGTTTCTCTGCCGCGATCTTCGCAATCCTCTCCGGAGCGCTCAAGGCCGAGGCCTTCACGCGAAGCTCATCTCGCTGCCGCTCAAGCATGACCTTGTCATGCTTGAGTCGTTCGACGTGGTAGCCAATTCGAATCATATCGGCCCGCTCCCATACGAACACGAACACAAGACACAGCCCCAGACAGACGGTGAGTATTTTCATGGTAGCGACCTCATCGGTAGACGTTCGACGACCCGCAACTTCGCACTTCGCGCGCGTGGATTCACTCGACATTCTTCTTCAGAGGGAATGATCGGTTTTTTTGTGCATTGCGAAAGAACGGCATGCGGGCCCTGCGCAAGAGACCGAAACGTGTGTTTGACCATACGATCTTCCAGCGAATGAAACGAAATCGCACAGAGTCTTCCACCGGAGGTCAATACATCGACAGCATCCCGAAGAGACGGTTCCAAACTCTCTAATTCCTGATTCACCGCGATACGAAGGGCTTGAAACGTCCTAGTTGCGCAATGAATTCTTCCATACCGATAGTGGGCTGGTACTGATTTGAGGATGATCGAGGCCAGTTCGCTCGTCGTCCTCACAGGACGCAATTGCCTCTCCCGGACGATTGCTCGAGCAATACGTCGAGCATATCGTTCTTCCCCGTAGTGAAAAATTAGGTCAGCCAGTTCTTCTTCCGCGCTGTTGTTGACGACGTCGGCGGCTGTGCTCCCGATCGTTTGATCCATTCGCATATCAAGTGGCCCTTCACGCTGAAAGCTAAACCCACGTGCCGGATCGTCCAGCTGAGGCGACGACACACCAAAATCAAACAGCACCCCATGAACGGTGGAAACACCAGCCTCGCTGAGATGCTGTTTCAAATCTCGATAGTGTCCATGACGCAACATGACTCGTTCTTCAAATCGGCCCAACCGCTCTCGGCAAAATTCAATGGCTTTTGGATCTCGATCTATCCCAATCACCTTCGTTCCAAATGGACTTGACTCCAAAAGCAGTTCAGCATGTCCACCATATCCCACGGTGCAGTCTAGAATGGTCATGGGACCTTGTGAACTCAGCCAAGTTCTCACCTCATGACCTAATACAGGAAGATGCCTCTGTTCATCGTCAAAACCATTTACACCCACTTTTCAACACTCTCTCCCACCAGTGCGGAAGTATACTCTCGGCATTTTTGTTGTCAACTGCATTCTCGGTAACTTACAAGACGACTAGTCGCTGATAGCAAGGCATTATGAAAGCAGGCTCTCGATAGTCCCCTTTCATACCTCAATTGATTCCAACCATATGGAAGTAGACTAGATAGGAATACGATGTCTTTTTAGTCATCGCGACTCTTATAGTTTCATTGACTTGAAACGGTTTGAGTTAGAGAATGTCCACATGTGGTTCTTCCAATCAGGTACACCACGCGCGGCATCATATGGACTAGCTCTCATAGTCCCACTCCTTGGCGTTGAACTCGCTGAGGCCAAGGACTTCAATCCCGACAACCCGCTTAACCAACCAGCCTCCGTCTACTGGTGTTCGGGGAAAATGCCGGATCAACAGATTTCAACGAAAAAAACTCCGGGTTGTGAGCCGCTCTATGATCAAGAGGCATCCGAAACCTTCAGAGAACGGGCACGTCAACAGGGATTCGAGCTTCCCGACCGCGACCCGATAAAAATCGTAGACTTGCAGAGCGCCGCCTCAAAATTTTCAGATCGCTACCGATCATTTCTCTCCTGTTGCATGACCGATAGTGACGCCCCAGCCCAGATTGTTGATTTGATCGACGAGGCCAACCACGTTCTCAAGGCAGTGCAACAAAAAGGCATCTATAACTCAGCCGGATTTGGGATCGGAAGCAGAGCAGACGGGAGCCCAGGCACCGGCCCTGGGAACGGAAGTGGAAGCGGTGGGTTAGGCGGAGGAGCCGGACGAGGTCCTAAGCTCGGCACATTTGCCCGTCAATTTACCCTCAGCGAAATCGTTGGAACAGTGGCGCATGCGCGTGAAGACCTGTTCCGCTTGAAGGACCGCTTGGACAAATTGAATGCGGCACAACGGGGACTATACGACGCAGACTACGAAAGCAGTGGGCGCGCAAGGGTGCAGATCCAGGAGGAAGAAGAGGCCATCCAGAAAGAATTCAAGGCCAAGAAGCCCCCATCGTCAGCCCCGACAGGAATGGAGATCCAAGACACGACGTTGCGCTCTCGGATCGGAGGCGATATTGAGGACACCAAGCTGAATTCGAACTTCGGCGCGGATATCAACACATCCGTCTCGCCGTACAGCAATGTCAAAGAATCGCTGCGCCCGCGGCGTGGCGATGACATTCACGATAGTAACATCCCCCATCGACCGGGAACCGATATCCAAGATACGGTCATTCCAAACAGTACAGGCTTTGAAGTCGACAAATCGCAAAACTACGACGAAACCTCTAATGTTCAACGACGCGGGGCCGGCGCCTCGATTGGAGACTCAGATCTCAATTCCAGAAGGCGATAGGCCGCCTCTACGGCTTTCCTCCTACCATCGGCATCGACTCCCAGGTCTCTCCCGCATCGTGACTCCGATAGAGACCGCTCCCATTGGTACCGGCATAGAATACTCTGGGATCGATGTCGCTCTGGGCGATGGCTCTGACGTTGGTCGTGGAAAATCCGTTGTTGATCGCCTTCCATGTCGCCCCCCCATCATCACTTCGATGCACTCCGTCACGCCCCGTGCTATAGCGCACGCCTCGACGCGTTCGATCCAACACCATTGATATAATCATTTGATCCGCGA
>CAZOHW010000397.1:0-4447 GCA_964579525.1 uncultured Nitrospira sp. | reverse complement strand
CGGTCGTCGACAGTTGCTCGGTCGCCACCACCTCGAAGGAACACCTGGCCAAGCTAGGCATCATCTTCTGCGCTTTTTCGGCAGCGGTGTACAATCATCCGGAGGTAGTTCAGAAGTACCTCGGCACCGTCGTGCCTTATCCCGACAACTTTTTCGCCGCACTGAACTCCGCCGTCTTCAGCGATGGCTCGTTCTGCTACATCCCGAAAGGCGTGCGCTGCCCGATGGAGCTGTCCACCTACTTTCGCATCAACGCACCGTTCATCGGCCAGTTTGAGCGCACGTTGATTGTCGCGGAGGAAGGGAGTTACGTCAGCTACCTTGAGGGTTGCACCGCCCCGATGCGGGCGGAACATCAGCTGCACGCGGCGGTGGTGGAACTGATCGCGCTTGATCGCGCGCAGATCAAGTACGCAACCGTTCAAAACTGGTATCCGGGCGACAGCGAAGGCCAAGGCGGGATCTACAACTTCGTCACCAAGCGTGGAACCTGCGCGGGAGTCGATTCAAGAATTTCCTGGACACAGGTGGAAGTCGGTTCGGCCATCACCTGGAAATATCCGAGCGTCGTCCTGAAAGGAGACAACTCCACCGGGGAGTTCTATTCGGTCGCGCTCACCACGCACCGCCAGCAGGCCGACACCGGCACCAAAATGATCCACGTTGGCAGGAACACGAAGAGCACCATCATCTCGAAAGGCATCTCCGCAGGCTATGCCCAGAACACCTATCGTGGCCTGGTGAAGATTCTCAAGAAGGCCACGGGCTGCCGAAATTATACCCAGTGCCACTCCCTGTTGCTGGGCGACCGATGCGGCGCCCACACATTCCCCTCCATTGAAGTGCAGAACGCCTCCTCACAGGTGGAGCATGAAGCGTCCACCACCAAGATCGGTGAAGACCAGATCTTCTACTGCCGGCAGCGGGGGCTTTCAGCCGAGGATGCCGTCTCACTGATCGTGAACGGGTTCTGTCACGAGGTGTTTCGAGAACTACCGATGGAGTTTGCCGTGGAGGCGCAGAAACTGCTCAATGTCCGGCTTGAAGGGACCATCGGTTGAAGACGATGCCCGACCCGATCCTGGAAATCAGAGAGTTGCATGCGATCGCCGCCGGCAAGGAAATCTTGCGCGGCGTGAACCTGACCATCCGCGCCGGAGAAGTGCACGCCGTTATGGGACCGAACGCCTCCGGCAAGAGCACGCTGGCCTATGTCCTTGCCGGTCGCGAGGGATACGAAGCGACCACCGGCACCGTACGTTATGAAGGGAACGATCTCCTCATCATGCCGCCGGAAGCACGCGCGAGGGATGGGCTCTTCCTCGCGTTTCAATATCCCATCGAAATCCCCGGGATGACGACGCTGCAGTTCCTCAAAGCCGCGCTCAATACCATCAGGAAACACCGGGGGCTCGAAGAACTCGACGCCATCGACTTCCTTGCCCTCGTGAAGGAACGCGTGCAGTTGCTCGACGTGGACGTGGACTTTTTGAATCGGCCGGTCAACGCGGGATTCTCCGGCGGCGAGAAGAAGCGGAACGAAATCTTGCAGATGGCCTTTTTGGACCCGAAGCTGGCGATCCTGGATGAGACCGACTCAGGCCTCGACATTGACGCACTGAAGATCGTGGCGGGAGGTGTGAACGCCATGCGCAGGCAGGACCGCGCGATGTTGCTTATCACACACTATCAGCGGCTGTTGAACTTCGTCGTTCCCGACTACGTTCATGTACTCCTGAACGGTCGCATCGTGCAGTCGGGAGGGAAGGAACTGGCCCTCGAGGTTGAGGAGCGCGGTTACGGATGGCTGGAAGCACCACATGCCCGCACCTCCGAAGAGAAGACTGCGCCATGAGGGACACTGGACTGATTACAGATCTCTACCGCTCAGAGATGTCGAGATTCGAGAGAGAGGTCGCCAGCCCCACGCCGGCCTGGATACAACAGCTTCGCCAAGCGGCGATCGCCCGCTTCGCCGACTTGGGATTCCCCACGACTTACCATGAAGAGTGGCGACATACTGATGTGACATCGATCGCGAAGACCCCTTTTACGTTTGCCTGGCACGCACCAGAAATTTCGAAAGCGGAGTTGGAGCCGGTGGCCTCATGGGTGAGACCGGCTCATCAACTGACCTTCGTGAACGGCCAATTCTCGCCATCGTTGTCCTCGCTCAACCGGCTGCCGCAGGACGTGATTGCCGGGAGCTTGGAGGATAGTTGGGTGGTCTCGTCGAGTCTCCTGGAAGCACATCTGGGTCGGCATGCCCTGCATGACAACCATGCGTTCGTCGCGCTCAACACAGCGTTTCTCAAGGAAGGAGCCTTTATCTACCTCCCGCCGAAGATGGCGGTCGAGGAACCGATCCTCGTACTGTTCGTTTCCTACTCCGATAGCGAAGCCACTATCTCGCACCCCCGAGTCCTCTTCGTGGCCGGTCCTTCCAGCCGAGCGACGGTTATCGAGATTTATGCGGGGTTGAAAGACAATCCCTATTTCACCAACGCGGTGACCGAAGTAGTCCTCGGCGAGGAGGCTGTGCTCGACCACCATTTGCTGCAGCAAGAAAGCCGAACCGCCTATCACATCGCAACCCTCGCCGTCCATCAGGGTCGGCACAGCACATTCACGTCCCACTCTCTTGCGATCGGAAGCGCGCTCGCTCGAAGCGAGGTCCGTGCGCTGTTGTCCGACGAAGGCAGCACCTGCACGCTCCGCGGAGTCTATGCAGCCACCGGCCGACAGCATGTGGACATACACACCAGAATTGAGCATGCCAGGCCGCGATGCACGAGCCAGCAGCTTTATAAGGGCATTCTGAGCGGGCACGCGAGCGGGGTGTTCAACGGCAGGATTCTAGTGCAGCAGGATGCGCACAAAACCGACGCCCGACAGACCAACAACAATCTGTTGCTCTCCGAGGATGCAGTGATTCATACGACACCACAGCTTGAGATCTTTGCCGACGACGTGAAGTGCACCCACGGCTCGACCGTTGGGCAGCTCGACCGGGATGCCCTGTTCTACTTGCGCTCTCGCGGTATCTGTCTGGAGTCTGCCAGCAGGCTCATGACCCAGGCGTTCGGCAGCGAGTTGATTCGCCTTATCGCACACGACATGATTCGGGATCGGTTTACGGAACTGTTGTCCCAATGGACCTCGCAGACATCTAGTGAAAGCCTCCCCGCATGACATCGAACCAAGAGACGACAGGCGAACGGCGGTCATCATCTCCCCCGTTCGACGTGACCAGGATCAGGGAAGACTTCCCGATCCTCAAGCAGCTGATTCGCGGCAAGCCGCTGGTCTACCTCGACAATGCGGCTTCCGCTCAGAAGCCGCAAGTCGTGATCGATACGCTCAGCCGGCTCTACGCGACGAGCTACGCCAACATCCACCGTGGTATCCACTGGCTCAGCGAGCGGGCCACAGAAGCTTACGAATCAACCCGCGCCGACATCCAACGCTTCCTTGGCGCCGCCGAGGCGAGCGAGATTGTCTTTGTTCGAGGTACCACTGAGGCGATCAACCTGGTCGCGCAAACTTACGGCCGCACACACATTCGGGCTGGAGATGAAATCCTCATCTCGACCATGGAACACCACTCCAACATCGTGCCCTGGCAGATGCTGTGTGACGCGACCGGGGCGGTCCTGCGCGTCGCGCCGATCAACGATGACGGGGAGCTGCTGCTTGACGAATTCGAGAAACTCCTGACGCGGCGAACGAGATTGGCGGCGATCGCTCATGTGTCCAACGTGCTCGGCACGATCAACCCAATCCGCCGGATCGTCAAACTTGCTCACAGTCACAACGTGCCGGTGCTCGTCGATGGCGCTCAGGCCGTGCCGCACCTCGCAGTGGACGTTCAAAAGCTGGATTGCGACTTCTATGCCTTTTCCGGTCACAAGCTGTTTGGACCGACCGGCATCGGCGTCCTGTACGGCAAAGCAGCTCTCCTCGAATCCATGCCTCCTTATCAAGGGGGGGGCCACATGATCCAATCCGTCACGTTCGAGAAGACCACCTATAATAAAGTACCAGCCAGGTTTGAGGCGGGAACACCGCATATCGCGGGGGTAGTCGGCCTCGGCGCAGCCGTCGATTACGTGAGAGCCATCGGCCTGGAGGCGATTACAGAGTACGAGCGGGAGCTGTTGACCTATGCGATGGACCGGATATCCAAGATCGCAGGAGTGCGGCTCATTGGGACAGCCAAAGACAAGGCCGGTGTCATTTCCGTCGTCGTCGATGGCGTGCACCCCCACGATCTGGGAACGTTCCTGGACAACGAAGGGATCACGATTCGTGCCGGCCACCATTGCGCCCAACCATTGATGAGTCGATTTGGAGTGCCGGCCACGGCCCGAGCCTCCTTGGCCTTCTACAATACGAAAGAAGACGTAGAAGCCACCGCGGCGGCCATTCATAAATCCATCGAGTTATT
>CAZOHW010000396.1:0-4454 GCA_964579525.1 uncultured Nitrospira sp. | reverse complement strand
TGCGATTTCCATCGATTACCCATTGGTCTTCCCCCTGTTCTCACGACCACCCTAAAGTGTCCGTGAAACCCTGGGAAGTCCAGCTCCAGAACAGGGCTTCCTAAGTCACGGGGAATACACTCCACAAAATGCCGAAAGCTAGCTCATTTTCTGCTCAAACCTAGTCAAACGACTAGCTCCGCATGGCCTTCCGCTGCGTCCGTGGGCACGAGGCCTGCGAGGCGATGGCGCCCTGTCGCCTCTTGCCCCAGGCTTTTGTGATTCGCTGGAGACAATTTCCTCATGAAATCGTCCTGGTCGCTCTGAGTTCGGGTCATGATGGATACTCCGATTGTCCCACCATTCAGATGTCTGTACGCCTTTTCCATTGATGCCATTGGCCCGGCACAGCCATTGCTCACGCTGCTCTTCAGATCGATTCGGATGAGGCGCGCGTCGGATATGTGGTTTTTATGGGACATCAGAGGAGGCCTGCATATGGCGAAAAAGAGGCATGCGTGTCCACGCTGTGACGGTTTAATGGTAGCGACGTATTCGGACGTGGCGAGTCCAGACCGTACGGGAGCAGATGTATTCGGATGGCGTGCATAATTTGCGGCGAGTATGTGGATCTGGTGGTCTTGCTGAATCGGAGGACGCGACATGGGACGCTGTTGCGGCCTCTCGTGCAGGGACCGGGGGTGAACCACCGGTCACGGCCGCTCTCATTCCGTCACCACCATGCGGCCTGAACGAGCCATGCGGTGTGCCGCCACTGCCGCCCGATGAACTGGGAACGATGGCGGTGTGAGACACATCCGCCTCCGAGACAATACCATCAAGGGTCTGATGGAGGGAATGACTGGCGCTCGTTCAGGAACGGAGGAGGCGAATTTGGACAGCCCGACCACACCACGCTTTAAGATGCGGAGGGAGGATGCCTCTGACCTCTGACGTAATCGAGCACGGCAAGGTGGTGCTTCAATACTGGAGCGGCCAGGTCACTGGAGACGAGGTGGTGGCACATGAACAGCACCATCTCGCCGACCCTCGCATCGAACCGGGCGCCTCGGTCCTTATTGATGCGAGAGAAGCCCATTGTGAGATCCGCGTAGAAGACATCCGCGCCATCGTGAACGGGCTCTATGCTGTCTCTCGCCGCCCTTTAACATCAAGACGTGTGCACTCTTCATTTACACTCACGATTACTCCTTGGTAGAGCGTATGAGCAGAGACGTAATAGTTGATCAATAACGAGCCATGCTGGACCCGCAATAATTCCATTGCAATGTCTCCCAATTCAGTTTGAAAATCCTGACAGGTAAAAGGATTCACAGATCCATCGTTGTTTTCGGTCAATGAATACTTCCTACGAGCGTGAACTCAAGCTTACCATTGACACAGATTTCCGTCTGCCTCAGCTAACCGGCACTCCGCTGCCTCGACGGCTCCTAATCTCGACCTATTACGACACCTCCGCCTACGACTTGGCTCATGCCGGGATTACCCTTCGGCATCGCATCGAGCGAGGAAAGCATGCGTGGCAGCTGAAGATTCCATTGGGCGATGGTCGGCAGGAAGTGGAAGAGGCCGGCACGCAGCGGGATCCTCCGGCCTCATTATGCACCTTACTGATTCTGTACGTGGGACACCGGAAACTTGAGCCGGTCGTGACACTGCGCGTCTGGCGACGAGGCTTTCTGGTTCGCCATGGGAGAGGTCTCATCGCTGAGATTGCGTTAGACACGGTGTCCGTCATCAGGAACGGCCGGACTATCCAAGTCTTTCGGGAACTAGAAATCGAACAGCGTCAAGGCGATAAAGATTCCCTTTGTGCGCTTAAACAGCAGATGCGAAAAGCGGGTGCATCCGATCATGACGGCCGGCCGAAGCTCTTTCGTGCCCTTTCACTCCCAGTCCATCCCCCCGCAGTACCGCCTGAACCGAACGCACCGGTCGTCGAGCACCTCAAGTGGGCACTGGGTCAGCACGTCGCCTGGCTCCTCGCGCACGATCCCGGCACGAGACTGGGCGCTGAAAATGAGAGCTTGCATCAACTACGGGTGGCCACGAGACGCCTGCGGGCGGTGTTCCGCACAGCTCGCCCCATTCTGCTCTCCACATGGTTAACCTCTCTAGAACGGGAGCTGGATTGGTTGAATGATCTTCTGGGACCAATTCGTGATCTCGACGTCCAAATCAATTATTTCACCCAGGAATCCACCGCATTGGGTGCCGGCGATCGTCAGCTCGTGATGCCATTTCTCTCCCATCTTCAGACTCAACGACAGACCGTGCAACCGATGATGCTCAGCGAGCTCACGAGCGCTCGCTACTTCGAACTCATTCGGCGACTTCAACAGGCCGCGCAAGCTCCCTCAGTCGTAGAATCCCCATTAACAGTGCGTGATCTTGCGGAACGTGAATGTAAGAAATTGCGCAAGGCGATCCGACGGCTCCGATCGTCGCCGTCGGATATTGCCCTGCACAAGCTCCGCATCAAGACGAAACGTGCCCGCTATGCAGCGGAATTCGCTCATAGCGCAGTAGGTAAACCAGCGGCTCGTTTTATCAAATCCGCGCGAGTGGTCCAAGCTCGATTAGGTGTTCATCAGGATGCGATTCAAGCCGAACGGTACATCCGACAGTTTCTCACATACTCGGCGAATATTCGGGCTGCTTTCCTTGCCGGGCGCCTGTCCGAACGTCTCCATCACCGGAGGGAGACCATTCGTAAGGAACTACCACCGTTGTTGAAAGCGTTACTGGAACGGGGGAAAAAGGCGTGGGAGTGAATGAGCATTACTCCAGTACCATTGACGGCTGAGTGTGCGCCATTATGCTCCGTTCATGAATGGACTCTTCACAAAGGGAAGGGCAGCAGGCTGGAGCAAGAGAATGCATGCTCACAGCAGCTGGTTTAACCCCTGAACAAAATAGTGTCCCTGTCCTTCGGGTGTCAACGTGAGGGTTCCTTCTCGCCTCAGTCGATCGATGGCCAGAAAAATCTCATGCCACGTGAGGTCGGGACAGTGAAACACCACATCATTCAACACTGTACCTGGTACACGAATAATGACTTCGACGACTGGTGGAACTGCCATCGTTGCTCCTTCTCATGTCGGGGTTGATCTTGGGCAACTTGCTTGCCACGCATTGGTTTGAAAGGTAGTCATGGCGCCTGCACCTAGTAGGTTCTGTCGGCATCCAGCCTCAGGCACACCTGACCGGTTCGAGTTAAGCAGTCCACCGCCAGAAAGACTTGATCCCACGTCAGGTCCGAGCAGAGCTTCACAACTTCTTCCAGCGGACAACGCATGCTCCGTTGCTGCAGCACGGTCAGAACGCGATCGATTTGAACTTGATCAATGGTAATGCCCATACGTCACACCCCTTGCTCGTGTGTTGCGGTTGTGCTACTGCCATGCGAGAGCTACCCCCTCACCCGATGAACGGTCGATGGACCTACTCCAAAGCATAAACGTTGCCAGGAGCGACTTGTTTGGGAGCGAGTTTCATCATCGAGACCTCCTCGACGCTGACGAGGGTCGCTCCCTTAGCGAAGACGACACGAACAGTTCCAGCTGGAGTGCTCGAATTTTTTGGTACAACGTCGATCGACTCATTTTCAGAGCACGCGCCACCCGAGCCAGGTTTCCTTGATGCAGGCTGAGCGCTCTGGCGATCAGCTCCCCTTCGATTCGCTGACGGGCCGCGCGCAATGATTCGACCGATGCCGCTGCTGGAACGATCGTGCCGGGCAAATCGAGATCGCGCAATGTAATCTCCGCCCCTTCCGCCATGACCACGGCCCGCCTGACTCGATTGCTCAACTCTCGCACGTTGCCCGGCCAGGCGTGGGCCTGTATCGCAGCGAGGGCCTCCGCCGCATAGCCTCGAACCGGCTTGTGATAAAACGCCGCCGCCCGGTGAAGGAACTCCATAGCCATGAGCAGCAGATCCTCGCCCCGTTGTCGGAGTGGAAGAAGATGAATCGGCACGACACCCAGCCGGTAATAGAGGTCTTCGCGGAACAGGTTCTTGTCGATTGCTGCCTGTAAATCGACGTTGGTGGCAGCAATGACCCGTGCCTGGATCTTGAGCGTCTGACAACCGCCGATCCGTTCAAAGGTGCCCTCTTGCAAAAACCGGAGGAGTTTGACTTGCAGCGCGGGCAGCAGCTCGCCGACTTCATCCAGAAAGAGGGTCCCACCGGCGGCGGCTTCGAGCTTACCTCTCTTTTGCTGGACCGCCCCGGTAAAGGCGACCCGTTCATGGCCAAAGAGCTCCGATTCCCCGAGTGCGTCAGGAATTGCCCCGCAATTGATCGGCACAAACGGCCCATTGTGCTGTCGGCTGCGCGCATGAATCATTCGCGCAACGAGTTCCTTTCCCGTCCCTGTTTCACCGGTAATCAACACCGGGATATCCGTGTGCGCCATCTTTCGGATCATGTCGAAGACCGCCCGAATGGC
>CAZOHW010000395.1:0-4467 GCA_964579525.1 uncultured Nitrospira sp. | reverse complement strand
TTGGTGCCTAGTGCATCAGCGGCTTTTTTGTTGATGGGCCCATCATATAGATATCTTTCCAGTATCAACGCCAACAACGAGAGATGCAGGAGCTTCGACAGCAGCAGGAGCGGCTTGAAAACGAGATGAGGTTACAGAAACAGGAACAGGAGGACCTGAAGAAGTATGGGGAGGTGCAACCGTTCACGAAGTTTTTACGGCAAACTACTCCGGCCCTGCCACAATGAACAGCAGCAGTAAGGCCAGCAAACAGGCCAGTGTCAGAATAATTTCCGGGTCAGGCTGATTGCGAGACCACCAGTTACTCATGATTCTCCGCTATTTCGGCTGTTCTCCCCGCTGAAACGCATCCAATTGTAAGATGATCCAGTTCCAGCAGTCCCGCGTAATCACGACGCCGTTGTCGACAGCTTTGACATCGGCTTGACTACAGGGGGGGCGGTTCGCGTTGATCAACCGGTAGCCGCATCCGCTGGTTAGCAGTATGCAGCTCACTAACACCAAGGTCAAACTTCGATTTCTTAACATCTTGTTTTGCATCCGTCTTTGCGAGAATAAGTTTGAGAAGAATGACGATCACCCCGAAGACCGCGGTGACCGCCTCAATGATTCCCGGCATAGTCAGACCTTGGGCGGAGCCGTAGGAGTCGCAGAATTTTGCGTGGCGAGCTGTTTATCAAGTTGATCCGCCAAGCCTGTAGCCCCACTGCCGACCATGCGGAGTATCCCGCCCACCTTATCAAGCTTATGACCAAGACCTACGACCACGACAGGAACCGCAAGCCCATAAATGACATTTGAGACTTCGGTGAAGCCCATCCCAGAAGCCGCCGCTCCGGCCAATAATCCCGCTACACCCACCCATGTTTTCCAGCCTTCCATAATTCGTCTCCTTTCAATGGTTACGTTCGTATCGCGGTCCACAACGCATCTGTCTCTTTATCTAGATGCTCATGCCGTTCGTCATCTTGCTTCTCATGCCCATCTTTCCAGGTTTCCATCTTGCCCACGCGCCCATTGATAATGTTGAGGCGATCATTGATCTTCTTCAGTTCCGCGACGATCTGTCGAACACCCCACCAGATCACTGCGCCAATGGAAGCCAGAATTGACATAAACAACCATTCCGGTATACCGGTCATCGTTTAATCCTCTTCGGACATTCGTGTTGGACGTGCCGATGCACGTCATCATGCTTCAACATCTTGCCGCACATTCCACATTGATACTGCTTCGCCATTACACGCTCTCCGTGACGGGCTGCGCCTTTCGGCATTCCCAGTGCCATCGCCGCAAGCCACCTTCTCGCGTCAGAAAGGTCACCGTATCGGGACAGTTCCGGATGAACCTGATAACTTCTTGGCCCTTCTCAGTTGGTTCGCCAAACGCATCCTCGACCGGCTGGATATCCACACAGGTGCCGTCTTGATGCCGCCAGTGGAGCAGATTGGGCTGCTCCTTCAAGACCGTGGCAATGGCGTTCGTCACCTTCTCGATGGAGCGTTGATCGACGGGCGCCATGTCGACAATTGATGCGAGGAATACCTTTCCTTGTGTGTAGGTCTTCACAAGGTAGGTTTGCGGGTCGGCAATATGGTTCTGGGCCATAGCGCGAGCCTGCTGCTCAAGATTCCGCCGGCCACTGGTATAGATCACCCAGGGGCACTTGGCACGCAGTTCTTCCGCGCGGCTTTTCATGATGGGGTCCAGATCGAGTTCGTCAATCGTCTTCATCGATATCTCACGATGTAGGCCATGCCGATGTAGGTCTGCATAATGTTCGCGGCGGCATTCCCGCCCGTTGAACCTGTGGATACGCTGCCGGTATTGGATCCGGTGGCCTGGAATGCCGATGCCCCTGTGCCATTGGCGGGAACTGGATGGACATGAGCGAGCAGCTCATTTTTATTCATCGCGTGCGAGTCTTCGCCACCGATCTCGCCCAACCCTCTCGCGATGGAGGTAAAGGTCATCGTGTGTGGTCCCGTCCCTTGAGTCGTCAGACCAATCGCGATGAGGTTCTGGGCATTGGCGAGCGTGGAGGCAAACTGAATCGTACTGTTGTCGATTCGAATGATGTAATACGTCACCCCGTTCGTCAGGCCGCCGGGAGCCGAGACGGTGGTGAACACGAAGGGCATGCCTGTAATAAATCGGTCAGAGTTCTGGGTGACGGTGATTTGACCAGTGGTCGTATTGATCGCCGAGGCCGTGAACACTTCGGTGATGACAAGACGTCCGAATCCGATACCAACCCGATTCATTCGATTAGGCAAGTTAAATGTGGTCGATCCGTCCCCATCACCCCACGGCGCAACAATCGCGGTATGGGTGCCGGTCCCGTTGGAGGTCAGATCAATGGCGGATCCTCCAGGGAGCACACATATCTTGAAGTCATTGGCGGTTTGGTCACGAATCCAATAGGTCACCCCCGCCGTGAGCCCACCCGGTAAGGCGCCCCCCGAGTTCGTGAACTTGATGGGAGTACTATCCAGGAAACCATGATTGACCCAGGTGATCTTATCCGTGGCACTATCAGCCGTGACCACCGACGATTTGACATAGATCGCGAAGAGTTGCGCAAAGCTCGTTCGGGAAACCGCCGCGCCGTTCGCCCATAGATGATCCACTGGTAGAACCACCCCGCCATACTCTAAGACCGTGCCAATCGGACATACAGTCCCATAGCGCAGACCAGTGGCTTGGGAAGAGTCCCCCACTAGTGAGGTGCCGTTTCCACCGACCGACTGAATCACGGGCGATCCTGACGACGTGGCGGCTAGAATATCGCCCTTGGCGGTCATGATCGATTTTAGAATTACGGCGGTCGTCGCCGAGATGCCGAGGAGGGCCCGCACGCTCGCAGCATCGGCGGCTTGCAGAATCATTTCAGCAAACGTGGAGATGGGTGAGCCGTTTGGCGACATCCCCGCTGCCGTAATCAGATTCCCCGCCGAGTCAAACGCGAGGAACTTGCTCGCCCGCTGAATCACCGAGGCAATCAAGGTCGTCGCATCCGTCCCGACTTCCTGCTCAGGCAGCTTGAGCGATCGGTTCACATCGTCGCTCATCGCCTGGATGAAGCGCACGATTTCATCAAACTTGTCTTCGTGGACCTCGGGGTAAAATGATCGTTGATTGCGAAGATCGGTTTGTTGCTGAGGCGTGCGGAAGAATCGAATATTCAGAAGATAACCGTTCGGGAGCACCCCAGCGGTTAAGGTGATCGTGCCGCCGTTAGGGTCATTCACGCCCGTAAGGATGAAGTCAACCGGATAGAGTAGGACAGTCTTGTTGCCGTCCAGATCCATCTGCACGACGCGCAGATCGCTGGCTTCAAAGATCCGGAAATCGTAGGTGAAGGTGGCTTGTGTGCCGTCGCCGAGGTAATCGTTTCGAGGAAGCGCCGTCCCGAATGACATGAGCCCTCCACTCTTCTCGTGGGGGACTCATCGGGACTCAAGCGAGCCGGGAGTGAGCGACCAGAGGACAATCGGTCTTACTGCTTGGGCCGAGTATACACAAAATCGTGCGCAAACTGAAACAGATTCTCCGCGTCGGCCTTCCCTGTCGAGAGATCATGCAGATATTTCCCCGTGATCATCAGCTGGCTCGTGGGTAAGCCCAGCAGATACGAGAACGCTTTGACTGCTTGGGGGGCCAGGTCTTCCCAGTCCTTCTCGCCTGAGACCGCCTTACCCACATTGCGCGTGAGATTCGTCCCCGTCTCCAAGGCCTGGCCTATCGGGGAAAACTGATAGCCGTAGCCCGTGACAATGGTACTGGCTGCATCTCGGAGCAAGGGGATAGAGAGCAACGGATACATGGCCACGGTTCGCGCCCACCACGCCGCCCAATCCTCGTCTTTGTCCGGTCCATGGCCGGACAGCAACTCCCCGAGTGTGGCCGCAAAGATGACGGTCCAGAAGGTTCGCGCAAAGGCCCGAGGGGCATCATTCAGTCCGTGCACATCATGACTGATTGCCCGTAACCGGCCATAGAGCGCCGAGAAGGGGGTATAAAACATCGTGATCAGGCGCATGAACGTTTCATTGTTCGTCGCGACCGCCGCCAGATCCTTCGAAGCCCCTGATCCTTGCGAGAGGCGTACCGCCCGATCGCCCATCTTGACCGCATCCTCAGCACTTTTCCCGGCGTGAATCGCCTGCTTATAGGCGCCCATCCACGTCGGCATGGAGACGAGGAGTTCCGCATAGCCGATCCCGAGCAAAGAGGCTTCTTGAATCTGCGCTTTGAGATCTGACCGGCCCTGGAGTTCTCTGAGCTTTTCCCGAATATCCCGGTCACGCGTCCGTAGTCGATGCCGCATTTCTCCTGAGCGTTCGATCATGAATTCATAGGTTGCACGAGGTTTCGTCATCGCGTCGGCAACGCCGGACCCAAACCACCGAAGCCCGCTTTCCCCGTTGCCGCTCAACACCTCGATCGCCGGGGCCCACCCGGCCA
>CAZOHW010000394.1:0-4493 GCA_964579525.1 uncultured Nitrospira sp. | reverse complement strand
CAGCCTCCCAGTCTCGATGCTGGACGAACTGAGCAAAGAATTCACAGCCGTGACCAATACGCAGTAAGGCTACGGGCGCTTGTTTGCAGGGCCCTTGGCAAGCCGTGGGTGAAATCCGACAGCCAATGCGTTCCGCTTCACGTAGTAACACATTGGAGGCGGCCTCGAAGCGTCTTCGTTGATGACAGGGCTCCCCGTCACAGAGAAACAAATGGGCGGCTCCTTGGGCAAAGTGCCGTGTCGCACGCTCAAGGGATGCGTCGAACTCCTTCGCGGTATGCGCGATCCCTTTGGACTCGACATAACTGCGAAGATCTGCGACCGTCTCATCCGTATAGAAGCCAAGACCGCTCACGACCAGCGCAAGGGTGAGACTATCAAGCGACGATGTGTCAGATCGACTGACCAACTGCTCTGACATAACGTCCTCCTTATCTAGCGTGTGCTTCACACAGAATGCTTTCGAGCTGACGAGACAAATACAATAGAGGTCATTTGCTTGCGTCGTCCGACCTCATCTGTTGCTCCAGTTCGCCCGGCTTGAGGATGTCGCACTGGTTGAGAATGTCAATCAGGGCCTGTGTATAGTGTTCGTAGTACTCCCACGTGGCTCGCCCGGTGCAGGCCTTCTCTTCCCAAGCAGCAATGGCGTGAATCAGCTTGTGTCTGAAGTCCTCCCACTCGAAATGTCCATCTTTAGATAATGCCAACGCCAGACCAAATACCGTGCGTTGCCAAGCTTCGCTAAAGAACAGCTTTCCTTCGCTACGCGGTGGCGAGTCTGGTTGCCCGAGCATCTGCGTCGCGGCATATTCTTCGAATCGAGTAAACATTGGGATGCCTTAGGCAGGGGACGGAGAAGGAACCAGAGCCACTCCCATCATGGCTTCTGGTGTGACCAGTGCGGCGAGTTGTTCCTCGTTCAGATGTTCAGAGTGAGCCGGTCGTTCAGGAATGACAAACCAGCGGATCTGGGCACTGCTGTCCCATACCTTGACTTCCTTGTCTTCCGGAATTGTCACACCGAACTCACGGAGTACAGCGCGTGGTTCACGCACACCGCGAGAACGGAACACCGGATCTTTGTACCAGTAAGGTGGGAGTCCCAGCACTGGCCACGGATAGCATGAGCACAGGGTGCAGATGATCAGGTTGTGCACCATCGCACTGTTGGCGACCGCCTTCATATGCTCGCCTTCGGCGCCGGTCATGCCTGGAAATTGAAGCTCAGCGATGGCCTTCGGAGTATCCTCCAACAATCGAGCTTTGTATTCCGCGTCAACCCATGCCCGTGCCACGATACGGGCACCATTAAAGGGACCGGCAACGGTTTCGAAATGACAAAGCACCGCATCGACAGAATCGCTGCCTAGCACGCCCTTTTTGATCAGTAGCGTTTCCAGCGCGCGGACTTTGGCGGCGCTGGCAGCCTCGCGATCCTTATCGTATTCAAAGAGTGAAGACATGCGAGATCCCTCACCTACATTGAATGGGCAGGTTTTAGATAGGCTTCAAAAAGATCGGCATAAATGACCGTATTGGGTTCACTCTTATCTGGTCCCCAAATGTCAGAGGCAGGAAACGACACGCAATACACGCGCTGCGGCCCGTCCAGACCATCCGGCCCAGTCGACACAAAGTATTCGAACGCGCCTGGATACACTTCGGTGACCGTTCCCTTCTTGTTACGCAAATAACCCGGCAGCCTGGTATGATCAGCGGCTTCTGGATCCGCGACATAGACCGTATCCCCAACAGCAAAGCGAACCAGGTCCACAGGCGCGCGCAGACCGGAGTCGCCATGATGGAGGTACCGGACCACCTGTTCCTTCAGTGCGGGGTTGGGCCGCTCGGGTAGTGGGGAATCCGGATGCGCCCGGTAATGTTCCGTCAATGTCGCCAATTCCTTAGACGTCACATAGCCGCGATCAATAAAAAACTGACTGATACCCATCAGCCATCTTTCATAGTAGCGATATTTGAAATATTCGAACGGCTGCATGTTTTCAGCGCCGATACGCAGAGAAGCCCAAGTCCACGTGTCCTTGAACGTTGTTGGCACTTCCGAGAGTGGGTATTTCGGAAGGGACTTATCCAAGTGGACGCTTTCGGCCATCATCACGGTGTGGATGCCAAAGATGCGCTTTTCCCACTCCGCCATGAATACTTTTTTCTCAAAGAAACTAACCGGTCCGAGATTTTCCAAACCGCCCAGATAATGTTGAAGTCTCATGATGTGCTCCGTCTACACGACAAGATGGGCGACAGGACGACGAGATACGTCGCGTACGCAATCGAGAAAGCCGCTCTGCAATGCGGCACCATCGAGATGGCGGCCTATGAACACGAAGCGGCTCTGGCGCGCCTCGTCAGACTGCCATGGTCGGCCCGGCCTTGCGTCCAACAACATATGTACGCTGTGAAAATAGAACTGCCGCGCCTCGCCATGAAAATTCAGCACCCCTTTCATACGCATGAGGTGTTGCCCCTGCTGTTGAACGAGTTGATTGACCCATCGATTGAAGCGGTCCGGGTCAAGCGGATCGCCGGTTTTAACAGCGCAGGAGGTAATTGAATTGTCATGTTCATGGTCATGTGCGTCTTGCAGAATACCAGGTTCGATGGCGAGCAGATTCGGCAATGAGAACCGGTGCACACCGAGCAAGCCGTTAGCGGCCACTTCGGAGTGAACAGTTCGGACAAAAGTCGCTATCGGGTTGAGGGTACGCAGATTTCGTTCCAATGGTGCGATATCATCCGGGTTCAGCAGATCGACTTTGTTCAGCACAATCAGGTCGGCGAAGGCTATCTGTTCCCGCGCAACTCCATCGTCGATCTGACGTTGGAAATTGGCGGCATCGACCAGCGTCACGACGGATTCCAGTTCGACGCGGGTCAACAGATCGGTGTCTGCCAGAAAGGTCTGTAGCACAGGCGCCGGGTCGGCCAGTCCTGAGGTTTCAACGATCAAACGATCCAGTTGGCGGTGACTGCGTTCTAAGAGGAGCTTCACACCCGCCACGAGGTCGGTGCGCACGGTACAGCAGATGCAACCGTTGCGTATCTCTATCAAGGCTTCTTCGTCGGCGACGATGAGGTCGCCATCCATCCCCACTTCGCCAAATTCATTGACGATCACGCCAATTTCTTCGCCGGCCTTGTACGAGAGCAAATGATTGACGAGAGTCGTCTTGCCGGCACCAAGATACCCGGAGATGACGGTCACAGGTATTTTCTTTGTAACCATATGACATGAGCTGGGCGAAGTATCACGCCTTCAGGAGGAAGGAACAGCAATATTCTGTGACAGCCGATGTGTAATGTCAACCCGTTGAAAGGTGGAACGACTGATAGCCATCGATGCAGCATGCTCGCCGGGCGATTAAGCAAATATCTATCCTTCTCCGCCTTTTTATCCATGAGTACGCGGTAGACCTTTCGTCTCTCAAGGTCTTCACAATCGTCATTTCTCACGTACAACACAATCTACGATCTGTCTCTTTTCGAGACATTCTTGCTCGCTCTCTGCCCCGCAGCAGTCGCATTGGCCTTGAGAGATGAGACTCGTTACGCGGATAGTTTTTTCGATGGCTTTTTCCCGACTCTGACCAAGGTTCGGAGGGCTTCATTCACAGATTCGGATGTCCGAAATATCTTTGCCACATCAGGAGAGAGAACGACGATATTACTCCCCTCCACATAGTACTTGGCATATTTCCCACGCACGCCTTGACTGAAATCGTACTCTGGAAGCACATTGAATTCCTTATCACGCTTCGTTTTCTTCATAGATCTTCCTTTCAGAGCGAGTGGCCCTCTGGGCACTGATGATACGAATGTGCCGCTGAAGATTGATCGGACGCTTGTGGAGATCGAGCTCAGAAATCAAATGGTCTAGTGCAAAGTCTTATAGGTACATGATTGGACCGAAGCCGTATTTAAGCCGGAACGTCGACGTATTCAACTTGGCTACTTGGCAGTGGAATGGGAAGGCCATCAGCTTTGATGCCCTCAAGATGAAACTCAATCGCCTCTCGGATAAGAGACTCTGTTTCCGCCACACTAGCACCCGTGACCACACAACCAGGCAAGTCAGGAACATAGGCTGCGTAATTAGTAGCAGCCTTCTCGATGACAATGGCATACTGCATCTTAGTTCGTTCCTTTCTTCCAACCCGCTTGCTTAAAGATACTATAAAAGAAAAAGCCGGTCAGGCTTTTCAACCTGACCGGCCTTTATGTAACCCGGCAGCGTCCTACTTTCCCACTGCCTCGCGGCAGCAGTAGCATCGGCCTTGGAGGGCTTAACTTCCGTGTTCGGGATGGGAACGGGTGGGGCCCCTCCGGTATGGCCACCGGGAACAGTCACACTGAATAGAATCTTGCGTGCGTCAGAACTTTTTCTTTCGCACTCCGAAACGCGTTCTGCACGTTTCGATGAGACCATGTCTATCAGGAGCAAAGGATGTTAAACCGCACGACCGATTAGTACT
>CAZOHW010000393.1:0-4497 GCA_964579525.1 uncultured Nitrospira sp. | reverse complement strand
ACCTTAGGCACCGAGTGGATACTCTATGGGAGAACGTCCCTCCCTCAAGAAGCACCTCGCCTGTCCTGCTGAGGTCACGGCAGACCTCATTGGCGGACGCTGGAAAATTGTGCTGTTGTGGCATCTCCTTCAAGGGGTGCACCGCTTCTCCGACCTTCAACGAGCCGTTCCCGGGATTACACAAAAAGTGCTGACGCATCAGCTGCGCGACATGGAGAAAAGCGGTCTCCTCAATAGAACGATGTATGCTGAAGTCCCGCCAAAGGTTGAATATCAATTGACCCCCTTTGGCCTGACCCTGAAGCCTGTTGTCGACGCGATGCATCAATGGGGAACGGAACACGCCTCAAGGCGGTAGGCTATCTCACGTATGTTACCCGTTAAGAATAGGGCCCTCAGATGGATGGTCTGAATCGGTTTCATGACGCTGATTACTCATAGCCAACGGTAAAGCGACGCCCCACATGTTGCGGTTGTTCAACCTCATCAATCCCGGATTAAAGGCACCGGATTTCCGCGAACGTGTCGCTTGATGTATGTGTGGTGATTGTCCACCTCTAGAGTGATTGTGGATTCGTATCTGCACACCGTTGAGAATGTTCAACTAATCTCGCCGTCTAAACCGACGTTTCTTTTGACCTCGCTTCCGTCGCCGGCTACGCTAGTCAAGTAAGCGCTACCACCATGACCTGCTGGGTCAAAAGGAAAGTGGCTTGTGGGGAGTCTGTTGAATGGATGTGTGTTGGGAAGATGCCGTGCGAGGAAACAAGACCGACATTATGCAAGATCTACTTTCTCGTAGCATCGATCCAAATGCGCGAGATCGGGAAGGCCAAACGGGCTTGATGTTGGCTGCCCATGCAGGCCATTTGGCTGCGGTTCAACTCTTGATCAACCATGACGCCAATCTCAATCTGACGGCCAAACATGGGCTCAGCGCGCTGATGCTCGCCGTAATTGCCGGCCACAAGGAGGTTGCACAGGCTTTGGCTCGCGCCGGTGCGGATCTAACGCTTCGGGGCACAGGTGGCTCAGGCTTCGCCGGGAAGATGGGCGTCGATCTTGCCGCCGCACGAGGTTGGAACGATCTTGCTATTGAACTGGACCCCGAGAAGCAGAGGAGAAGATGACCAGTTCAGTACCGCCACGGATTCACTGCATCATGGCTGCAGAGGCGCCTATCGTGGCCGTCTTTCGAAGGGGCCCGACGAATTGGTCACATGTTGGACAGTGGGACCTTGCAGGTTTGCATTACAATCCTGGCGGCTGGCTCCGCGGCCGTATCTTTCCCCGTCGCTGCGACGTCTCTCCCGATGGGCAGTTCCTCGCTTATTTCGTTCATAAACCAAGTGTGGCCTGGGAGCTTGGGGAAACCTACATCGCAATCTCGAAGCTCCCCTGGTTGAGGGCGCTGCATGTGTTTGCGACATGCGGCACCTGGACGCGCGGCTATTGCTTTTCAACTGATGCAAGTGCACATGCTGGAGAAGTGGGGGACCTGCCAATTCCTTATAGTCTGCACCCCATGCCAGTCGTACAGTTCGCGACTGAGCGGAGATGTGGCTGGGAAGAAACGCCGGACTGCCCTGTGCGCGATTCGCGTGACGTGTGGGACGAACGTCGAAACGTCCGCATGCAAAAGAGGCAACCAGGGGGCATCGATTGCTGTGTGTCGAAAGTATCGGCCGTGCAGAGGCTGAATCTGGGACGGAACAGGCGATCGATGGTTTACGGGCGCAATATTTCCTCGAAGCCGACGGTCAACTAATAATTCTAGACGATCTGCAGTGGTCGGACTGGGATCGAGTAGGGCGATTGCTTGTGGCAACACGAGATGGCAAGCTTCAAGTGCGGCTTTTTGGCTCGGGAATCGAACAAACGGTATTTGAAGAAGACTTGGCTCTGCTAAACCCAAATCCTATTCCTGCTCCGGACTGGGCCCAGCACTGGTAGGCGCTAGTTTCCCTGGCGGTCACCGATGGCTCTAATGGGTTGTTTCTTAACTGTCCGTGCTCCGCTATCACAAGTCCAGCGCGAGATGTGGGAAGAAATCAATCAGACATTCGGAGCTGATCCCTATTTACCCGATCCTAAGGCTGGGAAAGAAGTTAGGCCCTTCATCGAGAAACATATGAAGCCAGCCACAATCACTGCTAAAAAAGGATCAGATTTAGAACCGTGCGCTGCATCGCCAATCCCTGGAATGTTGGGACTGCGGAAACACCAGGACCGTTTGACGCTGACTGCAAAATCACATGTGAATAATCGAGTTTGTTCCGTCAAAGAAGTCTGGGAACTTACGTGTGATATGGGAATATGGTCGAGGTGGAGTTGGTGAGGTAAATGTGGCCACCATCGGCCACTCACTCGCCAAAGAGACAAACCCACCCCAAGCGAAGGGATGGGATTGTCTCTCTTTATTAACCAAAGTCCAGAATTATTCGCGTATTCCCCATACTGCCTGCTACTGGCAACCAGAGAACTTGAACGACGCGATGCGCGTGCTCCAATTGAAGGAGCCTGAGGTCTTCAGGTACTCGCTGGTAAACCAGAAGGTGCAGTCGTCAACTGGGTCCACTGTCATGGCGCTATAGTCGCCCCAGCGGTGCAGGGCGCCATTCTGCGAGCCACCTCCTGTCTGGATGATGTTCTCCGTTTGCATCGTGTTGCCGGAATCCGTAACAAGCCGGCCGGTATAACGGATGCTGGGAGAGACCGAGCTGCTAGAGGCGCTATACCCGAGGGCGATGTTGCCCTGTTTGTCACTGGCGATGCTGCCCATCCAGCGATGAATGCCGTCGCTCGTGCCGAGCGTGCCTTGCTGATATACCGTGGGCGTGCTGCTGGGAGAGCGAATTTCATACCAGCGGACACTCGTGATGCCTGTCCGCTTGGTGCCAACCGTCACGGAATGGTTGACCAGCAGAGATTCGATGCCGCTGCGATTGCGATACGCAAGACGATACATCAGCCGATCGGCGAGCGAGTCTAGTTTATTGTTTGTACCAGGCTGCGGAATACAAGCGCCGCCACCCGAGCAGGCCGCGTTGAAGGCTGCCACCGGAATGTTGGTCGGGCCGGAGAAAGTCGTGTTCGTGGGGTTGGTAAAGTCGACGTGGAACTTCCACAAGTTGAGCGAGTTGGATGCGAAGTTCATAAAGAAATTCGGTGAACCTGCCGGGGGATAGGTGGTGCCGTCCAGGTCGGAAGGCAGCAGACCGCCGTAACTGGTGCTCAACTGGAAGCATTGCTGGGTCACGGTTGGATCGCCGATCAACATCTTGGCGCGATCGAAGGCACAGACTTTACTGCCAGCAAAAGTTTGCGCATTATTGAAGATGTTGTAGCTGATGAAATATCCGTCAGGCCACACTCCCAGCTTAGGATAATCATTGAACTGCGTATTACCGTAGCTAAAGGCGTAGCGATAGTACGAACCAGTCGCATCGGAGGTGGTGGAGACGGCCACGCACTGGAGGTACGGCAGGGTCGAGACAGAGAACTGCGTCAGAACCCAGCGATTGGCGAGCTTGTCGTACTGCACGATCGGATCGCCGTCGTTGTTGGTCTCGCAACCACCGCCAAAACCAACCCAGATGGAATTGCCGGGCTTAGGGAAGCCAGAGACGATCGCGCCGGTGCTCTTGTTGAACACGGCGAAATAGGTGTTGACCCACTGCACATATTGGGTCGCACCAACCGCGCCATTGGTATCGGGCGGAGCGTATTGGACAGAGAAACCGTAATCGCCCTGGCCGAGACCAGCGATGTTCAGACCACCGGTCGTTCCAACCAATGGTCCTAAACTCAACTGCAGTGCCCCATCGTTGTGATTGAGCGCGTTGCCCATGTTGGGCAGGATATGGAGGGGTTTCTCCTTCTTTTCCTTGCCGGAATCCTGCGCCGGTGCCAAACCAACCAGACTGCTTACCGGCGCAGATATATCTGAGTAGACCGCAGAAGATACTTCCACAGGTCCAACATCATCCTTGGTGGAAGACGGCGAGGCTTGTGCCGACGCCACGCTTCCAACAAGAACAGTCACCAAGAATCCCAGTGAGAGAGTTCTGTTCGTACCCATTCCTTCTCCTTTACTTGACAAAAGAGCGGCCGCTTGGGCCTGTCATTGTCGTGCTGTTTCTCTAAAACAGGAAGACATTATCATCGTCCGGCTTGCAACTGCGGCAAGGTCCATCTTCCAGCTTCGTCATTCAGGCCGATCCGCAGTGTCGTCGCAGTAACCCGCCACTGGTAACTGAGTCTAAGAAGCTCAGGTCGGACTGTCAAACCATATCTAAATCTAGGAACTACGTTGTGCTACGTATGGCTAAGGGCGGGGTCCCTGAGAGGCGTAAGCCGGTTGGTGACAAGTTCCAGACAGTTCCCTGTCCTTTGTCAAGCAACCGCTCATAGGTCACCGGGCACACAGCGGGGAGGCGATATGACGTTGGTCCCCTTTCGAGACAACTCTTAACCAGAGCAAAGGGCTTCTTCAAC
>CAZOHW010000392.1:0-4506 GCA_964579525.1 uncultured Nitrospira sp. | reverse complement strand
TGCAGCTCGCCTGCATCACCATGCTCCTTAAACAATTTTGAGATAGGTTCTAATCTTCTGCTTTGGTTCAACCATCCCATCCGCTGTAAAGAGAGAATGCGGAGACGTACTTGAAAAGAATTGCACCGTCGTATCGACTGTCGCCTTTGTCGTATTGCAGGCAGTAAGATTCACTCCCATGACGCACGATAGAACGATCATCATGCTGGATAAGAGACGCAGGTCCCATGTGTTCCACATAGTATTTCCCCTTTCATTGGCTCACTCAATCCGTCCTTTACGGTCGGGTCGAGCAGCAACCTCATGGAAACGAAAGAAAGCAAATACCGGACCGACATCTCTCGTCAGAATTGCACTAAGACTTGGCTAACGACTCATCGTCTCCGTGGGTGTATCGGGCCAAAAGCATTAGGTGATAAAAAGGTGGGACAAGTTATCCCATTCAGGACAGAATGAGCGAACCCTCGCTCCTGACCTCTATGTCGAACGGCGAATCTCTGAGCAAGGCGAGAATACCGTTGGCGGTCTTTTCCCGCATCCTGCTAGGAGTCTTCCTAGTCGAGTCGCAGTCATTGACCCTATTAATTTACGCAGATACCTTTTGCCGGCGGCTTCTTACGGGGAGAAAACGGAACCTCTCTTGGTTTGTTGTATACAGGTTCTATGCAGAAGTGAATTGTGCAAAGGGTGAGAAATAGTAGGTCATAGATAGTCAATGAGAAAGGAGACCATGAAAAAGTTCGTTATCTATGTCGCGGTGGGATTCATGGCGGGTTATCTTGTAGTCGCAGCCCTCTGTCTTCTGGGATTGGCCAGGAGTGTTTTCATTGTCGGTTCGGCTATAGTCGACCAATTCACGAGCCAGACTCCTTACGGTATTTTATGATTCACCATCCGAGGCAAGAACCATTGCCTCACGTCTATCCGCCGAATGAATGGCAAATCATCGAGCGCGAGTTTATGCCCTCGCTCTTAAGCCAGGGAGAAACCATCTTCTCACTCAGTAACGGCTATCTCGGGATGCGTGGCTGCTTCGAGGAAGGAGGGCCGATTGGCCAAAACGGGACCTTTATCAATGGATTTTACGAATCCTGGCCGATCGTGTACCCGGAAACGGCTTACGGTTTGGCGACGACAGGGCAAACCATTCTGAATGTCACCGATACCAAAATCATCAAACTCTACGTCGATGATGAAGTATTTTGGTTGCCCCATGCGCGGCTCTTGCATTTCGAACGGCGTCTGGACATGAGAGCAGGCACGTTGGATCGTGACATCGTGTGGGAAACTCCGGCCGGCAAACATGTGTCTATCAAGTCACGCCGATTGGTGTCGCTGACGCACCGGCATATTGCCGCCATCTCCTACCAGATTACCATTCTGAATGCCGATGCTTCGATGGTCATCTCGTCTGAAATGATCGCCAATGGCCCCTCGCCCCGCACGAATGGCAGCGACCCACGACAGGGAAAGGTCTTTACCGAGAAGGTGCTGCACGCGCAACAGAGCGTGGTCAATAAGCATCGGATGGTCCTGTGCCATAGTACGAAAGAAAGCCAAATGGTCCTCGTCTGCGGCGTCGACCATTGGCTGGATGGCGGAGAGTTGTTGTCGTGGCAGACTGAGGCGTCGGGGGACATTGGTCGATCCGTGTTGAATCTCGAAGGTCGGCAAGGGAAGCCGGTAACGCTCTACAAGTACATCGCCTACCAGACGAGCCGCACGGCGCAGGCTGATGAAATGTGCGCGCGTGCCGAGCGCACGTTGGACCGAGCCATGAATATGGGATTCGCCACACTTCTGGAGGAACAGCGGCAGTGTTTGGATTCGTTTTGGTCCGGGAGCGATGTCGAGGTCGTCCGACATCCACACCCTGAGTACTGTGCTCCTCTCGCCGTCCAGCAGGCGGTTCGATTCAATCTTTTCCATGTGATGCAGGCCTCTATCCGTGCAGAGGAGAATGGGATCCCCGCCAAGGGACTTACAGGACAGGCGTACGAAGGGCATTATTTTTGGGACACCGAAATCTATGTGTTGCCGTTCCTCCTGTACACAGCCCCGCACGTCGCCAAGAATGTGCTCCGGTTCCGCTATGGATTGCTGGATATGGCGCGGAAGCGGGCCCTGGAATTAAACCAGAGGGGGGCCATGTTTCCGTGGCGAACCATCAACGGTGAAGAAGCGTCGGCGTTCTTCGAGGCGGGGACAGCACAATACCACATCAATGCCGACATTATGTATGCGATGAGAAAATATGTGGACATGACGGGCGATGTGGAATTTCTCTTTGAGGAAGGCGTTGAGATGTTGGTTGAGACCGCCCGCTTATGGCGTTCCTTGGGACACTATGCTAAGGACCTCGATGGTCGTTTTTGCATTCATAGCGTGACAGGACCGGATGAATACAATGTCATCGTGGACAATAATGCCTATACCAATCTCATGGCCCGCGAAAATTTACGCTATGCGGCAGACAGCCTAGACCGTCTTCGACACGAGCGTCCCGATCGCTTCGAGCGGCTTGCCCATAAAACACGGTTGCAATGGGACGAGGTGGTGGAATGGAGTCGGGCGGCCGATCGGATGTATGTGCCATATGATCAGGCCCGTGCGATTACGGCGCAAGACAGTCATTTTCTGGAGCAGGAACCTTGGCCGTTCGACCGTATTCCGCTCGATAAATATCCGCTGCTGCTGTTCTTCCACCCATTGACGATCTATCGGTATCAAGTGCTGAAGCAAGCCGATGTGGTCCTCGCGATGCTGCTTCTCCCACATGAATTTTCACCTGAGTTGAAAGGCCGCAATTTCGCCTACTATGATGCCTTGACGACCGGCGATTCATCGTTGTCTCCTTGTATCCAAAGCATCATGGCGGCGGAAATTGGAGATCTCAAGAAAGCCGAAGGCTATGCCCGCATGGCGACACTCATGGATCTGGGCGATGTGGCAGGCAATGTAAAGGATGGATGCCACATTGCGGCGATGGGCGGAGTCTGGATGTTGTTCGTATACGGATTCGCCGGGTTGCGTGACTATGGGGGACAGCTGCGGTTCAACCCGCGAGTGCCGCCAAGCTTTGAGAAGCTCCACTTTCATCTGATCGTCGGAGACCGGCTACTCGAAGTGACGCTGACCGCATCGACGACGTCCTATCGACTGCGCCGCGGTGAAGAGCTCATCCTGTGGCACGAAGAGAAAGAAGTCTGTCTCACGTCGGCAATTCATTCAGTGAGTAGGCCGAACACGTTTCTCTGGGCTACAGAACAATCTTCCACAGCGAAGACGACGGCATGACGGAGTCGATCGACTGGAGGCAATTCACAGCCGCGCTCTTCGATATGGACGGCGTGCTCACCCGCACCGCCGATCTCCATGCACAGGCATGGAAGCGGCTGTTTGACGACTTTTTTCGGCAACGCGCAAAAGGCGCAGCGTTCAGGCCATTCGACGAACAGGAGGACTACCGTTGTTATGTGGACGGCAAGTTGCGGGAAGATGGTGTGCGTTCGTTCCTCGCTTCGCGCGATATCAAGCTGCCCGAGGGGAGTCAGGACGATTCACCTGATAGCGAGACGATTGCCAGCCTATCAGCGAAAAAAGACCATTATTTTTCAATGATGCTGAAGGAGCACGGAGTAAAACTGTACGACGATGGCGTGGCTTTTCTCCATGCCGTGCGCAAACAAGGGTTGAAGACCGCTGTCGTCTCCGCCAGCCGCCATGCCAAGGCTGTATTGGAATCGGTCCATCTGCTTGAGCTGTTTGACGCCGTGGTCGACGGTGAAGAAAGCCGCCGAATGCAATTGCCGGGCAAGCCAAACCCGGCATCCTTTCTGGAAGCCGTAAAGCGGTTGGATGAATTACCCCGCGATGCGATGGTACTGGAAGACGCGCTCGCGGGAGTGGAAGCCGGCCGCCGAGGTGGCTTCGGCATGGTGATCGGCGTGGACCGGTCGAATCAAACCGACGCACTGTGGACACATGGAGGCCAGGTAGTGGTGTCGGATCTCCGGTGTCTTCTCCCTTGTATATCGCCCTCGCAGGATGAGTGATCGGATGCATTTTCACCAGATAGACCAACCAAACCGGACTGACTGATATCGAGCGACTGCGCGGTTTCGTCCTGGGACCATCATGAATAATGTGGTTGGATACTCGGTGGATCTTCGTGGTCCTTACCCGTAAGGGAGACGGCTTCTTTTCCTTTTCGCGTTCTTGCATTTCGTGGAAGCGACACTTTCCCCGAAAACTAATGACTCACGGCATGGCACTGAGTCGTGCGTGAGGGTTGTAAAAAACTAGGGTATTCCCCAGTCATGCTCAATCCGTGCAATGCTATGGTGATCCATCACTCCTTGGATTAGGCGGTGGAGGGGTGCCGCGAACACTGCGGTGGAGCCGTGAGACAGTAAAACCTGTTGGAGATCCCTTCATGAAACAATTCGAGGAGATGATAGGCACAAGTTCGGCAATTCGCGCGGTCTTTGACCTGGTACACAAAGT
>CAZOHW010000391.1:0-4511 GCA_964579525.1 uncultured Nitrospira sp. | reverse complement strand
TCACTGGGGAGGCGTTTGCCCTGAGTGCGGCAAAAATCGGACGCCTCGGCCCAGGTGACATAGAGAGCAGGCCAGTGCGCCAGCCTGTCTGGCGGCACCGCATGGACGGTGATCATGTGATCGATCAGCTTGCGCAATTCTCGAGCTATGGGCTGGTGCTTCCCGTGTAGCCATCGCAAAAACTCACCAAGGTTGACTTCATCGCGATCGATTTCAAACCGGTCAAGCCACACCTGGCGCTGCGGTTGTTCGGTGTCATCATAGGGCAGATCAAGGCTGAACAAATCTTGGCCGGCTTTAGCAGTCCCCATGAAAAAACTCCCCTCTGGAACAATCATCATCGGAGAGTGCTGGGCGAGCGACGCGATACGCTCATACGGCGATGGCTCTTGCGCCATTCCGATCATAGGACTCATCAGGAGTGCGATGAGCGTCACAATCCTGAGAAAACTGAACAGGGCTCGATCCCGTTGCATGGTTTCCTGTACCGAGAACTTTGGCTAGGAGTCAATGGTTGGCTCACAGCTGATAGCTGAAAGCAGAGAGTCAACTCGATTATGATATGGAACATGTATTCCACTTTTGTCGCACTTCACATTCTGGCTGCAGTGACTTGGGTCGGAGGGATGATTTTTTTGTCCCTCGTGTTAGCACCATTGGTCAGGGGCAGGAAAGCGGCCCCGGAATTCATGGCGCTGTTTCGATCCGCAGCGTTGCGATTTCGGCTTCTTGTTTGGGTTGCAATCGCGATATTGTTGACCACCGGCCCAATGTTGTTGGCACATCGTGGTATCTCGATAACACAACCGTCTTCATGGCCGGCACTCGTCACGGTCAAGCTGATGTTGGTTGGACTGCTACTGGTCCTGACTCTGCTGCATGATCTCGTGCTGGGTCCAAGGGTGAGTCGGGCCAGTGCGATTCCTGAATCTCAGCGAACGACGGGAGAGCAGGTTGTGTTCAAAACCGCGCGCTGGTTACCGCGCCTTTCGTTGTTCGTCGCGCTTGCGGTCCTTTGGGCTGCTACGAGCCTGGCTCGGTCTTAGCGCTGATTGCCTGTCGGCGTGGCAACGCCGACCTCTCTTCACCTCAAGCGTTCTGTCGTTTAAATACTTCTTGTAGGTGTCCATGGGCTGAGCCCCATGAAGGGGGGAAATCGTCCTGCTGCTCATCGGGCAGAAGGTAGATGGATCAAGCCCAATGTCAATTCGGGGAAACAATATGAGATCGCGCTGACCTCCATCCTCACCGCGTTCCTCTTGCGATTGTCGATCGATTCCTTTCTCGTCGATCACCTCGCCTATGTCACTTCCATCCTCGCTATCACGTTGACAACGTGGTATGGGAGTGTAGAGGCTTCTCTCACGGCAGTGATACTAGGTGCCTTGCTCACCCAACTGGTTTTTCCTTTAGCCTCGCTACAAATTCAGCTTAACGGGCCCGGTTGATCAAGCTGGGATGGCCGTCTATGTAACTGTCTGTTTAGCATTGGTCGGCTTTATCCAAACCTGGGGCTGGGCTTGGGAGAAAACTGAAGAAATGGTAGAACAGCTACGATCTAAGATGAATCGCGGTAAAGAAACGGAAAATCCGTGGTTTCGCGCCGTGAATTATGACGACTGGTGAAACAACGGATGAACATAAAGAATCATATCTCGATGCTTAGCGGTGCCTCGCCTGGCCCTCTGCCCAGTGTAGATGAGTTAGCCCTTCGCGAGGAACTCCTCGACCGTCTGTCGCACCGGATTTCCGAGATGCTCCGCCTCAATGTCGCATGGCCGATGACCGGTGAGGCTGTCGCGTTCCGCGACAGCGATCCAGCGCTTTCTGTGGCGAAGGGCAACGGTTTTCGACCGAGGTCCTATCGTTTTCGTGGAACCCACTGACTTTTCACATTGAATTTTAGACTTACTCAGTCCGCCTTACGCGGTTCCCTCCTTGCAACACAGGTCCGAGTATCGAGTGGGTGAATCCATTGTGGGTGTGCCGATTCGCGCCCAATGCGAGGTCCTGTCATGGCCGTGGGCATCATTCTCAAAGGTGGGAAGCCACCGGAACCGAGAACAATGTTGCTCCGGTCAAGCAGAGCGGGAGATATTCATGAAGTTATATATCGTTATAAGTGCTGCTCTAGCAGCAGCCATGCCGTTGTCATGGAAGGGGGGCTTCGCTCCTGGGTCGGCGCAGGATCGCGATCGCGACCAGATCAAAACGCAGCAACAGCTTCAGGACCAGGACAGGTAGCATAACAAAAGATCAGCTTAGAGAGAAGAATTACCTGAAAGAGTAGGATCGGACGCGCGAACGCGAATGGGCGAGAGAGCATATGCGAATTGAGTGACTCGAAAAACCGCAGCGAGAGAAGACAGAGCGCGGTGAGAGAGGTGGTGGAGGTCGCTAAAAAAGTTCTGAGTGCTCGCCTCACTGAGCGGGCGAAGTAGGCTGAGCCCTGAGTGGATCCTTACTCAATCTCAGCACTCATCACTAAGCATGGGGGGTGAACGATGGCACGAGTGGCGATCATCGGCGCATCGATCGGCGGCCTGCCCGCTGCCTATGAAGCACGGGCGCTGTTGGATAAGAAGCATACCGTTTCGGTCATTTCCAATGTCAGCTCCTTTCACTTTGTGCCATCAAATCCATGGGTGGCGGTCGGCTGGCGCACACGGAAAGACATCAGCTTTGATTTGGCACCGGTGTTGGCGAAAAAGGGAATCGAATTTGTTCATGCCACGGCTGATCGCATCGAACCGGGACAGAATCGAGTCATCACGGCGAAAGGCGAAGTGCCCTATGATTATCTCATCATCGCCACTGGCCCCAAGCTTAATTTTAGTGCAGTGCCTGGGCTTGGCCCAAGCGGCTATACACAGTCCGTCTGCAACGTGGATCACGCGGAACAGGCTTGGGGAACCTATCAGAGCTTCCTCAAGGATCCAGGCCCAATTGTCGTCGGAGCTGCGCAAGGTGCCTCCTGCTTTGGTCCGGCTTATGAGATGGCCTTTATCCTGGATGCGGATTTGCGGAAGAAAAAACTCCGGAAGAAAGTTCCTATCTATTTCGTGACGCCGGAGCCGTATATCGGTCACATGGGCCTCGCCGGTGTGGGGAAATCTCGGCGGCTGATGGAAGATGAGTTCGCCGAACACTCGATCAAGCCGCTCCACAGCCAGGCGATCAAAGAAGTCCAGCCTGGGAAGATGTTCTTAGAGGACGGGCAGGAAGTCCCCTTCCGCTACTCGATGATGATCCCGCCGTTTGCCGGCGTCGACGCCGTGGCTGGGACACCTGGGCTGTGCAATCCCAAAGGATTCGTCAACATCGATGCCTATCAGGCCAACCCCAAGTACAAGAATATCTACTCGGTGGGCGTCTGCGTGGCCATCCCACCGGTCGAGCAGACACCGGTTCCAACCGGTGCGCCGAAGACTGGGTACATGATCGAGTCCATGGTGTCGGCGGCCGTCCATAACATCAAGGCCGACATCGAGAACAATCCGAAAAAGGAAACCGCGACGTGGAATGCGATCTGTCTGGCAGACATGGGTGATACAGGGATGGCATTCGTGGCCTTGCCGCAGATGGCTCCTCGCAATGTCACCTGGGCGAGGAAGGGGAAATGGGTTCACTTGGCCAAGATCGCGCTGGAAAAGTACTTCCTGATGAAAATGAAGCGGGGCATCAGCGAACCCTTCTTCGAGAAGGCGATTCTCGAAGGGATGGGGATCGGAAAACGCGAGCAGTCCGCATGATGTCGGGACAGGGGCTCATCGCGGAATATACAGCAGGGCTGCATCCATAGGTCGGTTCGCCGCGAACATTTTATGAAACAGTCTGAACTTTTGCGTAACCTGAAGGGTTGAGCGTGCCCCGAGGCTCCTATCGCCAACCGGCCACCGGCCATCCAGCAGCCAACCGTTCGTCGGTGGTACTCGCCCTGTCCCAATTTTTGCAACATCATTTGTTGTGGTTCCTTATCAGCGCCTATGCAATCGCAATCGTCTCTCCGACGTTCGGCCTCTGGATCAGAAGTACGTACTTTGGTGAGATCGTCCTCTTCCAAGAGCGCACGAGCGTTTCGTTGCTGCTGGTGATGCTGGCCATGCTTATGTTCACTGCCGGCTTAGGTCTGAAGACCGAGCACCTTCGAACCGTCATGCAGAGGAAGGGTGCGTTGTTCGCCGGGTTAGCCGCAAATCTGGCGATCCCGATGGCCTATATCTTTGCGGTGACCCTTGTGATGCGGCTGTGGTATGAACCAGACGAAGCTCAGCACATCTTAGTCGGATTGGCATTAGTGGCTGCCATGCCGATAGCAGGGGCGTCGACGGCATGGGCGCAAAATTCCAATGGCAATCTGGCATTGAGTTTAGGTCTCGTCCTGTTTTCAACCGTCCTGAGTCCGCTCGTGACGCCGGTGGCACTACGAGTGTTCGGTGAGATGGCGGCGGAAGAATACGAAGGAGTGTTGCACGGACTGGCCGCGTATGGATCGGGAGCCTTCCTTGGAC
>CAZOHW010000390.1:0-4520 GCA_964579525.1 uncultured Nitrospira sp. | reverse complement strand
CTAGTTGTCATCGCGATGACCTCCTGTGTGAGGCAGAAACCGGAAGCGGCACGGTCAAGACAGGGCAGCCGGCCGTCCGCACTACCTTTTCCGCCGTGCTGCCGAAGAAAATCTTGTCCACACTACCGGAGCGGCCACCGTAACTTCCCATCACCACAAGATCGATCGTTTCCGTCCGCGCCAGTTTGGCGATCTCGACGAACGGCGCCCCCTCCACGATGGTGCGCGTGATCTGTAGCCCCTCGGCATCTTTCAACTCTAGTAATTGACGAACGTTCAACCGGGCATGGTGGCGTAGGCGGCGTCGCTGAGGCGCAGCCTGTGATGGAACAGCCAGCAAACCCAATCGATGCAATGCAGCAAGCGCGCTCGTGTCAATCACGTGCAGCACAAGGAGCGTCGCCCCACAGAGTCGCGCAACCTGACAGGCAACTCGAAAGGCTTCATTTGAACAGGGGGAAAAATCCACTGGGACCAGGATAGTCTTGAAGAGACCAATATCTTGCGGCATGAACGATCCTCCTGATTTGGAATTGAGCAAGGGCAATGCCACTATCGGAACGCTGACAGTTGACGACTGGAAGCTTGGGTAAACAGCGTGTTGGCTTTTCTTGTCCTCGCCATTGGCTATCAGCCATCTGCTCTGCCCCTAAAAGGCGGGGCTCTCTGCCACAGCACCTATTCATCCCCTGTAGCAGAAAGCGCCATGAGACGTGAAGGGTAAAGGGTGAGGGGTGAGGGGAGTTTCGTTGAAGAATGTCTTTCCTTCTTCACTCCTTACCCTTCACCCCCTTACACCTGACGATTTTCTTCTTGAGCGGCATTGGACTTGCTGAAGACTGCTGTGAAGGGGGAACGATATGACACGCGCACAATGGTTCCTACTTGGCGCGATAGGGCTAGGTCTCGCGATTGCGATCTACATCGTGTTCTTCTGTCCTTTAGACTGTCAGTGAGGTGGGGATGAAACTCTTACTCGCGGTTGACGGCTCCGACAATTCCTATGAAGCTGTGCGATCGTTGAAATATCTGGCTCGCGCTGAGGAACTGCACATCGTCCACGTACTGGATGTTCCGAGTCCGGCCTATCCTATGATGATGCCGGAGGTCGCCCAGGAACTGTACGAGGCGGTCGAGCGAAACATGCGCGACGACGGAACTCGCCTGTTGGATCGCGTTGTGTCGCTGCTCCCCTCGGATATCGGACCGGTCACAAAGCATCTCGTCGTTGGGTCTCCGGCGGAACAGATCGTGACGCTGGCAGAACAACTCAATGTGGGCCTGATTCTGTTGGGAACCAGAGGTCTTGGACCGATCAAGGAACGGCTCATTGGGAGTGTCTCCCATCGCGTGCTGACATTCGCGCCTGGGGCGAAACTGATTCTCCCCGGCCCCTTGAAAATGCCTCGTCATCTATTGCTTCCCCTCCAAGGACCCTATGACACTGAACATGCCCTCTCCCTCCTTCAACGGAAACCCTTTCGCGAACCGCCCGCCGTTACTCTTCTCACCATCCTTCCCCCTACGAGGCCTCCCTGGCCGGTGGATGCGGTTTCGGCCGAGCAAATGGAAACCCATTCCCTTCGTCAAGCGAAGGACGTTCTCGAAGAAACGGCAGCCAAGCTCAAGCCCCTTGGCTACCAGACCCGCGTGGCAGCGACATTAGGAACCCCAGTGGATGGGATTCTTCAGGAAGCCAGGGTCTCCAATCCGGACCTGATTCTCGCAGGATCCCGGGGGCGCCGAGGTGTGACTCGCCTTGTGCTCGGCAGCGTGTCACATGCGCTGTTGCACCAAGCAACCTATCCACTCATGATTGTTCGCTGATTGTCGAAAGGGGTACCCGATGCCAATGTATGACTATAAGTGCCTCGAATGTGGAAAGGAATCGCTGATCGTGGTGACCTTAAAGGAGCATGAAGCGGGAGCCATCGCCTGTCCCGCCTGTGGAAGCAATAAGCTGCAGCAACTCTTCAGCCCATTCATCGCTCACACGACAAAGAAGAGTTAACACCATGTTCACAGCTCCCCGGCAATCCAGAGGAAGGCGGTTCATTGCAGCAGGACTCTTCTCCATCGTGATTGGATGCGGTCCGTTGATCTCCTCGCTCAACGCACAAGACTATCCGCCGGACCCTGTCAGAGGCAAAGCCTCATACGAGCGACATTGTCAAGGCTGCCATGGACCAGGTGGTCGCGGCGACGGACCGGCTGCCGCCTCGTTAACCGTGCCTCCGACTAATTTTCAGCGTTTTCAATCGTTCCTGAAATCAGATGAGGAGTTACTGCGCACCATCGAACACGGCATTGTCTTCAGCCCCATGCATTCGTGGCGTGGCCAGCTCACTGACGAAGAGATGCAGGATGTTGTGGCGCACATTCGGCTGTTGTCTCAACGAGGTCGGTGATCGATCAGAGGATCTCTTGATCGCCTCTGACCATCGCACCATCAACAGATCGTCAGATTCCCGACTTCTCAGCGACTTCCATGATCTCTCTCACCCCCCATGATGCGCTCCTCATTGCCGATATTCAGAACGATTTCCTTCCAGGCGGCACACTCGGCATCGAGGGAAGTCATGACATCATTCCAATCCTCGAGCACTATGTCTTCCAATTCCATGCCCATCGCCTTCCCATTTTTCTGTCGCGCGATTGGCATCCGCCCAACCATTGCTCGTTCCAGGCACAGGGCGGACCATGGCCAGCGCATTGTGTTGCCGGATCATCCGGTTCGTTACCCCCGTCGTCGTTTCTCACCCCGCCATCAGCCGTCATCGTCTATAAAGCAATCGACCGGGACCAGGAAGCCTATTCCGCGTTCCAGCACACTACCCTCGATCGTCACCTGCGAGCATTGAGCGTGCAACGTCTCTTCATCGGCGGACTGGCCACTGACTATTGCGTCCTGCATTCGGTGAGGGATGCTCGTAGGCTCGGGTATCACGTCTGTCTCCTGACGGATGGGATTAGGGCGGTCAACCTTCGGCCGGACGACGGTCATCGAGCAGAAGAAACCATGATCGGCTTGGGGGCTGTGCTCGTTCGATGGGAGAGGCAGGGAACATGAATCCATCAACCAGCGCCCTGCTGACCGATCTGTATGAGCTCACGATGGCCCAAGCGTTTCTCGAACAGAGCATGCACGAGCCAGCCGTGTTCGAGTTCTTTGTTCGAAAACTACCGGCACATCGGAACTTCCTCCTCGCAGCCGGCCTTGAGCAGGTCCTCGACTTTCTATCCAACCTGCACCTGACGCACGAAGAACTGGCGTGGTTGGATCAAACAGGACGATTCAGTTCTGGTCTCCTTCACTATCTGGAAGCGCTACGGTTTACTGGAGATGTTGACGCCATGCCGGAAGGAACCCTGTTCTTTCCTCAAGAACCGATCCTCAGAATCATGGCGCCGCTTCCGCAAGCTCAACTGATCGAAAGTCGCGTCATGAACCTACTGAACTTCCAAACCATGGTGGCCTCCAAAGCGGCACGGTCGGTGCTGGTCGCAGATGGAAAGCCGCTCATCGATTTTGGACTGCGCCGCGCGCATGGTGCCGAGGCCGGTCTCCTCGCGGCGCGAGCGAGCTATCTGGCAGGCTTTGCCGGAACCGCGACCGTCTTGGCCGGCATGGTGTACGGCATCCCACTCTACGGCACCATGGCCCATTCGTTCGTGCAGGCTCACGAGGACGAAACCTGCTCGTTCGACCACTTCGCCAATGCGCAACCTGCCAACGTGATCCTCCTCATCGACACCTACGACACGGAGGCAGCGGCAGAAAAAGTCGTGTCGCTCTCGCGGACCCTTGAAACGAAGGGCATCATCGTCAAAGGCGTGCGCTTGGACAGTGGTGATCTGGCCGACCATGCCCGAAGAGTTCGACGTATCCTTGATGAAGGAGGGTTGCCTCATGTACAGATTCTCGCCAGTGGCAACCTCGATGAGTATCATCTGAGGGAGCTGATCCAAACCGATGCGCCGATCGATAGCTTCGCCGTGGGCACGGCCATGACGACCTCGTCGGACGCACCTTCGCTAGACTGTGCCTACAAACTCCAAGAATATGCCGGCCGCCCCCGTCGCAAGCGATCGGAAGGCAAAGCCACCTGGCCAGGCCGCAAACAAGTCTACCGGCATCAGACGAGCAATGGGCATATGGACTATGACGTCGTCACGACACACGATGATCCGCTGACTGGCCAACTGCTACTCCAGCCTGTCATGAGAGAAGGCCATCGGCTTGCTCCGTCACCACTTCTTGCTGACCTTCGCCGCCATGCGGCCACGCAGTTGGAACAGCTTCCCGATTCTCTACGATCCCTGGAGCCCATCCAAGCCTATGACGTTCGGATCTCTCCTAGGCTACAAGCGCTAGCTCAAGAGGTGGATCGGTTAACTGAAATGAGAGGAGGTAATGGCAGAGCCCAACCCCAAAAGAACTCGTGTTTCTAACGCAGACTTGAATCTAAGGAAGGTCTGATTAATTGGCGTTTTCACTCTGAAATCTAGTCCTGGGCTGG
>CAZOHW010000389.1:0-4520 GCA_964579525.1 uncultured Nitrospira sp. | reverse complement strand
TAGGCATTGGCGGCATACTGCTGCACCATGCGGTGCGTGTTGAAGAAAGAGGCATTAAAGGCGATGGTGTGCCGCATCACATCGACCCACTGTTCTTGATGTTGGAAAAAGAGGGGGGCAATCACCCACCGCAGCTTCTGGTACACTTCAGCAGCGTCTCGCGCGTTCGCGTCACCTTCTTGAGCACGCTCGCCTGGTCTTGGTCCAATCGACCAGCCCGTTACGCCCTCGATATGGCCTTCAACCCACCAGCCATCCAACACGCTCAAGCTCGGTACGCCGTTATGCGCGGCTTTCATCCCAGAGGTCCCTGAGGCTTCCAGCGGTCGCAGTGGCGTGTTCAACCACAGATCGACTCCCGCAGTGAGGAGTTGAGCTAAGAACAGGTCGTAGTTCTCGAGATAAAGAATCGTGACCTCATTCTGAAGGTGCTTTGCCATCTGCACAACTCGTCTGATCATGTCTTTCCCTGGTTCATCCTTTGGATGCGCCTTGCCCGCAAAGATCAGCTGAACTGGGCCCACGTGTTTCGCAAGATCTCTCAACTGATTGGGATCTGAAAGGATAAGATCTGCCCGCTTGTACAACGCCGCACGACGTGCGAAACCAATCGTGAAGGCGCTCTGGCTGAGTCGTACTCCCGTTCTGGTCCGCACCTCCTGAAACAATCGTTGCTTCGCTTCAATGTGAGCCGCCCAGATTTCGGTGTTCGGAATACTGATAGCATAGCGGAGCGAGAACGGATCATTCACCCAACCAGGAATGTGTCGGTCGTATAAGGTCCTGAAGCTCTCGCACGTCCAGGTGGTGGAGTGCACGCCGTTCGTAATGGAATCAATGGCGTATCCGGGAAACATTTCTTGTGATACCTGCCCGTGTCTCTTGGCGACGCCATTCACGTAATGACTCAAGTTCAAGCCCAGCACGGTCATATTCAGCTCGTCGCGACCTCCGAGCATCTGCATCACCTCCAGCGGCAGAATGTCTCCCAGGCCCTTCCCTACCAGGTCGTAGGAAAACCGATCATGGCCTGCCGGAACCGGCGTATGAGTGGTAAAGATACAGCGATTCCTGACGGTCTTGAAATCCCACTCCGCTGGTCCAAGCGGCTTGAAGGCGCGGAGTAGCTCGATTGCGAGTAAGGCGGCGTGCCCTTCGTTCATATGAAAACGTTGTACTTGTGTGTAGCCGATCGCCTGCAGCATTCTGACCCCGCCAATGCCGAGTACGAGTTCTTGCGCCAGTCGCTCTCGGGTCTCCCCACCATACAGCCAGGAGGTCAGTTCACGGTCACGTGGGTGATTCTCTGGCAGATTCGTATCGAGGAGCAGGAGCGGCACGACAAAGTCCGTGGCTCCGACGATGTCATATTGCCACGCGCGGATCGTCAGCGAGCGGCCCTCAAAAGTGACCTGGACAGTGGTCGGCAGCTCACGCAGCAATGCTTTGGGGTCCCACGTCACCGGCCGTTCGCGCTGATTCCCCCATTCGTCCAATAACTGATCGAAATATCCGTTCCAGTACAGCAGGCTGACCCCAACGACGGGAATCTTGAGGTCGGCGCAGGATCGTAACGTGTCACCCGCGAGCACACCCAGACCGCCACTGTACGTCGGCATGCGAGGATTCACGGCCACTTCCATGGAAAAATACGCAATCCGGCGGATGACTTCTGCACTCTCAGGAAACGGGCCAGTTGAGCTTCCACGGTATTTCTCTGGGGACGCGAGAAACACGCGCTTGCACACTTCTGAGCAGAAGTACACGAGCTGCCCTTGATACAACGTGCTGGGCGCACTGTGGGAATAGATCGTCATCCCACACACGGGGTCTTTGAGGACGCTCATGGCCCGATCACCATTTCCATCGCGGAATTCAATCCAGCCATGCACATGACTATGTACCCGTAGAATCCTGGATGTTCAACCCAGTCACGACGCTGCAGCACGGTGTACCCGACTCCATAGATCATCACGACGAGCACTCCATCTACGAAGTTCACCATCGAGACACCTCCATGATGGAATCGTGGAGGTATCCAGTCCCATATAGAGCCACGAGCGCGTCCTTTTCCATGGATGATTGATCAGGACAGCCACCACAAAGGTCGGAAGACGCAACTGGATGAGGGAGGCGATCTTGTGCTCCGAAGAGGAGCAGGCCATGATCACGAATCCCTCCATTGCTGATGCTGTGCGCCGATCTCTAAGAGTTTCTCTTCCATCTCATGGAGGCAGAAGGTCTCGCACTGATCGACTGGCGCATCGCACTGTGAGCGATGAAGGATCTTGATCGTCACGGTAACATCTGGTCGATTGCTTCGCACGGGATCGTACCGTACACTACTGTCGAAGATTTCAATTTCGTAGCGTGACGGTCGTTCAACCTTCGGCACAATCCACATCGCAATGTCCCGTAAATGACCGTAAATCATCAGGCACTGATCGCACCCCGGGAGCGGGCGATCCGTCTTGTGTGCATGCGCGCCATAGAGCAGCAATTGAAAGCCAACCTGTAACGGTTTCTCGCCCGATCTCGGGAGCTGTTCTGGTAACACTTCCCAGCAGACGCGATGCTGTTGGACCAAGTCTTGGAGCCGCACGATCTCCTCGGTGACCGCACTCGCGGGGCGAGAGTGACGACCGGTTGTTTTCTCCGTCACGCGTGTCCCCTTTGCGATTAAACGGGCCTCTAGTCTTGATATGAACGACTTACTGCATCGCGCCGTAGGGACCATAACGTGGTTTCTCATGAAGCGTATCTGCATGGTCCAGTGGATGACGTGATCCTAGAAGCGAGTCAGCCAACCAAACCTTAGCGCAGAGATGAAATGGCGACTCGTTGCGTCCATGATCCACTCTTCTCAAAGTAGCCTTCCAGATCAGCCTAAAGAACCGTCACTCCTTCACTCTTGGCAACGCAAGAATCTCCCGCTCCGCATCGACCCAATCTTCTAGATCACACCCCGGTCGGCAGCCTCGCTCCAGGTAGAGCTCATAGGCCCGATTCGCAATCCGCTCACGAAGGTCACCGGACAGCATCCGTTCTGACAAAGCAGCCTTAATGGTATCAGTCTTGTCGTTGTGTGGCTTTTTCACATGCTGAGACTTCATGCTCCCTCCTTTTCAGGTCCGTACGGATGGTCTCGTTGTCGGATTCTCTCAGCTACCCAAACGTGTACCCCCATCAGGGAATAGACGTCTCCTGTTCACGATGCAGCTTGGCGAGCGCCTCCGCTTCCTCAGCAGCTTTGACGTAATACGTGATAAATGACTGACAATGAGCGATCAGTTGGGTCTTAGATTCCTTCGGGGCTGGCAGATAGGAAGGCTTCGCATACATGTCGATCATCTGCCGCATTTCCTCCACCTTTCCACGCAAGCGCCCGGCCTCCTGCTCATACCAGGTTGCCAGCCCACTATGATCGTTGCGTTCAAATAGTTCGCGCGGTGGAGCCGTCGAACAGCCCATAATCACCACGATGAACACCAGCACGAACCATGTGAGCCACCGGGAGAACTTCATCGGTGCACACTTTCTCCGGAATGATGGATCTTCCCACACACGACATAAAAAGAGTCCGCACTGGTCGACACTCTGAAGCTTAGAATGACGCCGAGGCACCTTTTAAACCAATCCGGCACAGATGCCTCAGCGCAGTTCTCTCTGCTCTGGTGATACGAGAGCCGTTCATTCTCGACTTGCTCTCTACGGACCTTGACCGTGCCGTACAAGACTCAAGTGCTCGCTCGCCAAGTTGGCAGCCTCATCGGCCATCTTTCTAAGATTTCTGGCAATCTGACGGCAATGCGCGGCTTGGTCGGCGATGTCACTAGACTTATAGAGTTCTGGATGATGCTCATACGATTCTGCGGTATTGTCCCAAAACCGCGCCTTCGCCTTAAAATCCTGAGCTTGATCGGCATAGTACATCGCGAGTTCCTGATGATTCCCCTTGGCAATCCCAGGCTCAGGACCGGCCACTGCGGAGCTTGGCATCGCAAGGATCAGGGAAAACACTATGAATAGAGAGAATACAGAAGCCAACCTAATTACCTGTAGCATCGTAGCCATGCTTTCATCGTAGACTCTCCGTTTCACTGTAAACCCTCCTTTGTTATTGGCAGTGACCCATTCACTGCCTCTGCCGAAAGTATGTGCGAAGCCCGATCAGGCTTCATCTGGATCTGGAACGGTGCGTATTAACAACACCGCTGCCACAATGATGTAGGCTACGACCGGAATAGCCCACAAGATGTTCGTGGTGTCAGCCGACAGGAACAGCCAGATCGGCTCATGAACAAGGAGCAGAATCGCTAACATCAGAAGTCCAAGCCAATTCGACCCACGCATACCCATGAGAGTGACTCCTTTTGTTGACCATCCCCATCGGGTCTTGAGCCATCGTTCATGTGCCGTGCGAGTCTGCCTACCTAACAGGCTAAGCAATTGACGTTCCGCATCATGAGAACGACAGACTCCTCCCGCAGAAAGGTCTTGATTAAGAGTTAATCTGACAG
>CAZOHW010000388.1:0-4527 GCA_964579525.1 uncultured Nitrospira sp. | reverse complement strand
CGCGATGACCGGCCTTTTCAAGGACTTCTTTGAGTAACCCACGAATGGATTGTTCGTCGTCAATCACTAAAATAGTTGCCATGTGAATACCGTATAAAAGTTTTCTTGGATCTTATCCTGACGATCCTGAAACTGTCTAGAAAGAAATGGATATGTGCGATACGTGCAATAGGTGAAGCATGGTGGGTCCAATCGGCCCCATGCTTTAGTGGTAGATAAGAGCTGTAAATCGCCCGTGCTGCATCCAGGCAGGAACCATTCTCCCTGTCACTCCTTTGAAAACAGCATGAGATTCTTGGTTGACCGGATGACAGATTTTTGTTACAAGCGACCGGATTTGAGCGGAGGTTCATTGACAAAGGCCTTTCTATGAACGATTCGAAGGCCTCGACCTGGGTGTGGACCCGTCGGGCATTTCTACAGGTCTCGGTGAGTGGAGTGCTAGCCTTGAGTGGGCGGTTGGGTGCTCCGTCGATCGCGTTGGCCCGTCCGCTTCCGGGTGGGCATCTCAAACTCTACAACGTTTGGTCCAATGAACGATTGCATATCACCTATCGGAACGCCGCGGGCCGCTATGATCTTTCAGCGCTTGACGAGATCAACCATCTCTTGCGCTGTCACTCGGGGGAGATTGGATCGATGGATGTCCGCGTGCTGGAGTATGTGAATTTGGTTCAGATGATGCTGGGGAAACCTGGTCCCATCCATGTCATCTCAGGGTTCCGATCGCCGAAATATAATGCGATGTTGGTTCGATCAGAACCACATGCCGCGAAGCACAGTTTACACATGCAAGGGAAAGCCATCGACCTCAAAATTCCCGGCGTGCAGGCCAAGCAGCTCCGACAGGCCGCATTGGAGTTGCGGTACGGGGGAGTCGGCTCGTACAAGCGGTCAAACTACGTGCATTTGGATTCCGGCCCCTTCCGATTCTGGTAGGTTGATCGAACTCTTCTCGAGAAAGTCCACGTCCTACCGCGCAGCGTCATTTTCATCTCATCATAGTGTGAGCGTCGTGTTCCTGCATCGTTGCGGCTAGGATTGTCGCTTCAGAAGGAGCACGGAAAGAGGAGGCAGCGTGAGCGTCAGTGAGTAGGAAAGACCGTGGCTCGGAGTTACTGTGGCATGAATGCCTCCGCCGTTTCCGAGATTGCTCCCCCCATAGGCGATCCCATCGGTGTTAATCAGTTCCTGATACCACCCTAGTGCCGGTACACCAATGCGGTAGGTATATCGAGGGACCGGTGTAAAATTACACACACAGAGCATGGTGTCTTGCGAATTTCTCGATGTTCGGAGGAACGCGATCACTGAATTGTCCGCGTCACTGAAATCGATCCACTGAAATCCATTCCACTCAAAGTCCACCTCATGCAGCGCCGATTCGTTGCGATAGACTTGGTTCAAATCTCGGATGAGGCGCTGGAGGCCTCGGTGAGGTTCATAATCGCAGAGGTGCCAGTCAAGACTGCGGTCATGGTTCCATTCCTGCCACTGGCCAAACTCTCCGCCCATGAACAGCATTTTTTTACCGGGATGACAGTACATGTACCCGTAAAGGAGCCGGAGATTGGCAAATCGTTGCCACACATCCCCCGGCATTTTGTCCAGCAAAGTCCGCTTGCCGTGGACGACCTCATCGTGAGAGAGGGCGAGAACGAAATTTTCCGAGAACGCATAGAGGAGTCCGAAGGTAATGTGGCTTTGATGGAACCGGCGGTAAATGGGGTCGTGCTGAAAGTACTGCAAGATGTCATGCATCCAGCCCATATTCCACTTGAATGTAAAACCCAGTCCTCCGGCATAGGTCGGTCGTGACACGCCGGGCCAGGCCGTCGATTCTTCGGCGATGGTGATGGCGCCAGGATAATCTCTGTGGACGACGATATTGAGCTCTTTGATAAAGGCGACAGCTCCGAGGTTTTCATTGCCTCCGAACTCATTAGGAATCCATTCGTCTGACTTTCGACCATAGTCAAGATAGAGCATCGACGCGACGGCATCCACGCGCAATCCATCGATGTGATACCGGTCGAGCCAAAACAGCGCGCTGTTGATCAGAAAGGCGCGGACCTCAGGGCGATCGTAATTGAAGATACGGCTATGCCAGTGGGGATGATACCCCCGGCGCGGGTCGGCATGGTCGTAGAGGTGGGTACCGTCGAACAGGGCCAACCCATGTGGATCGTCGGGAAAATGTGCCGGCGCCCAATCCATGATGATCCCGAGACCGGCTTGATGGGCGGCATCAACAAAGGCCATGAAGTGTTCTGGTGTTCCATAGCGGCTCGTCGCTGAAAAATAGCCGGTGGCTTGATAGCCCCATGAGCCATCGAAGGGGTGCTCAGTCACGGGCATGAGCTCGAGATGTGTGTACCCTAAATCCGTTGCGTAAGGAATCAACTTTTCGGCCAGTTCTTGATACGTCAGCCAGCGATTATTGTCCTCCGGCACGCGCATCCACGACCCTAGGTGGACTTCGTAGATGGAGAGGGGCGCGGTCAAGGGATTCCATGTAGACCGAGCGGCCATCCATGTGTCATCGTGCCAGGTGTAGGTGGACACATCACACACGATTGACGCGGTCCTCGGGCGAAGTTCACTGGCAAAGGCGTAGGGATCGGCTTTGACCGCCACGACATCGTGTCCTCTCGGTCGGATCTCATATTTGTAGAGAGTGCCTTCGGGGAGGTCGGGGATGAAGAGCTCCCAGAGTCCACTGGCACCTCGATTGGTCATGGGGTGACAGAGCCCGTTCCATCGGTTGAAGTCGCCGACGATGCTCACCCGGGCGGCATTTGGCGCCCAGACGACAAAGTATACTCCTCTCACGTTGTCTATCGTGCGGAAATGAGCGCCAAGACTGTTGTAGGCCTTGTACAGGGTTCCCTCCGCAAAGAGGTGCAATTCAAAATCTGTTAACAACGGTGGGAACGCATATGGATCATGCATCGTGGTCGTCGTGCCGCTGTCATCCGTCATCTGTAATCGATAGGGAGCTCTCTCATACTGCAGAGGAATGGCCACGTCAAACAAGCCAGCCTCATGGGCTCGGAGCATAGGGTAGACAGACTGCGAGAGAAGGACTGAGTCGTGACCGCTGTGGTCGGGATGATCTGTTGGTGTGAGGATCACAGTTACAGCGGCGGCATGGGGCAGCCATGCGCGAATGACATAGGATGATTTGCCATCGAGCATCGTGCGATGTGGGCCGAGGATAGAATGTGGATTCCAGTGCGTTCCTTTAATCAGATGGTCAAGGTCTTGTGATGAGATGGTCGTCTGCTCGGACATAAGGGCTATCCTAATCCGCCTCACAGGGATTAGGAAGGAGAAAGTGTTCCCTATCGAGGTGGCTATGAAATACCGGAAAAGCCGACTCCAATTGCATTGTGGCGGCTCGCCATCGATAATGGATCGGTTTCCAAGCCGTCGCGGTTTCTGACCACGAGGAGTCGAATGTCTTTGCTTGCGCTGGCCCTTTTCATCTTCGGTGTGTGCTATCTGCTGATCATGACCGAGCGGATTCACAAAACGATCGTGGCGATATTTGGTGCTGCGGTCATGATCGGTTCGGGTGTGGTGTCACAAGAAGAGGCGTTCTACTCTCATGAATTCGGGGTGGATTACAATGTCGTCTTTCTCCTCATCGGTATGATGGTGATCATCAACATCATACGGGAGACTGGGTTGTTCGAAGTGTTGGCGATATGGGCGGCTCAACGGGCCGATGCCAAGCCGTTTCGTCTTCTGGTGCTGTTGGCGCTTTTGACTGCAACCTTGTCGGCCATGTTGGATAACGTCACGACGGTGTTATTGATGGCGCCGGTCACACTGGCGATCGCCAAACGATTGGAACTAAATCCCGTACCCTTTTTGCTCACTGAAGCCTTGGCTTCCAATATTGGAGGAACGGCGACACTCGTCGGCGATCCACCTAATATCATGATTGCCAGCAAAGCGGAGCTCAGCTATCTCGATTTTCTCATCGTCATGGGGCCGATCGCTCTCGCTATCATGGCCGTGTTTTTGGTTGCGTTGTGGGTGATCTTTGGAAGAACGATGACGGTCGCCCCGCATCTGCGGGAGGCTGTGCTCTCGCTGAATGTGCAGGAAGCTATACCGGATGAGCCGTTCTTACGGCGCTGCCTGTTTTTGCTGGTGGTCGTCAATGTCGCCTTTTGCTTCCACTCGCTGGTCCATCTTGAGCCGGCCACGGTCGCGTTGTTGGGGGCGAGCCTATTCATGGTGATCGGCCATGCGCGGCGCAAGCACGAAGATGCGGAGGAACTTACGTATCTGGCGGAAGTGGAGTGGAAGACCATCTTCTTTTTTATCGGACTGTTTGTACTGGTAGGGGGGTTAGTCAAAGTCGGAGTGCTCCGCTATCTCGCTGATCAATTGGGGTAGGTGACGAGAGGGACTCTGGCTGCATCCAAGATGGTAGTGCTCTGGGGATCTGGTTTGCTCTCTGCTGTGTACGCAACTATTCCCTATTTTGCCGCAGTGAGTCCCTTGCTTGTTGAA
>CAZOHW010000387.1:0-4540 GCA_964579525.1 uncultured Nitrospira sp. | reverse complement strand
TGTTCGCGATCGGTGTCGGAATTTTACCCTTAGTTGCGATGGAGATCTGGAAAGCTGGATCGGCGAACAGATACGTTTCTTCGGCAGCGCATCATCCCGATAGCTTTTAGTATTACCATATCAACTGACTCTCTACTGCAACCGTTGAATAGACTGGCATTCCCTTACTTACCAGGAAATGAGCTGTGTCAAGCCTTTGCTGATCACATAGACCATCTCGCAGATGGTCTGTGGCAAAATCACCGTAACTTCAGAACCACATCCTCACACCAACCACGAATCGGATCTGACTCGGATTGCCGCCTTGTTGACGGACCAGCGTCGCCGTCTCACCAAAACTACGGTCGAACGACAGACCGACATACGGGGCGAACTTCCGACGAATCTCATAGCGCAGCCGCATGCCGAACTCCAGATTGTTCAATCCGGATCCCGTTGTAAATTCTTCGACTCGCTGGATCGCCGGATTGGTTTGAACGCGGCCTTGCCGGATCAGCCGTTGCGTGAACAGAAAATCTTTGCTGTATGAGAGGCGAGCAGAGACGGCGCCGTTGGAGACCGATCACCTCAAGCCCAGAAGGGGATCATCGGAGCTTGACTTAATCGTAAACTAATCGTTTCACGATATGTACGGATTTTATCCTCAGACGCAGGGGAACTCTCGATGCCTCGATTTCATGTACAGCACCGGAATCACCAGCTCCGTGACGAGCACCCGTACCCTGTCCGCCTGCTCCAGTTTATTCTGCCATTCGCTTGAACTCCTGCCTATGGGACGTTAACATCAACTCAACTGCATCGTTATCATGCTGGATATCTCCTCGCACGACATTGTGATCATCGGCGGAGGGGGCGCTGGGCTTCGCGCCGCCATCGCTATTGCCGAAACGGACCCCCGGCTCCGTGTGGCAGTCGTTTCCAAGGTGTACCCGATGCGGAGTCACACCGTGGCAGCTGAAGGCGGAGCGGCAGGGGCGCGTCTCGACGACGACAGCCTCGACGAACACGCGTACGACACCGTGTCCGGCGGCGACTGGCTGTGTGATCAGGACGCCGTGGAAACGTTCGTGAAGGAAGCGCCGCGGGAGTTGATGCGTCTGGAGCACTGGGGTTGCCCCTGGAGCCGGGAGCCCGACGGTCGTATTGCAGTGCGGCCCTTCGGCGGCATGAAGAAGACCCGCACATGGTTTGCCGCCGACAAGACCGGCTTCCACTTGCTCCATACGTTGTTTCAAACGACGCTCAAATACGATTCCGTCACACGCTACGACGAATATTTCGTCACCAAACTGCTGATTGATGATGGACGCGTCCAGGGCACGGTCGCGGTGGAACTGACCACCGGAAAAGTGCAGGCCATCACGGCCAAAGCCGTCATTCTATGCACCGGCGGCTGCGGCCGGATCTTCCGCTACACCACCAATGCGGCCATTAAGACCGGTGATGGGATGGCGCTGGCCTATCGCGCCGGAGTTCCGTTGAAAGACATGGAGTTCGTTCAGTATCACCCGACAGGATTGCCCTTTACCGGCATCCTCATCACGGAAGCGGCTCGCGCCGAAGGTGGCTACCTCCTCAACAAGGACGGCTATCGCTACTTGCAGGACTACGATCTCGGGAAGCCGGAGCCCACGCCGGTCTTGCGCAGCATGGAGTTGGGGCCGCGCGATCGCCTGTCGCAAGCCTTCATTCGCGAGCAGGAAAAGTGCCGCACCATCGAGGGCCCTTACGGGCCGGTGGTGAATCTCGACCTCCGGCACTTGGGCGAAAAGACGATCAGCACGAAGCTCCCGTTCGTGCGGGAACTCTGTCTGAAGTACGAGAACATCGACCCCGTCAGTCAGATGATACCCGTGCGTCCGGTGGTGCATTACATGATGGGCGGCGTACACACTGACGTACACGGAGCCACGCCCTTGCCGGGGCTCTACGCAGCCGGGGAAGTCGCATGTGTGAGCATCAACGGCGCCAACCGGCTGGGCTCCAATTCGCTGCCTGAGCTCCTGGTGTTCGGCGCCCGCGCAGGACGAGCGGCCGCAGCATACGCGTCCGACCAACCGTCGCCGAGCCGTCGGTTGCTCTCAGAGGCGCTCGAAGAGGAGGCACGCCTGAACGACCACTATCTCCGGAAGAGCGGTGGCCGGGAGCGGATCGCCGATCTGCGGGAAGACATGCAGCACATCATGGAGCACTCGGCCGGCATCTACCGCTCGGGGGAATCACTGGCTCAGGCCGTCGACAAGCTCCACGAATTACAGGAAAGGTCCCGTGACATCCGCTTGGACGATCGTGGCCACCTGTTCAACACGGAGATGATTTCCGCACTGGAACTGTCCAATATGCTGGAACTCGCCGAAACGATCGTGCGGTCCGCCATGGAGAGAACGGAGTCGCGCGGGGCGCACCAGCGGACGGATTACCCGGCCCGCGACGACGAAAAGTTCCTGGCCCACTCCTTGGCATACCGCGATGCGGGGGGACGACCGCGGGTCGAGTATGCCCCTGTCACCATCACGCGATGGCCCCCCGCCGAACGCGTGTACGGAAGGGAACCGGTGAATGGAGAATAGGATCACGCTCGTGGTCGCGCGATACAATCCGGCGAGCGACCACGAGCCCGGCACGGAGTCGTATGAAGTGCCGCTCCACAAGGAATGGGTTGTGCTCGATGCGCTGAACTACATCAAGGATCACCTCGACGGGTCGCTGACGTTTCGCTGGTCCTGCCGGATGGGCGTGTGCGGCAGCTGCGGCATGATGATCAACGGCATACCGAAGCTGGCCTGCGCCACCTTCCTCTCCGACTGTGCCCCGGGCCCTGTGCGCGTCGAGCCGATGCGCCACTTTCCCATCCTGCGGGACCTAGTGGTGGACCTATCAGATTTTCTGGTGAAACTGGGGCGGTCCAAGCCCTGGATCATTCGCAAGGTCGAAAAGCCCCTGGACGAGGAGTACCTCCAGACACCGGCACAGCTGGAGGACTACAAACAGTTCAGCATGTGCATCAACTGCCTGCTGTGCTACGCCGCCTGCCCGATTTACGGCCTGGATCCCCCGTTCAGCGGACCCGCGGCGATCGCGCTGGCGCAGCGCTACAACAAGGACTCGCGCGACGAGGGGGCGAGTGAGCGTCTCGACACCCTCTCGAATCGCGAAGGAATTTGGGGATGCATGTTTGTCGGTGAATGCACTCAGGTGTGCCCCAAGGGTGTGGATCCCGCCGGTGCCATCCAACAATACAAGCTGACGGCCGCTACTGAATGGCTCAAAGCCATAGTGCTCCCGAGGGGTGCGAAGTAACGGCCATGATCAACCCCACCGAGTATCTGCCCAAGTCGTATCATCGACGTATGTCGACCTACTGGTGGCTGGGACGCTGGCCATATCTCAAATTTATTCTGCGCGAGGCAAGCAGTGTGTTCGTGGGGTGGACTGTGCTGCTGACGCTCATCCAGATCTGGGCCGTGACTCATGGGCCGCCGGCCAACGCGGCTTTTCACGACTGGATGCGGCACCCGCTGATGCTCGGGGTTAATGTCATCGCGTTCCTGTTCGTCCTATTCCACGCCGTCACGTGGTTCAGCCTGACGCCTAAGGCAATGGTGATGCGAGTGAAAGGGCGGAGGGTCCCGGACTGGGCCATCTCCGGGCCGAGCTATGCCGCCTGGTTGATGATCAGCTTCGGCATCGCCTGGGTCGTGCTGCGAGGGTAAATGAACAAACGGTCGAATGATCCCTTACTGTGGCTCCTCTTCAGCACCGGCGGGGTCGTGTCGGCAATGCTGATGCCAATCCAACTGTTTTTGTTCGCCGTTGCCTTCCCCTTGGGATGGCTGGATCCGCCCAGCGACGAAACACTGTTGGACCTGATTCGGCAGCCGCTCGTGAGGGTGTCCCTGTTCGTGTTCTGCTCCCTTTCCTTGTTCCACTGGGCCCACCGTTTCCGGTTCACGCTGTACGATGGGCTTCAGATCAAGCACTTGCACGAGCCCATCAACGTGCTCTGCTACGGCAGCGCGGTAGTGGGTACCGTCACAGCGGCTTACCTGCTGTGGCAGATCCCGTGAGGCCCCGACATCGGTCATTTCCTACACCAGTGAGAGGAGTCGCCCTTGCCGAAGGACATGATCGAGCTGAATACGCCTCACCCGCAAGACGATCTCTGTATCCCGCTTAGGTTTTTAAGACCATTCTTAGCCGACACAACCGGGGCGATACACCCTGTATCTGGTATGGATTGCAACAACTACTCCTCCAGCAGACTGTTGAAAAACTATTTGTAGGCCTACGAACTCCCAATGTCTTGGAGGTCACGGACCGAATAGCCAGCAGGTGCTCAAAATGGCCATCCAGAGAGAGGCCGCAGCGAGTGAAACCGGCAGGTTCAAGGTCAAGACTGAGCGGGGATGTTGATTCGCTTGACCTGAGCCTCAACCTTGACCTCTAGGAAGCTGGCGGATGTTTTCGACATCCTGTTAAAACCACAGCCTCAGACCAACTACGAATCGTACCTGACTCGGATTGCAGCCTTGTTGACGGG
>CAZOHW010000386.1:0-4561 GCA_964579525.1 uncultured Nitrospira sp. | reverse complement strand
AGCTCTCCAAAGGGAAAGTGTCGCAGACTATCCCGAGAAAATGACCGTGTCAATAAAGATGGTATTTTTGGTCAGACCGCTCAACACTTCGAACTATCCATCCGACAGGCTTCGGCGCGGCTGTCGAATCCTGAATTCCTGAGACTGTCGATGACCCGTTGCTGCCGTTCCGTCTCTTGATCATAGGGCGTCCTCCCACCGCACACCCGCCGCTGCGAGCTCACGCCGCCGGACGAACCTTGACGGTCAGACGAACCGTCGCCCCAAGTCGAGCGAGGATATCGATAAGCGCGTCAGTACTGAAGAGGTCGATGCGCCCCCGGAGGAGATCACTGACACGGGGTTGTGTTACGTCCAGGGTTTTGGCGGCAGACTTCTGCTTAAGACCTCGAGCCGCAATGAGCTTCTGTACCTGAATCATGAGGTCCGCACGGACCAGCAAATGTTCGGCCTCCTCACGGCGAAATCCCAGGTCACGGAACACATTCCCGGTGGATGTTGTCATTTTCGGTTTCATATAGCCCATAACCTTTGGATGAGAAAGGTTGGAAGCAGATAATCGGCCAGCTCAAGAACCCGGCACTTACGCGCTGACTTTATCTGGTAAGTTAATCACAGGGATACTCACTCGCGCTCGCCCGACCTTTCCAGTTGCAGTACATCGGTCCATAAGTCGAAGGACTGCGGGCTTTAAAAATGTCTCCCCACACTGACTGCACACCTCAGCCTGTACATTCTTAAACAGAAACAGACGTTTCCCCCACCGATGGACATGTTCGATCGTTCTTCGCTTCACTGGAGCTTTGCAGAACGGGCAAGACTTCATGACCGCCTCCCTTTTCTTTTGCGCCAGTTTGTCCATAGCTTCGGATCCGGCCGATAGATCGTGATCAGAATAGCCGTGCTCTCGTGAATCGACCACACAGCATGCAAAGGCTCTTGGGATACCGTAAAGGCTAACACAAGTGCCGAATGCCCCCGTAGATCGTCCGGATAATCTTCAATGATCTCGCTCGAGGCACTTGAATACGCCTGTTCAATTTCGTCGATCGTAATCTGGTCGGCATCACGCTCTTGTTCTGCATGCAACGTGACCCGATACCGCCCTGCTGTCATAAGCGTTCGCAGACGTTCAAGCACGAGCCGACTTTACTCAAACTCATAGTGAAGTGCAATCGACTCGCCCGCAAGGTAATTCAAAAAGGGTCGAAGATAAGGAATCGGGCGCCTTTTCTAATCGTGGCGCACATTAACCTTTACCTCGTTACGGATCAACGGACGCAGCTTGCCTATGATCCGCCAGCTTTCGTCGTTCGCCACGCAATCACAGCGGCGCTGAGGAGCATGAGCGAAGCGAGGATAAACGGGGCGCATGGAAGATCCTAACGGTGTTATTGGGGTCACATCTTGTTTTTTGTATAGGAATACAAATCGGACTAATACTTCGTCAGTTTCACCCCTCATGATTCGGCATTGAATCAACCCGTGCCTACGGTTCCATGAAATATTGCGGTCGCGTCCTGTACTTTGCATACTGAACAGGCTGGTGATTGGTTGTGCACAATGGGTCCTGCATTTTTTAACCAGCCGTCTACATCGCACACGCCCCACTTATTGCCAATGGAATCAGCTGGTTATAGCCTCCCCGCTTTCGTCGTTCGCCACGCAAACATGGTGGCGCTGAGGAGCATGAGCGAGGCGAGGATGCACAGGGCGCATGGAAGATCCTGGGACGTGCTGAGGGTTGAGTGCTGAGGCATGAGGCGGAGTCTGATCGGATGAAGAAGGCAAAGGTCTGGGCGAAGAGCGTCGGTCCAATCAGGCCGGTTACGGCGTTAGAAAACGTTTAGCGGATGGATTTCGAATCGAGGAGTTCAATCTTCTGGCATCCGATCCACCACGCGATCCCATTCTTTGATCGTGAGATTCACATGGAGATCAAGATGTGTGAACGCCTTTTCCTTACGGACAACCAACCGGGTGGCTCTATGTCGCCGTCGTACTGAATCTCTACTCACGCCGGATCGTGGGCTGGGCCATGAGTCTCCGCCAAACTCTCACCGTGGTAGCTGAAGCGTGCGTCTTCAGTCTGTCCACGACACGGTTAAATTTCTTGAGAAGCCCAATATTCACGCAAACTTTTGATCAATCGCCCCTCGAATTCCAAAATGGCAACCTCTCGCATACGTTTACGTTTGCCCGCTTTTTTGTCATCGAAGCAAGCCTCCCACTCCGCAATGGCCGTGGATCCATCCACATACAAATTCAACAGGCGACATTCGATCCGGCTTTGTGATTCCACTACCTTCTCGCGCCAGTACTGACGTATTCCCTTGTGGTCGCGAATTGGTTGTTCAAACACGCGCTCATGATAGGTTGCCGATTCTGTGAAAACGGTCAGAATCAGATCAGTATCTTGTTCTATCCAGGCCCGAATATACCGTTCAATGACCACCCGGACATCTGCTTTGTCCATTGCCATCTATGGTCCCTCCACAATGTCTTTCAAGCTCATGGGATCATCATCCGCTTTCTGTGAAGCCAGTCGCTCCCAGATTTTCGCAGGTTCGTGAAGAACCACATGTGGTGGCAGGGCGTTCTCTTGAAAGGTCTTTGGATCGATCCGTACCCACTTCCAAGGCCCAAGGCTAACGCTGACATCGCTCTCGAAGGCAGAGTAGTGGCCTTCCAACATGTTCTCACCCGGTAGCACAGCCAGATGGATGGTTCCAAAGTAGCGCGTGTCACTAATGTTCTTCCAGTGACCAACGAGATGCCGATTTGCGATCTCGAAGTCAATTTTGTTGCAAAAAGGTCTTTTGCGGTCTTCCGTGCGGGGCGCCGGTGAACGACAGGTTTCACCTCTTAAACGTCGGGGTGATTCATCAGTCAGCTGAATGATTTCCGAATGATACCGTTTATTGTTCGCAGAAGTGAATCGGTAGCTCGTGACCCAGAAACCTCGCAGAATTGATGCCGAAAAAATTTGCGGGATAGAGCCCAAAAGGCTCTCAAGCGGTTTGGAGGCTTCCAAGTTCTTTTTGATTGTTGTCAGAAAATCCGGCACGTATTTGGCTGCTTTTGCTTTGAACGCTTTTTCTCTGAGTGGGCCGGCCACCTCTTGGTTGAGGTTCTGAAGCAGCCTGAGGATACCTCCTTCCTGGTCGGTATCACCCTTCACCGTTTGTCTGTCATCCAATGGGCTCGGGATTTCACTATTGGCAAGGCCAAAGGTAATTGGTACAACCGCAGAGGGCTTACTGCCCGCCAGCGCCACACCAGCGGCTGCTCCAGACTCCCAGAGCACCCACGGTCTATTGATGGAATTCGGCGTTAGGAGTACGTAGGTCTGGTTTGCTGCCTTGATCTTCTGGTTGATCCAAGGCACCCACTCTGCTCCGGGAGGGATTCCGCCACCAGCTTCTTGATCCGAAGAGTACTCAACTGTCACACCTTCTCCGAATATGTCCTTGATTAACTGCTTAAGCGCGGCAGCTATATCCCGATCCAGAGTGGAATGGCTCAGGAAGATCTTCAATTCCACGGTCCTCTCATTTTTTTCAAGAGCAGGTTATCAAGGGCACTCAGTAGTGGTCAAATGGAGTTGATCATGATGGAATTGACCAACCACTCCCATTGGCACAGAGTGTAGGGAGAGGGATTTAAGGGGACAGGCTGGTTTTTCTCCAGTCACTTCCGACCCAGACGTCCAGGCATTGCTTGAACTGCCTCCGGCTCAAACCTGTAGAAGAAGTGATGTCGGGCATGCGTATTGACTTGTTGGCCACAAGAGCCACCTCATGCCGCCCGACGAACCTTAACGGTCATCCGAACGGTCACACCCATACGTGCAAGCCTATCGACAAGCATGCGGTACAATCTCCTATGGCATCAAGAATGAGGGTCGGAAGTGGGAGGACAGATCAAAGAAGGATGCTCTACCCGGCCGAAACACCATCTCGCACGACACATCGCCGGAACCAGACGCTGGACGTCGCGAGGACGAGCAGGACTGCGGCGATGCCGATCAGGCTCACGGCCTCGCTGGATACGTCGATGAGCCACCCGAAGAACGTCATGCCGGCCATCGATGTTGCCGTGGCGATTGCCGTGTAGAGCGCCATGACCCGCCCGACCATGTGGGCGGGCGAGATTTCCTGGATAATTCCCCAGGCGATCGGTGTCCAGGTCCCCAATCCCATGCCGATCACCATCACGAGCAGGGTGGCCACCATGAGGTCCGACGTCCAGACCAGCCCGCACAGAGCCAATCCACCGACGACGTTCGACCACGTGATAATCGATATCCGGCGACGAAGATCCCATTTGGTGAGCGGCACGAGACAGAGCGAGACGACGAGGAGGCCCACGCCGAGCCAAGACCAGAGGTATCCGACCTCGACCGGACCGAGTGAGAGAAGCGTCTTTCCGAACACCGGAAACAGCGTGGTAAACGCCCCACTGCCAAACGTGTAGAGAGAGGCCAGCATGGTCAACATCAGAATCGTGCTGCGAGAGAACAATGTATAGCGGATACCATCGAAGAGATCCTCCATCACCG
>CAZOHW010000385.1:0-4578 GCA_964579525.1 uncultured Nitrospira sp. | reverse complement strand
GCTTTCAAACCTTGCTGCAACACCGCGTCTCCTTCCGCAGTCTGCTTCTGCGCATAACGGAGACGTGCCAGATGTGCCCATGGGGTTGCCCATTTCGGATTGGTCTTGATTGCAGCTTCGAAATGGGAAACAGCCGCCGCCGTCTCGCCCTTTGTCAGCAGGAGTTCACCGAGGAACCCGGCGGCATAGGGATGGTCCGGGGACTTGACAATCTCCGCCTCCAGGCGTTGCTGGGCCTGACCCAAGCGGCCTCGTTGTGCATCCAATTGCACGAGAGCGAGAAGCGGCTCAGGGGCCGTAGGCCGTTGTTGGAAGGCTTTATTGTACGCAGCTTCTGCGGCATCCCATCGCTGCTGCGCTAAAGCGACGTGACCTTCTGCCAGAGTGGTCGCCACATCATCAGCGCCGGCTCGACGTAGTTGATTCAGCGTCTCGCGGCTCTTATTCCAATCGTTTTCCTGTAGCTGGAGCTGAAGCTGCAAAGCGAGTAACTGCACATTGCCGGGATGGTGCGCGATGAGAGAGTCCAACCGGTGTTTTGCTTCCTTGAGGTGTCCGGCGGCGGCATCAAGTCCCACGAGCAAAGTGTGCGCTTCCACGAGTGCCGGTTTATAAGCCAGTGCCTTGTCCAGACTTTCTCTCGCCAACGTCTGCTCACCATTTAATAGGAGCGCGCGCGCAAGAAAAACATGCCCTTCGGCCAATTCTGGTTGATCTCGCAAAACGGAACGGAAATCTTGGACTGCATCTTTCCCGTTCTCTCGCTGGAGAGCAATTTTTCCGCGAAGCAGGAGGGCATCGCTGGAGCGAGGATTGTCTTTGAGAACCCCTTCGATCCTCCGTTCAGCTTCGTCGGCATTGCCCCCGGCCCAGTCCAATGCGGCAAGTTTGACCTTCGCCTCCGACGCCTCCGGCTTTCCTGAAAATGCCGCCTCCATTTCTTGATAGAGCTCACGCGCTTTCCCGACCCGTTGAGTCGACTCGTAAAGCGTGCCGAGCGCAATCCAAAGTTTCCCCGCGCGCGGTAATGCCTTGCGTGCTTCCTGAAGCACGGCTTCAGCTGCCTCAGAACCACGGCGTTTCACCGCATATTCCGCCAACGCCAACCGTCGTTGCTCATTGTCCGGTTCTAATCGAACGGTATCTTGTAAGACGGCCTCGGCCTTTTCGTATTGCTGCTGTTGATCGTACAGCGCAACTTGCCGCAATCGGTGGGTGAATACCGCCGGTTCTAACTTGATGATGTGCGCCAGCGTTGCCCCTGCTTCATCCATACGGCCCTGTTTTATTAACGTTGTGGCGTACGCATCCAACAGCTCAAGACTGTCCGGCGTCCTTTCCAAAGCTCGACGTAGAAGCGGCACGGCATCTCCAGAGCGTTGGGCTGATACATATAAGGAGGCCATCAGCAAGATCGCGTCGGTCTCAGTCGGAGCATCGGAAACCAGTTTTTCAGCCTGCGCGACGGCTTCGCTCAGCTGACCGGATACGGCCGTAATCGCGATTTTCAGCGCCTGTGCCGGGACATGCTCTCGGTGCTGAGTCAAGACCCGATCAGTCATCTGCCCCGCCTGTTCCAGCATCCGAGCTTCAAGATAGTATTTAGCAAGTTTGACCAGTGCTCGCTCATGATTTGGGTTCAGCTCTACAACCTGTTGATAGGCCGCGAAAGCATTCCGCCAGTTTCGCTCTTTTTCCTCGACCTGCGCATACAGAAAATGAGCATCGACATCCTTCGGATCGATCTGTAGGACATTTCTCAGCTCGACACGCGCCTTGGAATAGTCTCCTTGCTGAAAATATTCCTGCGCACGAAGGCGGTATTTCGCCTTCCGCTCCTCCGGCCCACCGCACCCGACCGCTCCGAGGGCCATGACCGCGATCATCCCCAAGACGACAAAGCGCTTCATCGACCTGCCTCCTCTCGATCTCATGACCACCAGGCCCGCCAGATCATTCCGCTCAACATCGTCAGCGAGATGCCCCCCAGCCCAATCACCGCGGACGATCTCATGCACAACAGCAACTCAAACGCAAAGAACAACACGACGGACTTCGCCGCCAAGGGACCGACCAACACCTCACCGATTGCGATCTCCGGTAGGAACGGCAAGACGACAGCCAACAGCGCAATTAGTGAATCGAGTGGAGTCGTGTGGAACCTCTGTTCTCCCGCTAACCGAATGGCGAGGACGACTAAGACCGCCATCGCGATGATCGCGATATTGATGGGAGTAAGGGCACTCGTGACCGTCACACGGGGAAACGCCTCTCCATAATAGAGAAGAGAGGTGCTGCCGATGTAGAGCGTGGCGCGCACAACCCACGAGAGTGCATAGCGCGTCAACAGTGAAGCGATGACGACAAGCACCAGACAACCTGCGAGGGCCCCGCCTTCCAAAGGAATTTCTCGCGGGATGGTGATGGACCAAGCCAGAAACAACGGAACCGCGAGATACAGCAAGTTCAGAGGCCATTCACTCTGCATTCGGCGACCCGAAACATTCGTCACCACAGAACCCAATCGTGAAGAAACGGCTCCGTTGTCCGGCATGATCGTCACGTGTGAGTGGACAAACAGCATGAGCACGGCAAGGGCGAAAAGGAGATAGACTCCCAAAAGCATCGCATCGGATTGCCATCGCAGCAGGTATGCGCAACTCACCATGAGGCCATGCACGAAGTAGATCACAGTCACGGCCTGCGCATGATTCAGGCCGAAGGCCAGTAGTCGATGATGGATATGATTCCGATCGCCGACAAACGGGGACCGTCCTTCCACCAGACGTTGTCCCATCACACCGATCATATCGAGCACCGGTACACCCCAAATAAACAGGGCGAGCAACGGGCTGTAGGCCGCATGATGGACATCGGTCAGCAGGAGAGTAGTGGTGGCGAGGAAATACCCCAGGAACTGACTACCGGCATCGCCCATGAAGACGCGCGCCGGGTACGTGTTGAATCGAAGAAACCCCAGCAACCCTCCGAGAACCGACACGATCAGCAGGAGCAGCGACGGTTCGTCGACCTGATAGGCCAAATAGGCCAACCCGATGAAACTGATCAGTGACAATCCTCCGGCCAGGCCATCGAGCCCATCGGAGAGATTGACGGCGTTCGTCACCGCCACGATGATGATCACCGTCAGGGGAAGGGCCAGCCCCAATGGAAGCATGACCCCATCAAAGAACGGAACCGACGAAAGATGCACACCGACGATACCCACGGCGACCAATGCAGCCAGCACTTGTCCGGCAAACTTAATTCGATAGTGCAGATCAACCCTGTCGTCCCAGATTCCGAAGAACATGATAACGGCGCCGCCTAGGAGACTTGATAGGATCAAGGAGTCTTTCGGAGCCCACACCAATACGGCGATGAACGTTGCGATGGCAAAGGCAATTCCTCCGACTTTGGCCATCGGCTCACGATGGATATGCCGCTCGCGAGGGGCATCGATGAAGCGCAAGCGGACTGCCGACGTGGACAGAACCGGAATGAGAGCCATACAGATAATCAGAGATCCGATGAAACTTAAGAACAACGCCGAGCTCATCTCAGATGCACCTCAATCGGGGATGTAGCGACTCAACAACGGCGTCACCAGCCCTGCCATCGTTTGCAGCCGCTCATCAACAACGGATTCGCTTTCTCCGGCGTGGACTTCAGATGTCAGCCGGACGAGCGCACCATCAGCACGATGTCTGGTCAGGGAATCCCAGAACAGAAAGAACTTGACCAAGTACTCACTGGTAATCCATCGATCACGTTGCTTGAACCAGTAGTAGACAATCTGCTTGTGGACACCCTTTTGGATAACGACTCGGTTGACTTTCTCACCGGACTTCGACCCGGACACATGATCCATCGGCAGCAGCTCAAAGGACGTAATGTCCCAACCACCGCCCGGGATGCACTGCTTTGGAGAGTGAGATGATCGGCCTTTCTTCGGAGACTTGTAGTAGGCCATGTAGACGTTGATAGGATGCTGGCTGCTATCCGTGTAATCCGCAAGGACATAATCATCCATCTGCAAGGCATTGAGATACTGTTGCTCCATTTGAGCAGGGGTCCCCTGCCATGCGCCAAGCTGAAGAGGGAAGTCCACTAACAACTCTCTTGTTGGGATGGCGAACTCCTCCGGGGCGGCTGATGGAACAGCGAGTATTGCCAAGAACAGGAGCCCACCCCCGGCAAAAAACGGAATAGGCGACATGTGAGCAGGGGACGATTGAACTATCCGAGATGTCATCGAAAGAGCAATCTCCGGTAGACCAATCAGATCCGAAAAGGGTCGGCGGGAGGCAGAGGAGCCGATTCGAGCGAGAATCCACATTTCCACACAAAGCAACGCGAGACTGGCGACGAAGAAAATCCAACCCTCGAAGAAATGCTTGAACCCTTCAGCCGCGGCTGGCCCATAGGCCCCGACCAAGATGCCGATGACGCCAATTCGGAAACCGTTCAGCAGAATCGAGATAGGGATGCTCGACGCGACGATCACCGCACGTTTCCACAACGATTCTCGGTAAAGATAGACCGCAAGCACGGTGAGCGCGAGGAGCGGAAAGAGGT
>CAZOHW010000384.1:0-4585 GCA_964579525.1 uncultured Nitrospira sp. | reverse complement strand
GTGTTCGTCATGAACACGATTATAGTCTATAAATGGGCGTTACAGTCCACTAGGGACTTTCCTAGCAGACGACAAGGCCAATACCATTGTTAGCTTCACGAAGACTCTTACCAGCCCCACTGAAGCTCCTTGTACGCAGCGTGAGAAAAGGAGACCATCATATGTATCAATTACCGGTAAAAAAGAATTCCACGCCGTGGCTCATTTGGCAGTGTGAGTGCCATGCTTCGGACAACGCTAAGAAGCTCTCCCTCGTCCGACCATCACGGGCTGTGCAACCCATGAAGAAAACCACGTTCCCCCCACGTGAAGGACGACTTCTGCGGGTGTCGCCTATACCCCAGGAACCCACCGCCACTCAAACGATACGCCAAGCCTTGGTCAGTCGGAAAATGCTCCAAGGATCTCAAAAGGGAGGCTCCCCATGCTCCACAAAATAATCACCTTCATCAAATCTCTCCGACGAAGAAAACCACCGAGGCCTAATGTTCACACCTTGGCGACTCCTAAAGGCGACGTGGCGCGGGTATAAGGCGCAGGTCAAAGAGGACGGCTTCACAATCGAAAAGTGACTCAGAAATTGACGCCGGCATACAGGCTGAACTGAGAGCTGCTGACATCTCACTGAAAGGTAGGTCTTATGGAGGACACACGACGAGCCTCAGAACGCCCGGTTCTCAATCGCATCCAAGAACTTGTCGAGGAAGAGCACCGCTTGTTCTCCAAAGGGAGGCACGGACCGTCCGAGGACGCGGATCTGCAGCGCTTGTCCCAGGTGCAAATCGAGTTGGATCAATGTTGGGATCTCTTACGACAGCGTCGGGCTCTGAGCACTTCCCAGATGGACCCCGACATGGCTCAGGTGCGCCCTGCGCAGGTGGTAGAGAAGTATGAACAATAGGAAGAAGGGAAGCCGAGGTCAATCAACCCGCTTCGTGAAGGGTTCATAGAATGAAAGCGTTACAAATAAAGCAATACGGTGGAATGGATGTAATGTATCTAAATCCGAATGCCTCCAAGTCGGCGCCCGGCCAAGGTCAGGTACTCGTCGAAGCGCATGCGGTGAGCATTAACCCGATCGATTGGAAAATCCGCGCCGGCTATATGAAAGAGAAGCTGTCGCTTACTTACTACGCCTGTGACGTTAGGAGGAGATGTGGCGGGCGTGGTCTCCGAAGTCGGCGAATCGGTGTCCGACCTGAACATCGGCGATAGAGTCTATGGCTATCCAAGTCTATTGGCCGGAGGATCAGGATCGTTCGCTGAGTTTGTCGTCGCGCCGAGATCGACGGTGGCTACTGCGCCGAAAAAGATAGGCGTTGCGGATGCCGCTGCGTTGCCTCTTGTTGGCGTCAGCGCACTACAAGCGCTTGAACACACATCGTAACCCATCCGCTAGTTCAATTCTCGCCCCCTCCGCCATCTTTTCCCATTGGTTTCCTTCAATATTTCTGGATCCTTTCAGCTTCTCGACCTGGACACACCTGCGACTATGAGCTTGGTTGCAATTGTGCCATGTGATACATGTATCGGACATGGCCTTGGTCCGTCACATAAGCCTCGAGCTTATCCCCGACGCGAAAGTCACCCCCCTCGAGATGTGTCGTCTTGTCGACGTGTAAACGCACGTCGTGGCCCGACCGATCACGGACAATGTAATATTCCCCCTCGGTCTTCAACACGTCGCCTTCCACAATCTTAGAGCCGGGCGCGGACATCGTGCCCGATGCAGTCAAGTGGACCATGGAGCGAACATGCCCCTGCGCGGTCACGTGAGCCTCGACCTTATCACCGGACTTGAACACGCCGCCCTCCAGATGCGTGGTCTTATCGACATGCAGACGGATTTCATGGCCGGCTGAGTCATGCACGATATAAAAGTCTCCCACAATCTTGAGCAAGTTCCCTTGGATTAGCCTGGAATCTCCCGCATAGCAAAGGACGGCAATCGAAAGACCGGTGACCAATGTGAAAATATACAGCATGAGCAGTTTCTTCATACCATCTCCTTTCAGTTCGTGGATCATACTTCGTGTGACCCCCTGGCTTTCATGATTGAGAATCAGGCTAAACCATGCAAAGAGCGATGTCCGACGCGCTCACACACCAACCACCTTTTCATACATCCGAGGTAGGGGAGCATAAATTTGAGAGATCGGATGTCTGCAGAAGACCTCGGGACGCCATTTTCCACCACTAGGCATATCCCGAGAGGTCCTCTGCTGCCGTGGCTGGCCGAGCCTGGCCGATACCGGATTGGGCACCCTTCTATTTATTATATGGGGGGAGATGGGGCATGGCCTGACGCAGGATCGTTGCTCAATGCATACCAGCGCTTAACCACCCACTGTCCACGTCAAGCACGATTTGAGACGAGGGTTCGCATGAGAGGCGGCACAAGAATTCCAAGCCTGTTCATGAGATTTTCTTGTGGAACATTGCAACGTGGCTCTGCTCTCAGAGACCCCAGAGGAGATCCCAGAGCAGAATCGCAAAAATGACGACGAATTTTCTGCTGAGTCTTTTCATCATAAGAATCTTCTGTACACTGACCCCTTCGGACCGTAGATGATTGCATACACGCAGGGCGCAAACACAGGATGAGTAGTGTCGCCATCATCAACCCGTCGATGACAGTTTGATCTAACGCGAATTCTGCGTGTCTGACGCGGAACTTCAATCAGTTGGCTTGGACCTAGACGGCGATAGTTCGGACTGAGGCTCCGAAGTTGGCTCCGATACACCCGAAAGATCATAACCAACTTCTGGTGTGACAACGCGCACCTTGTTTCCTTCGAGCAGTGCGGCACTGGGATTATTAATGATGCGGTCGTTTTCCGAGAGCCCTTCTGCTACTTCGACAATTTGGTCCATGAGTCTGGCGACTTTGATGTCTTTCAAGTGGACTGTGTCATCGCTTGTCACAACGGCCACTTGTGAGCTGTGCTCCTGGAACACCAATGCGGTGGATGGCATTGTGAAGGCTTGCCGATCGACCGGCACTGTAAGATGGACCTGAGCGTACGAGCCGGGCCAGAGCGCTCGGTCTTTGTTCTCGATTGTGAACACCGTGGTAGCGGTGCGTGTACCGATATCGAATCCCTTGGCGACCGTCAGGAACTCAAACTTGAAATGCCGATGAGGCAATTGCGGCACAGTGACGTCGGCCGTCAAGCCCGGATTGAGAAACGGTCCGAACCCTTCCGGCACACTGACAAAAAGACGCAGCTTGTCGACGACCGCCACCGTAAACAGGTTATTTTTTGCATTCGGAGTATTGAGGTTACCCTCTTTACTGACCAAATCCCCTACATTGATGTTGCGCTGGGTTACAACACCGTCAAACGGAGCAACGATTTGTTTGAACTTGATGAAGGCTTCGATGTTTCTGACCTTTTGCTCTGCGGCTCTTACCACGGCTGCCTGGGCCCTCCTGTTTTGTATCTGTACTGTGATTGATTGCTCGGAAACGGCTTGATTTTGACGCATGGCGATCCAACGATCCGCAGTCACATCGGCGAGTTCATACTTGACGCGTTCGGATTCGAGATCGGCATGGGCCTGTTGATACTCGGCATCGAGATCCGGTGTATTGATTTCGGCGAGGACCTCCCCGGCCTTCACGATGTCACCGTAGTCCTTGTGCCACATCTTCACATAACCGGTGACCCGTGCATATATCGGCGCTTCGTACCAGCCTACAATATTGCCTGGAAGTATCACGGTCTCAATCCCCGGAAGCGGCTTGGGAGAAACGACCGCGACGGTGGGAACGGCTTCTTCCAACGTCTTATTCTGCAATAAGGCGGCATCGCTATTCGCCTCGTGCATTCGATAGCCGAGATAGAATCCACATACAACAATGAATGCAATAACGATGCGTGATTTTGCGAATGTTCTCGTCATACGACCTCCTTCTGCAGCGGATTGGTACGCCGGCTGTAAACGATGGCATACACGCAGGGAACGAAAAACAACGTAAACAGTGTGGCCATGAGCAGACCGCCGATGACGGCGCGACCCAGCGGCGCATTCTGCGAATAACCCGTGGCCATGGGGACCATCCCGATGATCATGGCGGCGGCAGTCATGAGCACCGGACGGAAGCGGGTCGTTCCGGCTTCGATCGCAGCCCGCAGTGCATCGCCGTGCTCTTGGAGCCGCTCACGCGCATAGGATACGACAAGGATCGAATTAGCGGTTCCCGTCCCCATGCACATGATGGCCCCCGTTAAGGCCGGCTCGGAGAGCCTCGTATGGGTCAGGAACAACGCCCAGGCAATACCCGCCAGCGCGCCCGGCAGAGCCGTAATAATAATGAAGGGGTCGAGCCAGGATTGGAAGTTGACGACGATCAACAAATAGACCAGGACAATGGCGCCGATCAATCCGAAGATCAGTTCAAAATACGCATCTCGCATCAATTCGGCTTGGCCATGAATTTCAACTTCAGCCGAAATAGGCTTTTCCTGCTCCAAACTGTGAGTAACTGTTTCAATATCCGCCAGTACGGCCCCAAGGTCGCGTCCCTCTGTCGACACATAGATGTCAAAGAGCGGCATGATATTGCCGTGCGTGACCACAC
>CAZOHW010000383.1:0-4586 GCA_964579525.1 uncultured Nitrospira sp. | reverse complement strand
GTTCGTCATGAACACGATTATAGTCTATAAATGGGCGTTACAGTCCACTAGTGGACCTCCCGTCGTCATTCCGTCCACCGCAGCCATCGATCCGTCGTTCATCCGGGCGCTCACGAGCTGGCGGAGCATGCCGAGCGCTTCACTCTGCGGCGTCGGTTCGTCATGTTGCGTCTTGGGTTCGGTGGTGCTTCCTGTCGAGGGCACGATGAGATCGCCACCGAAGCGGCTGACTGGAGTTGTTCCAGTTGCCGTTCCATTCGTCGACCCCGCCGGCACACTTGAGGGTGGGATTGCTCGCGCGCCCTCACCGGGCAGTGGTTCAATCTCGGGCACGACTGAGCGTCCACGCCCGCGCGAGCCGCTACCCGCCTCCACATTCAAGGCGAGAGCATCCGTATCAAAGGTCCGCCGCTGCCCGACCTGCGCGGGTTTGTTGGCGCTCTTGTCGTGCTGCTCCTCTTTGGCCTGGGCCGCCTGCTGGTGGGCGTGCCATTGCTTCACGGCCATCATCGACCCGATGATGAGCACCGAGGCGACGACCACGGCCACCACGACTTTGACCACCTGATTCTTGCCGAGGCCCATGTGGGCGTTTACTGAAACAATGTCCATCGCCGGGGCCGCGCCCTGGTGAGTGGATCCATTGGTACCGTCCTGACTTGTAGAAGAATTCTGTGCCGCCATGACGTTCTATCGCACTACGCGTCGCAGGCCGAGAACGGTCACCCCATTGTTCGAGGCGATGCCTGTCTCATCGAAGGCCTCATTCCAGATTCCCACCACCGCCGTGCCGAGTCGCAGCACAAACCGACGACTGGTCCGCTGCACGACCGCGAGATCGTCCTCCATATGGAAATTAATCCGGGTTTCCTCGCCGCGTGGCGAGATCGCAAAGATGGACGGGATCTCGTGATTCGGGGGGAAGCGAAAATAAGTGAATCGGCCATCGTCGAACACGAGGGACGGGGCAATATCTTCGCCACCAGAAAGCACTTCCATGGAATACTTGAGGTTGCGTGGTTCGGGTAGGGTACCAGTTAACCGCTCTTTGATCGTCTCTTGTTCGATCTCCTCCAGTTTCCGTTGATCGGTACGGCTCGCTACTCCCACAAGGCTGTCCATGGTGACTTGGTCCATCCGCGTATGCCGGAAAATGACCCGGTACATCGGTTCTTGTTCGAGCGTCCTATTCAACCCTTGGTCGTCCACTGGCTTGCGCCAGCGGCCGAAGCGATGATCGGGCAACACTTTCAGCTCGAAGCTGTAATCCCGTTTGTCGGTGCGAATCTCCAGATTGTTATGGGTCGCATGGTCTTTCGGTTTGATCCAGACTTGATTCGTGCCAATTTCCGCTCGGATACACCACTCACTGTCAGCCTTCGCGCAGTCGCCGACAAAGCCGGAGGCGGCGACTACGATCCGTTCGTCCTCGCCTAACACTACGCGTGTCACGGCGCCGCGCCGGACATGCAGAGTCACCACTTGATCGGGGTTATAGTTGATGTACCGGACTCGTTCATCGAAGGCGCCCGGTTGAGGAATCTCGGCCGACCAGCTCGCGACTGATCCCAGCACGATTCCTGCGACGAGTCCAACCATGAGTGGCATCCGCAGACGCTGTACCGTCGTCATGGTGTCACCTCTGGTGAGGCGTTGGTTGGTATAGTGCTCACCGTGGAGAGTTCTTGATCGACCCGCCAGGCCGTAACCTTGTAGCCCAGGGGATTGAGCAGGAGTTCTTGTTCCTTGCCCCTCATGGAAGGCACATACTCGTAGCTTAAGGTGGCGACGTAGGATTGCGGCGGATCTGGCAGGTCGGCCTCGAGCCGCTTCGACGATTTTTCAAACCGTACGGTGGCCTTCGAGCCATGTTCGTCCTGCGAGAGGGTGATGCTCAGCACTTTCACCCGCATGTCGATGGTCGAGCCAAGTTTCCGGTCTCTGGCGTTCGGGCCTTCCCATTGCTTCGCATATTCACGACCCACTACATCGTTACTCATCATTAAGACCGTGTCGTAATCGAGCTGCAGGAGCTTCCAATAGTAGGACTCGCGTGCCACGACATACTTCTGCGCCCAATGCTTATCGAGAAGGCTTTGATAGTCCTGCACCATGCGTTGGTCACCGACACTCATCAGCTCGACATTGCCGGTCGCTTTATCGACGGCATACACGTATGGGACGGTTTGCTTGAGTGGCGCCAGCAGCGAGAGGCCGATCACGGCGCAGAGTGCGACGACCGAGGCTCCCACTGCGACCCACCAGGCCCGTCGCTCTGACTGCGCCGCCCGAATGCTCTCGCTCTGCTCCCAACTCTGCGCCTCGGCGAAAAACTTCGCCTGGTCACCCGCCCGCACGAGCGTATGATCGGCTGTGCCAGCACTCATCATGTCTTTTCTTTGTTCTATGGCGTCCATGGCGGCATTGTGGCAAATGAACTGGGCCGTTCCGGCGAGGTGAGGTTCAGGATGTATTCCATATGTTCCTGTCGCGCCGCCTCCTTTTGTTCCTCGGCCATCATCTTGAGCGTCAGCAGTTGATTGGTCTGATTGGATACCGCCGCCTGTTCCGTGCCGATGCGCGCAATGAGGTCCAGACTCGCTTTCTCGTCACCGGTGTTGTTGATCGAGGTGGTGAGATCACGGATCTGTTCCGAGCGCTTCAGCAACAACTGATAGGCTCTATCGATGTTGGCGAGGCTCTGCGGGGATTGATTCAGAATGTTTTGGCAGATTCGTAAGGCGTCGCCCGTTTTGTTGGCGCAGTTGTACAGCATGCGATTGTTCCGCAAGACCCGGGCCGCCTGCGAGAGGCCGTTGATCCCGCCTCGTCGAATGGCCTCGTACACCGTGCTGGCGTCGTAGGGCACGATACCCATGAGTCCCAGGTTGTAGAGTAAACTTCCCATATTGCGCGAGCCGGTGATGGCCTCCACTTGCTGTTTCTGTCGCTGCAAGTGCCAGCTCATGTCCTGAATCTGCTGCATCCAGGACAGGACCTGCATGACGGATTGCGCGAGGTTCGCCACATCGACCACCGGGATCCCGGAGGCCCGAGCGGGAACATTGCCTACAGTCACGATGGCCCAAACCAGCGCTGCTGCCACCACGGTCTGTCTGCACTCCCTCATCACACCTTCCCTCTTTTCCATGTTCATCCATTCCGAAGTCGGTCGATCAGTCCGCGTTGGTACAACGGAGGTGATGCTGATGCAGGTGCTGGGAGTACGGCCATCGTCCCTTCTGCTCCTTGTGACATATGATTGGCGGTCGGATAGAAGCGCGACCAGCCCGATGCGAGGCTTCTTGCGAGGTCAGTCCCAAGGACCCCACTCCCCCACAATGCCCTGCCCATTCCGCCAGCTAACGGTCTGCCGACTTCGTTGCCGAGATTGCCGATGGCCAGTCCACCAGCCAATCCGGTGGCGACGGACTGCGCATGCATCAAAATGTAGGCACAGCTGGCGGCCACTAAGAGCACACCGATGGAATCAGAGACTGGGTTACCCACCGAATAGCTCGACAACGCGCCTTGACACACCGACCGTACAATGGATGTGAGTACTGTGATAATCGTCACGAGCATCACGTTGGTGAAGACGGCCCCAAACGCGGTCATGACCCAATTCTCCGCATAGCGTTGCGTTGTCGGGAACAACGCACAGAAGATGAAGACGGGACCGATTGCGAGGAGAACAGCCAAGATAATTTTGGCCAGTAGTGAAAGACACAGAGACACAATGGCCATCAGTGCACCAGCCACCGCGTAGAACATTCCGGCAATCAGGAGATTAAACGCCGGCCACACCAGACCGGTCATGGCAGCACTCCATAACGTATTCGTCATCGTGAGAAATGGATCCAACATGCCATCCACGGCGCTGCCAACTGTTGGCCCCATACCAAGGGCAGCGCCGAAGGCTCCTTGAATTCCTTCGAGGCCGTTTTGCACGATCGAGCGATAAGTTGGGCCGTTCAATGCGATTCCGGAAACGATAGCGTACCGTAGCCAGCGCCGGAACACTGCGCCCAACGAATCGTCGACGAGCCCACTCATGACTTGATAACCAGTCCAGAATACATAGATGCCTAAGACCGTCAGGACAATGGGAGTAAACACGGCAATGACGGCGTCGCTATTTGTGACGACATAATTCATAAGCATCGTATTGACCGCGTTTTCCAACCATGTCCCCATACGTTGCCTTTTCAAGAACTACTTTTTTACATCGTCCATGGAAAAAGGTTTGATCCTGTCAGACAACGGAGGAGCCGTCGTCATGACCTCCATCGCTGCCTGCTCCGCATTCACACAATCGGGTGTGATGGCAAGCTGTCCAGGGTTGTTGTGACATTTCGCTAGCATGGCTTTGCGCTCGGCTTCGTGCGTCTTGTACCACTCCACATCCTGAACCGGATCCAAGGCTTCCTTCGTGCAGCCCGCGAGATGCATGCCCACTACAAATGCACCTGCCGTGAGGATGCACCACACACCACTCTGCAGCGACAGGACTAATTGAAAGGACTTCATGTAGTGGACTGTAACGCCCATTTATAGACTATAATCGTGTTCATGACGAACACGAT
>CAZOHW010000382.1:0-4590 GCA_964579525.1 uncultured Nitrospira sp. | reverse complement strand
CAGGCTGCATAACTCCGCAGTTGGACAACGAGTTCAGCATCGTGAGCAGTGGATCAGCCCACGAATCGACTCCTATTCATACCGCAGCGCGTCGATGGGATTGAGGCGAGCCGCTTTATTGGCTGGATACAGCCCGAAGAACAGACCGACAACCACCGAAAACACAAATGCGATGGCGACAGTATCCATCGAGATAATCGTGGGCCACCCGGCAATCACGGTGGTGAGTCTCGCTCCAAGAATACCGAAGAGGATGCCGACGCAGCCACCGACTAGGCTGAGCGTGATGGCTTCGATTAAAAATTGGACCAGAATATGTCGCCGCTTCGCTCCAACCGCCATCCGGATCCCGATTTCCCTTGTTCGCTCCGTCACAGACACGAGCAGAATATTCATGATCCCGATCCCGCCTACGAGTAACGACACGGAGGCGATCGCCAGCAACATCGCCGTCAAGGTTTGGCTCGTGCCTTCCTGAACCTTGCCGATATCGACCTGAGTCCGAATGGTGAAATCGTCGGGCTGCTCACTCAATAAACGATGCCGCGACCGCATGACCTCGCGAATCTGCTCGACTGCTCCCGGCAAATCTTCCGCTCGGTCCGTCGAAGCAAAAACCGCCCCGACCGACCCAAGAAATGAGGTGCCAAACACTTTCCGCTCGGCCGTCGTGAAGGGAATAAACACCACATCGTCTTGATCGTTCCCCTGGGTTGACTGCCCCTTCGACGAGAGCACTCCGATCACTCGAAACGGAACATTTTTGATACGAATCGTGGCGCCGACCGGCTCCTCTCCTGAATCAAAAAGATTGTCAACCACGGTCTGCCCAAGCAGCGCGACTCTTGACGCACTGTCCAAATCCGCTTGGGTCAACCCTCCACCGCTGCTGAAGGACCAGTCTCGAATAGTCAGATAGCTCGGCGACACTCCGTTGATCGTGCTGTTCCAATTGCGATTGCCGTTGACAATTTGCAGTGTATCTCGCTTAGCCCAGGCCGTGTCCGAGAGCATGGGAATCTTCTTCTTGAGGTCTACACCATCGGCAACCGTCAACGTCACCCCCGAGCCTTGTGCCCCACGCACACCGCTGACTGTCGTATAGTTTGGCCAGATGATGATGACATTCGTCCCCATCGTAGCAATCTGCTTGCGAACGGCCTGTTTGGCCCCCTCGCCAATGCTGACCATTGCAATGACGGCTCCCACGCCAATGACAATCCCCAGCATGGTCAAACCGGCTCTCAGCCGATTCCGACTGAGGATGCGCAAGGCCGTCATGACGGTAAGCCACACAAACGCAGACATTTAGGCTCCTACGACATACGATCGAGGCTTTGTCTTTTGATCGCTCAAGACCTGGCCATCCTTGATAATGATTTCGCGAGACGCATAGGCCGCTACATCCACCTCGTGAGTCACAAGGATCACCGTCATGCCATCACGGTGGAGCCCTTCCAAGATCCCCATGATTTCCCGGGTCGACTGGGTATCAAGATTTCCTGTCGGCTCATCGGCCAAGAGCAACGAGGGTGATGTGACCAAGGCACGGGCAATGGCGACGCGCTGTTGTTGGCCACCGGAGAGCTGCGTGGGATAATGTTGTTCCCGCCCGCTCAATCCGACTCGCATCAGAGCGGCAGCCGCGAGGGCTCGCTGTTCCTTGAGCGAAAGGCCACGGTAAAACAACGGCAACTGGGCATTTTCAAGGGCACTGGTGCGAGGAATAAGATTGAAGCTTTGAAAGACAAACCCAATTTCTCGATTTCGAATCTCTGCCTGTTTGTCAGGGGAGAGACTTCCGACTTCGACGCCGTTCAACCGATAATGCCCCTTCGTCGGTTGATCGAGACAGCCAAGGATGTTCATCAGCGTCGACTTTCCCGATCCACTCGACCCCATAATGGCAACAAATTCGCTCGGTTCAATCGTCAGGTTCAGTCCACGGAGTGCGTGGACATCCACATCGCCGACTCGGAACACCTTCCACAGATCTTTGCATACAATCAATGGACCCATGGCAAGACCTCACCGAGCATGACTGATGCCTGAAGAAGAGAGGATCGAGTGAGGTGCCTTGTTGATACGAACGCGCCCTGTCTTTCAGCACGCCATGGGGCAACCAAGACCGGCCCCACCTCACATGCCTCGCTCGCGTGGGCGAGTCCGCTGCTGATTCCCGAAACCCGGCGGCAATTCGCTGCCCTTCTTTTCTCCAAATGCCTGCTCAATTCCGATCACGACTGAATCGCCTTCCGACAGTGAATCCGACAGTAGTTCTGTTGCCCCACCATCCGAAATGCCGGTTTCAACTGACAGCGGAATAAGCTCTCCATTCTCTCCTTGTTTCCAAACGGTTCGTTTCACCATTGTTCCAGCTCTGATGCCTGACGGACGTCCTCCGCCTCGCTGGGCCGTTTGTCCGTCGACTCCGCGGCGATCCCCCTCCCCCTTCGGTGGAATAAACCGAAGTGCCGCGTTGGGAACCTTGAGCGTGTGAGCTTTCTGGGCTACCACAATCGACACATTCGCCGTCATGCCGGGTTTGAGCCGAAGATCCTTATTGTCCACCCCGACCACGACATTGTAGGTGACGACATTCTGAATGTTGATGGGCGCTAACCGCACCTGTCGGATGGTACCGGAGAATGCAATACCAGGATAGGCATCGACGGTAAAGGTCGCTTCTTTTCCCTCAGTCATCCCACCAATATCCGATTCACTGACGTTGGTATCAACTTGCATGTTGGTCAAATCCAACGCGATAAGGAACAGATTCGGTGTGGCAAAACTGGCGGCCACCGTCTGGCCGACCTCTACGTTCCGTGCGACCACAATCCCATCAACGGGTGACCGGATCACGGTGAACTTCAAATCCAGCTCAGCTGCGTTCAACGCAGCCTCGGCTTGTTTGACCTGTGCCTCTGCGACCCGCAGCTGAGCGCCGGCGCTTTCGTAATTCGTCGCAGCAACGTCAACGTCATTTTGAGAGACGAATTGTTGCGGTAAGAGCGATTGTATACGATCATACTCTCGTCTCCGTTGGGCCTGATCGGCCCGAGACCGCGCCACATTCGACCTCGCCATCTCTAGATTGCTGGCCGCCTGCTCACGACGCACCTTGAACGGCTCCGGGTCGATTACCGCCACCGTGTCACCGGCCTTTACTCGTGAGTTAAAATCGGCATGGAGACTCTTCACCATCCCTGAAACCTGCGTTCCAACCTGCACAGACACCACTGGATTGATCGTCCCCGTCGCGCTCACGACGGAAATCACCGACCCTCGTTCTACTGTGGCCGTTCGATAGCGAACCGGCGCTTTACGTTTCCCGTTGAAAAACACATAGCCACCGATCGCCATACCGATGGCAAGAACCGCGATAATCCATATCGTGCGTCGCATAGGCTACTTATTGGAGACTCTTCACTTTATCATTCTAACGGGATGCCGTGACCGGAACGATGCCACATCGATGTGCTGTTTGCCCGACAGTGAGCGTAGCACGAGTCTTCAAGCCGGCCAATTGATGAGACACTTCGTTGGGGGAAACGGCGATTTCTCTTACCGATGACGACAACAAGTTATCCGACCAAGAACCGCTCGAGGAATGTGGTTGAGACATGTCCCTTCTGAAAATCAGGATCATCAATAATCCGGCGATGAAGCGGAAGTGTGGTCTTGATGCCGTCAATGACGAATTCATTCAGGGCGCGTCGCATGCGGGCGATGGATTCTTGTCGGTCCCGGCCATGGGTGATCAACTTGGCGATCATGGAATCATAGTGGGGAACGACCATAGCGCCTGATTCCATGGCAGAATCGACCCGGACTCCAAATCCGCCGGGGGCGCTGAACTTGGTGATGAGCCCAGGAGACGGCGTAAATTTCTCAGGATCCTCGGCATTGATACGACATTCAAGGCTATGGCCGTTGAGTACGACATCTTGCTGCTTCACGGTGAGCGGCTGACCAGCAGCCAGCCGAATCTGCTCCTTGACCAGATCGATGCCCGTCACCATTTCGGTAATCGGGTGCTCGACCTGAATACGGGTATTCACTTCCATGAAGTAGAAGTTCCGCTCTTTGTCGAGCAAAAACTCAACGGTGCCGATATTCCGATACTGCACAGCCTTAACGGCCTCCACCGCAGCACGACCGATTTCCTGACGGAGCGCATCATCGATCGCGGGAGAGGGTGTTTCTTCCACGAGCTTTTGATGCCGCCGTTGAATCGAGCAGTCTCGTTCACCAAGATGAATGACATGCCCCTGATGGTCCGCCAAGACCTGCACTTCAATGTGGCGCGGCTCCAGAAAATAGCGCTCGAGATACACTCCATCGTTCCCGAACGCTGATTTAGCCTCTGCCTGCGCAGCTTGGAACGCCCGACCGAGCTCTTCGGCTCGATTCACGACGCGCATGCCACGCCCGCCACCCCCTGCCGTCGCCTTGATAATCACGGGAAATCCGATCGCCTGGGCCGCTCGCATCGCCTCCTCCTCACTCCGCAACTCACCAGGGCTTCCGGGCGTCACAGGAAGGCCTCGCTTCGCCACCACCTCTCGAGCCTTCGCTTTATCCCCCATC
>CAZOHW010000381.1:0-4614 GCA_964579525.1 uncultured Nitrospira sp. | reverse complement strand
GTTGAAAATGGTAGTGCGGATTGTACCCGGACGGGTTCGGCGCAAAACTTCTCGCCGGACCATGCTCGAATCCTTGATCGACCGGCAGAATGACCAACTTACCGGTCCCAGCCAATTTCCCGGACCGCAACATACGCGCGATGTTCGTCTTCGTCCCGGCGTTGTCGCTGCCATACCAACTCAAGAGCTCTTGAACTCGATCCGCCATAGATCCCTCCAACAACGTCAACGGTGTTGCATCAACACATCACGAGATTCTTCCCTGAATAGAGGCTTCTGCCCGCTCAACATCGAGACGACTCCCGATGATCAACGGTACACGCTGGTGTAATTTTTTAGCTTCCACGTCTAAAATTCTCATCATACCGGTTGAGGCTTTTCCTCCGGCCTGTTCGACCACAAGCCCCAGGGGATTGGCTTCATAGAGCAGTCGCAACTTGCCCTCGGGTTTATCAACCTCTCCGGGGTACAGATAAATCCCTCCCCCAATCATCATGCGGTGTACATCAGCGACCAAACAACCAGAATAGCGGGCACTGTAGGGACGACCGGTCGGCTTGTCGCTGATTTTCAGCCAATCGAAATACCGTTTTGTTCCTTCCGGCCACTTGTGATAGTTCCCCTCGTTCGCCGCGTAAACCTTGCCTTGTTTCGGAATTTCCATTCGCTCGTGCGAGAGCACGTACTCCCCAATGCCGGGATCGAGAGTAAATCCATGTACTCCTTGCCCAACCGTATAGACGAACATCGTACTCGACCCGAACAGCACATACCCTGCCGCGACCTGTTCAGACCCTCGACATACGAGTTCCTCTTCAGTAGGCAGTCGGTCGGTTCGACCATATTTCAGGATCGAAAAAATCGCGCCAAGAGGCATGTTGCAGTCCGTATTGGAGGATCCGTCGAGCGGATCGAACAGCACCATGTACCGGCCATGCGGCCGATTCTCCGGCAAGAGGATCGGCTTTTCCATTTCTTCTGATGCCAAGGCACAAACGAATCGGCTCGTTCGTAGGACATTGACGAACGTCTCATTGGCAAGGACATCCAGCTTCTTGACCATCTCACCCTGCACATTGGTTTCATCGGTGGTTCCCAAAATGCCGATGAGTCCGGCACGCCGAAGATCCTGCGCGAGGAGCTTGCCGACCAGGCCGATTTGGCTGAGGAGGCCGGTCAACTCGGCATTCGCGTCTGGATGCAACCGCTGATGTTGTGCGAGAAAGTGATGCGACGTGATAGAACACTGTGCCATGCGGAAGTATAACGTGAGCCTGTGAGTGCAATCAACGTTCTGTGTTAATTAGGCAATGTATTTTCGAACCCTTCGACCAAATCAGCCACGATTGATCCGAGTACGACCTTCGCCTTCATTCGAACAGGCGTCTTTCGCTCATCATTCGTGACCCACACATAAATATCTCCTTTATTCATAAAGAGACCATGGAAGGGCATGATCACACGCACTTTGACCGTCTCCGCTTTTCCCCAAGATCCTTCGAGCGTCTCAAGTCCCTCGACCCGCACCTCGACCGGTCGATTCTTTTTATCATGATACACATTCATCTTCAGAGTGGCGCCAGGCTTCGGCGGCAACACCGTACGGGTGTAGTACAGACAGGAAATGATGTCTTGAGTTCCTGCGGGAATAGGTAGTGCTTCCGTCGTCCCTCCTCTGACGGCTGTCACGGTGCCTTGTTTCTGATGGAACACATACTCGATATCTTCTTTCTTTTTCCCTTCACGTCGACGGAATGTCATGTGCTCTGGAACAAGCGTGTGAAGATCGAGCTCGGACTCGACACGATTATCAACCGGGAAAAACTTCGTGATGATCGGCGTCGATTGCGCCGTCCCGATCAACTTCGCGAGCGCTCGGCCATCTTGGCCTTCCATTCGTCCTACTTCCATAACCGCAACGGCCGCCGTGAGATTGAGCCACGAGACGTGGTACGTCAACCGTTCCCCAATACGGAATGGACGTGGCGTTGAAGCGCCTTGCCCATCAGCTAGGCAGGCAGGGCCTGGAAGGAGCAGAACGACCACCAAGAAGAGGATACGATGCACGTTGCACACAGTAGAATTCAATCAGGCAGGTGACACAGTGGCAACAGCTAACACCCCAAGGCTCGTTTGGCCTCGGCGAGTTCATAATCGATCAATGCGCGAATGGCATTGAGCTGATTCGATGAAGTCGCTTCCACTCGCAAGACCAAGGCCGGTTGTGTGTTGGAGGCTCGGATGAGCCCCCAGCCGTTTGTAAAGATCGCCCGAACCCCATCAATGGTAATGAGGTCTCGAAGGACTAACTTGTCCGGTCCTAACCCTTCTTTCGTACTCAGGAGGTACTCGGCAAACCGCTGTTTGACCAGTTCAACCACCTCAAACTTCACGGTATCGGGAAGATCGACACGTATTTCTGGAGTGATCACCGTATTCGGGAGGTCAGCCACTAACGAAGACAAGCGCTGTCCAGCCTTGGCCAGGATCTCGATGAGCCGACAAGACGCATAAACGGCATCGTCATACCCGAAATACCGATCGGCAAAAAACATATGCCCCGACATCTCACCGGCCAAGACTGCCGACTCTTCCTTCATCTTCGACTTGATCAGCGAATGACCCGTCTTCCACATAATCGGGCGGCCGCCACGTTTTGCGATGTCATCGTACAGGCCTTGCGAGGCTTTCACTTCAGAAATGATCGTACTTCCTGGTTTGACCGCAAGAATATCCCTGGCATAGAGCACGAGGAGACGGTCGCCCCACAATACCTCCCCCTGCTCATCGACGGTCCCGATTCGATCCGCATCCCCGTCGTACCCGATTCCCACATCAGCCCGATGCTGCTTGACCGCCTGCATGAGATCGGAAAGATTCTCAAGCACGGTCGGGTCCGGATGATGATTGGGGAATCGACCGTCCAAGTCGCCGTAGAGTGTCGTGACCCGGCACCCCAGTAATTCGAGCGCCTGCCTGGCAACCAGCGAGGCGGCGCCATTTCCGCAATCGATCACAATGTGGAGTTGCTGTGCCTTGACATGAGCAAAATTTTTTTCAATGTACTTCAGATAATCCGGGATAATGGGATGCTCAGAGAGGCGCCCATTCCCCGTGATGAACGCTCCCAGTTCCATGACTCGCCGAAGTTCCTGAATCTCTTCCCCATGGATGGCCGTTTTCCCGACGCAAATTTTAAAACCGTTATACTCGGCGGCATTATGACTTCCCGTAATCATGATGCCGCCGTCGACCGGCAAAGTGAACAAGGAAAAGTACACCAACGGAGAAGTACAGACTCCGATGTCAATGACATCAAGCCCACCCGCAAGAAGCCCCTTCAGCAAGGCTTTGTGCAGCGCGGGAGAACTAAGACGACCGTCACGACCGACACTGATCGTCTTGACTCCACGCTTGTCGGCATAGGTGGCATACGCGCGCCCCACCTGCTCAGCCAAGTCCTCTGTCAACTCAGTGCCGACGATGCCCCGGAGGTCATATTCTCTGAATAAGCCCATGGGTCTCCTGGAATAACCTTCAAGTCTGAAGGTCATCAAGTCCGAAGTTTTCGGATTCAGACTTGACGACCTTCAGACTTGATGACTTTACAACTTGAGAACTATCCGACTTTCGTCTGTCAGTGATTTGTCCGGCCGTAGTCATCCCTGAAACGGACGATATCATCTTCACCAAGGTACGGGCCATTCTGCACCTCGATGATGTGCACGGTCTCGTGTCCGGGGTTTTCGAGGCGATGTTGTGTCTTCACTGGAATGGCTGTACTCTGCCCAACCTGGAGGTCAAAGATCTCCTCATCTCTGGTCACCCGTGCTGTTCCTGCGATGACCACCCAATGTTCACTGCGTTGATGATGCATCTGCAGCGACAATCGGCCGCCAGGCTTGACGGTGACTCGCTTCACCTTAAACCCAGGACCTTCTTCCAAAACCGTGTACGAACCCCATGGGCGGTGAATCGTCAAGTGTTCCAAATGCTCCGGCGCTTTCTGCTGTTTCAAAATATCGACGACCTTCTTCACATCTTGCGCCCGTGATTTGGGGCACACCAACGTCGCATCCGGCGTATCCACCACCACCATATCTTGTAAGCCAATCGTCGCCACAACCCGCCTATCGGCATAGACGATCGATCGGCGACTCTCCAAGTCAACCACGCGCCCAGTCATCACATTCCCAACCTTATCCTTCGAAGCCACCTCGTCCAAGCTCCCCCAGCTCCCGACGTCCGACCATTTGAACGCCACCGGGATCACAGCCGACTTCGACGAGCGTTCCATCACTCCGTTATCGATAGAAACTGGTTTGATGGCTCGATAGAGATCCTCGATGGCTGACTTGGGCGCCGAAGTCATGTTGAGTCGGCTGATTTGATCCATCGCCATAGCGATTGCTGGTTGATGGCGGCGAATCTCTTCCAAAATCGTCGCAGCCCGCCAGACAAACATCCCGCTGTTCCAATAATAGTTGCCGGCTTTGAGATACTGAGTCGCCTTGGTCGTATTAGGCTTTTCCACAAATTTGTGAACTGAAAATCCCCGCAACCTTCCTCGTTTACCCAACACGACTTTGTCGTTCGGCTTGATATATCCATACC
>CAZOHW010000380.1:0-4638 GCA_964579525.1 uncultured Nitrospira sp. | reverse complement strand
AGCCGATGGGCTCAACCATGACCTTGGTCATGTCGATGCCCCACCATTGCTGCGGGGCCGTAGGGCGGGGCTTGCTTCGGCTCGGCGTCCGCGTCGCTTTGAGCTTGTCGTTGGGCTTGACCAGCAGCGCATGAGCCCGCATCAACCGTAACACGCGTTTCTTGTTGATTCGCAAGCCGTCTACAAACCGCAGATGAGCCCAGATGCGCCGATAGCCCCAGAACGGATGCTCGGCTTTCAGGGCGTACATACGCTGCACGATCAACTCGTTCCGCTTGGCGATGGTCTCCGAGGTGCGCCGACTCATGACCACCCCTCCGCGTCGCTTTTTTTGAGTTCGAGCGTCAGTTCCCCAACCAGACTCTTCAACCGAGCATTCTCGCGCTGCAGGCGCGCTTCACGGTCTGTCTGCTGGGCCACCTCAAACGTCTTCGGCGCATTCCCGAGAAATTGATCGCGCCACTGATAGTACTGGGCTTGGCTGATCTGATAATCCTGACAAATCGCTCCTACCGGCTTGCCTTTGAGCCCCTCTAAGACGATGGTGGCTTTGATCTTCGCGTCCCACTTCCGTCGCTTCATGGCTGATTCCTCCTCGGTAGATCAGCCACAATCTACTCAGTTCAGGTACCCCTTGTCTTAGAGGGGAGCAGTATATATCGGCACGTTGTGTCGCAAGTTGTCCTAACGATATTTCTATCTGCTGTTCCTCAGCTACTCTGTTGAGAAATGAGCCAACAGCTGTCTGGATTTCTGACCCTGCTCCTCGTACTGCAATGATCGGATTGAAGATCATTGTCACGAAGGTGGCAAGACCGATAATCTGCTCCTTCACTTTTCAAGCCCCCTAGGCAGCGGACGATCAACTGTCACGCGCCAACATGATTACCCGTTACCACTAATCCAAATAAACAAAGGCCCGCGACCACGAGGAAGCCCGCCATCAATCCCACTGCGACATAGATGCCTAAAATTCTCATGAGCCTATCTCCTTGTGCCTTCGCTGTGACTCCTGTATGGACGCTGTGTTTCATGAGCACAGACTACCCGACTATCCCATAAAGGCTCGATAGTGAAGCGAGGGTGTTCCTATAAAGAATGTATAAATCATCATGTGAGAGGCGGGATGGACCTGCAGAAGAGGTGATGGCCTGGTAGCAGACCGATGCTTACAAGGCTAGCGGATCGAGTCCTTCTCGGTGAAGAACCGATAACCGACACCAGGGTCCGTGATAATAAAGCGTGGTCGGATGGGATCTTTTTCAAGTTTCTTTCGGAGGTGACCGACGAAGACTCGAAGATATTGGGCTTGCTCGACGTAGGCTGGACCCCAGACTTCTTGCAGCAGCATCCGATGCGTTAGCACCTTGCCGGCATGTTCTACCATGTACTTCAAGAGATCGTATTCCTTGGGCGTGAGTTTCACGGACTTGCCATCGAGGACGACTTCACGGCGATCGAAATCCACGGACAAATTTCCAGCCACGAAGACTGGTTGCGCGCTCAGGGCTCCTGCCGCCCGCCGCAACAAGGACCGAATTCGGGCCAACAATTCCTCGATGCCGAACGGTTTGGTGATATAGTCGTCTGCTCCAGCCTCAAGAGCCTCGACTTTGCGAGGCTCGTCTCCCACTGCGGAGAGCACGATGATGGGGACTGCAGAAGATTCGCGGATATTGCGGACAACTTCCACACCATTCATACCAGGCATAATCACATCCACAATCATGAGATCAGGACGGCGGTTAAAAAATGCACTGATTGCGAGAGTTCCCGATTCGACCGCCTCGACCGCATAACCTTTACTTTCGAGATTCACCTGAAGTGAACGACGAATTTGCGATTCATCATCAGCCACAAGTATGCGCGCACCTTGCGTCATGTTGTTCTTTCCATAACGTTAGCCTCTGATAGAGGAACACCCGAGCACTTGGCTGTCGAGATAGGCAAGCGAAACAAGAGTGTCGTTTGCTGCCCTGGAACCGATTGCGCCAGAATCTGTCCATCATGCGCTTCGATGATCCCCTTACAGATGGCCAGGCCCAGTCCGGCGCCATGAGATGTGAGAGATCGTCCTGATTGCACTTGATAGAACCGATCAAAGATCCGGTCGAGTTCAACAGCGGGAATGCCTTCACCGGTGTTCGAAATACGCACCTCGAGAGTCCCCTCGACGGAATCAGCGGTGAGCTCGATCGGAGATGCAGCCGAAGAGAATTTAATAGCATTGTCGAGAAGATTGATCAGGACCTGTTGGATCTGAACTCCATCGACACAGATGGGTGGAAGACCCGGCGCGATGGTCACGTGCAGCAATCGCTTGCCCAGCAGCACATCAACCCGGCGAATGGCGCCTTCTACCAGTTCGTCAAGCACATGCCATTCACGCTGAGGTTTGAGTGTTCCAGCCTCAAGGCGCGACATGTCGAAGAGATTCCCCACTAATCGATTTAGATAATCCACCTGATCGTCGATGTTCGCCAGCAATTCCTTCTGAGACGCGGCTGTCGGTAGGGTACTGTTATCTCGGAGATTAAAGACAATGGATTTGATCGCAGTAAGAGGAGTGCGTAACTCATGAGATACCGATGACAAAAGCGATGACTTCACCGACTCGCTTTCGCGTAAGGCTTCCATGGCAAGATTCTCTCTAATCTTGAGCTCCTTTTCTGATTGCATAAATCGTGCAGTTTGTATTGACACACCTGCCCCAATTAGCAAGAGAGCGATGACTTCCCACTGAATAATGGAACGAATCACCATGGCTGAACGCTGGGACAACATTATGACGACGTCGTTCGCGATTTCTACCAGTGCAGCATTCTCCCTCAGAAGTGAGTTGCGAAGCTCATCGTGGCCGCTCGCCTGGGGAGGTGTACGGAGAAATTCATCTGCCATGGTCGTGAATGCTTCCAATCGATGTTGTTGCTCGAGAAGTTTCTGTCGAATCTTCTCTGTTGGAGCTGGTGGGAGCCAAGCGGTGGTGCTTGGACCAAAATAAACAACAACTTCTCCTCCATTGATCAATGCACGTAAAGGATCCTCGAGTGCTGCACGGGTCTGGTCATGTCTTACTTGAATGCCTTGAGATGCAAGGAGAAGTTCCTTCATATAGCGTTGGAGCAACATCCGCTGACGTCCTGCCACATCGATTACGATCGAGTCAAACTCGCTGTTGTGGAGAAGAGTCAGGGTCAGAGGAACGATCGCACATGCCGTAATGATCAGAAGACCGAGCACGCGCGGGATCGTTGTATTGCCAGCGTACTGCTTCTCGGTTTCTGCATAGGAAGCACCTTTCATCGCGGGCTCCGTTCGCTTCCATCATACCAATGAAAATGTGACCACTCTACCACTTATGAAACAGGAGAAACCCGCGCGGGCGATGCATCCCTGGCTAATACTGTACTCGGAAAGTCGGCGAGTCTTCCGGCCTCGTCTTGCGACGATCATAGAGGCGGGTGGTGGAGACGTTGGCATGGCCGAGCCACTCCTGCACCTTGGCTAATACTTCCTGACCACGTTTCGATAGAGCGAGTTCGCATTGAGTGGCCGTTCCAGTTCCCCCGTGCGGTTGTTGCGCACTGGCCAGAAGAGCGGACCATCCTTGTCGTCGCCGTGTCCGGCCATCATCAGATAACTCTCGATCAACCGCTGGGCATGGGCGTGCGCCGGCACAAAGCGAATCTTCCCGCGCTTGTCTTTAACCCAGGTGCTTCGAATGCTTACGGAATCAGGGTAGAGTACCCAAGCGGGAATATACATGACTTCTTAATTGGCTTTTTCTCCAGGATATTTCTTTATCAAACAAAGCCATCGGTAAGTTCAACCGGTGAGCGCAACACCTGTGTCTAATATAGCCGCTGGGGTTTGAAATCCCAACGTTTTGCGTGGCCGTTGGTTCAATCGTAACGCGATCGTATTTAAGTCTGCCTGTGAATAGCGTGACAGGTCGGTGCCTTTCGGCAAGTATTGCCGCAGCAAGCGGTTCGTATTTTCGTTGGTCCCCCGCTGCCATGGGCTTTGCGGGTCACAAAAGTAGACCTGCACCTTGGTCGCCAGGGTGAACTGTTTATGCTGGGCCAATTCCATCCCGCGATCCCAGGTGAGCGACCGACGCAAGGCCGCGGGCAGGCGTCGGACCTGCTGGCTCAGCGCTGTCACCACGCTGACCGTGTCTTTCCCCGGCACCTTCACCAACATCGTGAATCGCGACTGGCGTTCGACTAACGTCGCGATGTGGGTATTGTGCGAACCGGTGAGCAAATCTCCTTCCCAGTGACCGGGAATCGCCCGGTCTTCCACCTCCGCCGGACGGTGCCGGATGGAGAGGCCCTCCACGATCTGCCCCCGCGGCTGGCCTGCCGTCGTCGCGTGTTTCACTCGCCGCATCCTTCGTCCGGATCGGAGATGCCCCAGTAATCCTTTCTTGAGCACCCTGCGGGCTTGAATGAACAGGCTGCGGTAAATTGTTTCGTGGGAGATCCGCATGGTGCCCTGATCTGGGAATGCTTGCTTGAGCCAGCCTGCGATTTGTTCGGGCGACCACTCCAACGCCAATTTACTCGCCACGATCCTCTGGAGCATGGGGGTGGCGGCAAGTCGACAGGGCTTGGGACGACGTGTTCGGTCCCAGGC
>CAZOHW010000379.1:0-4709 GCA_964579525.1 uncultured Nitrospira sp. | reverse complement strand
GTCCATGATTTGTAGACGAACTTCGGGGAGATATGCAGCACAGCATAGGGATGGGACCCATGCAGGCCCGGGAACAAACAGTGCATGGACTCTTCATCCTCTTGTCTCCAACTGACCATCGGCGTCCCGATCGGTTTAACCTTCAACGAAGTCAACAATCGAAGATTCATGACGACCGTATGGGTTTGCAGATTATCAAACGGAACCCATTCGTCCAGCAACCTTCGTTTCCACCAGGACTTTCTATCGGGCAGCAGCGTCCCTATGCGATGCCGCCCAGCTACCCACGCATGAAAGATTGGTCGATCGCCCGCCAAGACCGACAAGGCAAGATCATATCGGCGCCAGAGTGCGCGAAGTAGGGCCAAATGGGGTCCAATGGCCGGACGTTCGGTGATCGTCCAGACCTTCCGGATATCCGCGTTCGCCGACACGATGTCTTGCGTCCCCTGAAACACGAGCATATCGACGGCGGCATCCGGATACGCGTGCTTTAGCGATCGCACAACGGGAGTCGCCAAAAGCACGTCGCCGATCCGGCGGGTGCACACGACTAATACGCTATGAAGGTCCGGCATATGGCAACCAGCACGTTTATGAACCATGCGCGATATGTGTCGAAGAAACGGCGACTCCATATCGATCGAGCCCGACAGTGGCCCGGATATCGGCCGATCGCAGCAGGTCGTCCAGCCGCTGTTGATTGATCGGCAACATCACACGATCCTGTTCTGCATGCCACAAGTGAAAGACTGGCGCGGCAAACCGTGCGTTCTTGTGCTTCACTCCTGCGTGAAGCAATCGAATCACCAAATCTGAATCTTCCAATCCCCATCCCTCATAGGATTCATCAAGGCCGTTCACGCGAACGAAGTCTGCTCGCCATACCGAGAGGTTACAGGTTTTGACGCCCCTCCAGCGATCCGGCGACCATTTTCTGAACGGGCCGTCGGGCAAGACCATCAAGGGCATCAGGCGATTGACCTCGCGCTGTGACCAAGACCACGCCCAATCAATTCCGCTCCATGCATGAATCGGAAGATGTTCACGCAATACACGATCCGTCAACTGTTTGCTCAGCAATACCCGGTTCGCCCCAAGGAAATAACCCGGCTCCGCCAGCCGTTTATGGGCTCTCACAAAGTGCCGGGGAGGCACACAATCCCCATCCGTGAAGATGACATAGTCGGCATCCATCGAAGCCACCGCTCGATTACGAATTGCCGCAGCGCGAAATCCTCGATCTTCCTGCCAGACGTGCGACAGCGGAAATGTCGCTCGTCCCACAAAATCCTGCACAATGGTCGCTGTCTCACTTGTCGATCCGTCATCCGCAACCACCAGTGTGAAATCCTGATCGCTTTGCCTGCAATAGCCTTCCAGAACGATTTCCAATGCATCAGGACGATTATACGTGGTCACCACAATGGTGGTCTTCATTTCTGCCGAGTATCTGAACGCCTCAGGGGGAGCTGCTTGGGAAGCGACCACTGTTCTTGCTGTTCAAACCTTTTCGCATACCGATAAAACGTCCCCTCGAAATTTCCAAACGCGATAACGAACCCAGGCCAGCCGTCAAGAAATCCTCGCTTGGCCACATAGTGTTTGAGAAACGACCAGATTCCATGCAGGAGCGCCTTTCCCATCGACATTCGTTTCCCCTCGAGTTTCTGCGCACCAAGGGTGGAATACCGATTGGCTTTCTTCACGACCTCCTCAAAGTTTCGAAAGGGAATCTGCCAAATCGCGTGGGCCAATCGTCCGACTGGCTTCTCAGTGAGCAACTCGTAGCCTTCATGCACGGGCAATTCCATGTATGTCATGGCTCCCTTGCGGAACAATTGCGGCTGCCTGAAATTTGGATACCACCCGGAATGGGTAATCCACCGCCCCATAAAATAGTTTCGTCTCGGCACCAGATACGCATCGTGCGCGGGCGTTCCTGCGAGGAGCGTCAGAATTTCATCCCGAACCTCAGGCGTGCATTGCTCGTCCGTATCAATGCTGAGCACCCACTCATGAGTACAGGCTTCGATCGCCCGATTTCGCAGGTGGCCAAACCCCTCGAACGGAATCTGAACCACCTTGGCCCCCAACTCTGCCGCGATCCGATCGGTCCCGTCGGTGCTGTTGGAGTCGGCCACCACGATCTCGTCCGCCCATAAGACACTGTTGACCGCATCAGCGATCCGGTCGGCTTCATTGTAGGCGATGATGTAGGCGGAAATACTCATGCGACAGGTTCCGACCGTGAATCGGCACCTGAATACATGAGGCCGGAGAACCAACAGTAGAGCAGTTTCTCAGTATGGTCGACCAGCAAGGAGTTAAATATACAACCGATCACCATCGTCAGAACAAGACCACGAGCAAGCAATCCATAGGTCTGATCTCCACCCGTGGGACACACACGCCACTGCATCACAAAGAGCCAGAGAAAGAGGCCCAATCCAATCACCCCGACTTGAACCATGATCATCAGATATTGGTTGTGGGGGTTACTCGTCACGGGCACACCGGTCTGTTTGGCTTGCTCCGCATAGGCTTGGATAAACCCTCCGGTCCCCACACCAATGACCGGATGCTCCTGAATAAGCTCAACTGTATTTTGGTAAAACTCCACTCGTTCTCGTATCGAGGGATCAGCCGTTTGTGGGTTCCATTCGGTCAACGTGGAAGTCGTGAGACTGACCCGGTTATGAAAACTGGTGGAAATCTGGTAGGCCCCGGTGAACGCAATCGCGAGGAGCATGGTGGCAGCAGCGACTCCTCGCCAACCGAGGAGCCTATGGAGTGTCAACAGCGTGAGCCCTGCGAGAATCAGATAGCCGGTTCGGCCTTGTACCATGAGCACATCGACGACTGCTAAGAGCGAAAGGAACCCCCAACCCCATTGCACTCGCTTGTCGTATGACCGCCAAGCCAGCGCTGCAAACAACAGCGCACCGAATGCCATCAAAATATTGTGTGTGAGGTATTTCTTGAACACGAACGGATTGGTCGGATCACCTTTAATAACTCCCCCGGTCGGAAGCATCCCGGCACTTAAGGCTAATGACAGCACCAACGTTACGACCAACGACACGGCGAAAGCCAGCATCGCACGGTTGCGCTCTCTCACATCAATGACCAGAGAAATCAATAATGGAATAAGCAACAAGTCCGTGTACTTCTTCACGGCCAGGGATCGTTCTTCCAACGATCCTCCGCCCCATAGCGACCCAAGCAGTAACCACGCAAACAATAACAACGCTGCAACTGCCACAGGATTGGATGCAACACGACGAACCTTCTCGCGCCATTCACCGCTTGCAGCCCAGCATGTCACAAGGACGACAAGAAGGATGCTGTCTGCCACAACCCAGATGGGGATCGTGAATCCCAGCGCAGTCGTCACCCAACCCGCCGTTCGCCTTGCCTCCGACTGTATGCGATCGAGCGGAACCACCATCACTTGTATGCAAACGCAATCAAGGATTTTCGAAACGAGGGAATGAGATCCTTGATCGATGTCCCTACAACCCTTACTCGCTCAAGCCCCTCACGATACCGACGAGATTTTAGAAAGGACACGTCATACCGATCAAACCCGGAAGAGGACAACAGAAGCTCCAACTCGCCTTTGGTAAACTCACGATTGTGCCGAAGAGGGTAATACGACATGCCCTTGTACACGATCGGAGTCGCATGAAGATAGTGATGGGCGTAGTCATAGGTGATGTGCTTCCCACGCAAAAGTCTGACTCGATTCCTAAAACTGGCGACGTTGGGCACATCAATCTCCAACACCCCACCTGGTCGCAACACCCGCCTCATCTCTCGAACGGCGGGAAGGTGTGAATGGGAAAAATGTTCGAGCACCTGGCAACAGACGACAGCATCGAACGATTCGTCTGGATAGGGAATCGCATCGGCTTCCACATTACAGGCGTGAAAGATAATACCCTTCCCATACGTATCCGGATAAGCCGACGGCTGATGCACCACGTCCAGCGCATGGCACTCATGACCAAGTTCGGTCAAAAATGAAAGCAACAACCCTTGACCAGCTCCCACGTCGAGCACCCGCTTCGCGCCATTCAACCGTACCGCGATTTCACAGAATCGATCGATGCTTCCTTTGAACAGGTCTTCGAGTTCGGAATGGCCCCGGCAAAACAGTTTTCCCTTCTCGCGAAACTCAACCGCTCGTGTGAGGATCTCTTCTTTGTTCATCGCGCAGCAAATTGCCTCTCACCGAGCATCCGCTCGGCGAGTGTTACACCGGCCATGATCGCGAAAAAGAGGAGGCTCCAGCCACAGAGGACAAGCAATCGAGTGACCTCTTCTCCCACATGGTACAGCCATGCAAGGCCGACGCAGATTAGCATGAGCAGGTATTCAGCCAAAACCGTCTTGCGATGCCCCCATCCTAGTAATACAACCCGCTGATAATAGTGCGAGCGATGTGCTTGCCAGAACTTTTCACCGCACAGTACCCGCCGTGCCAACGTCACCGACGCATCGACGATGAAGGGCGAAAACACGATCAAAGGAACCCACACGTCAAACAGGTGCTCGCGGCTTCCCAGCAACATCATCGCCCCAAAACAAAACCCGATGGGGATGCTGCCCACATCGCCCATGAAAATGCGCGCAGGAGGAAAATTCCTGACAAGAAAACCCGCTGCCGACGAAGCCACCAGCAAGGCAAGCAGACTCAGCGGGTC
>CAZOHW010000378.1:0-4724 GCA_964579525.1 uncultured Nitrospira sp. | reverse complement strand
ACCTTGAGCACCTCCAGCCGCCCTTTCTTGTCTGGACGATCCACCGTCACATGACGATCGAATCGTCCCGCGCGGAGCAAGGCGGGGTCGAGGATCTCGGGACGGTTGGTTGCAGCCATGAGAATGACCCCGACACGAGGGTCGAATCCATCCATTTCGACCAACAATTGGTTGAGCGTTTGCTCACGTTCCTCATGCGCCATGGGCCCGACGCCTCGGGCCTTCCCAAGCGCGTCCAACTCATCGATGAAAATGATACAGGGCGCTTTGCCCTTCGCCTGCTCAAATAGATCACGAACCCGCGCAGCGCCGACTCCTACAAACATCTCGACGAACTCCGAGCCACTGATACTGAAGAACGGCACCCCAGCCTCACCGGCCACCGCGCGCGCCAACAAGGTTTTGCCCGTTCCCGGTGGACCGACGAGCAAGATCCCCTTAGGAATCTTGCCACCCAGCTTGGTAAATTTTTCCGGTGTCTTGAGGAACTCAATGACTTCCTGTAGTTCCTCTTTGGCCTCATCGACGCCTGCAACATCCGCGAAGGTTACCTTGACGTCTTTCTCCATGTAGATTTTGGCTTTCGATTGGCCGACCTGCATGAAGCCACCCTGCGCCTGTCCTAACCGACGGAAGATGAAGAACCAGATGCCCACAAAGAGGGCGACAGGAATTATCCACGACAGCAGGTCACGCCAAAACGTGGATTCGATCACCCCGGCAAACGTCACACCATGCTTGTTGAGCTCACGGACCAGGTCCGGATCCTCGACCCGCACAGTCGCAAAAGCTTTTTGCTCTTTGGATTCACCCTCGGGCTTCAGCTTTCCGGTCAGCACTTGGCTCGTCACCGAAACTTCTGCCACCTTACCGTCTGCCACCAGCTTCTTGAATTCACTGTAGGGGAGTTCTTCGACCTTATTGAGTGCATGAATGAAATCGTGGACCAACACCACCGCCATAACGGCCAGCAACACATACCAGATAGAAAAGGAAACCTTCTGATTCATCGCTTCACTCCAAATAGAGCACGGGCTATGACCCGCAAACGGCTAAAACAGGAAGTAGGCACCGATACCGATCGACTCGATTTTCTGGTTGATGACAAAGAGACCATAGGGATTATATCCGTGGAAATAGGTTGCCATAATGCGAAAACGTCGGCGCGATCCGGTTCGAGACCATTCGAAGCCGCCCAAGAGGTTGGTGTCAATGATCCAACCATGTGCCTGTATCGACTTGAAATCCCCCGACAGCACGGGCGTCATGATCACACGGTTCAGGAACGGTTCCAAGATCCTGGTCCGTATCGACGGCGCCCGTGCTTCGAATCCCCACTGAACTCTCCCACGGTCGAACGTCGTCGGTTCGCGATGCACGAGATACCCTCCCCCTCCATACAGGCGCAACCAGCGCTGGTAGTCGTAGGAGAGAATTCCTTCCACCTCCTCAAGGATAAAACTCATCGACTTGAATCCAGGATTGGCTCCCAAAAATTCGTCGCCGATGTGGCTGCTTTGGTGATAGTAGCGAAGCCTCGCCGACCAATTCCCTGAACGCCACGAGAGCGGAATACCCACATTAAAATCGGTGTTGATCAACTCGGCGTCTTTCTGGTCCAGATTGAATTGAGCAAAGACCCCGGTGAGAAGCCCCACTTGCCATCCATCGCAGCCCTTCCGTTTGGTGTAGAACCCGAAGTTCTCTCCGATGGCGACAGAGCCGCGGCTGAACGATGAATCGTTGGCCCGCAACCGTGTTTGTTGCCAAATGGCAAAAAACTGCGGCTGCTTCGGGTCTGCCATAAGGGGGCGAAAGACATCGTCGGATGGAAAAGCCTCACTCGTGTCTCCCTCGGCATAGTGATCATACCGGCAATCGATGACAGTTTGTACGTTGGTCTCTTCCGACTTCTTGGACTCCGGCTCGTCCGCATAGGCGTGACCAGCAAGCAGAAGCACCACACACCCGACTCCAATACCCCATAAAAAACATGACACCAGCCGTCCCATATCTCTCCAACCTCCCATATAAGAGACTATTCATCCCCCATGCAATGACTTCTAAGGCCTATTTCGATAGCATATTGCAGGAGGAAATTCATGAGGTTTTCGAGGGGTTGTTGACTGAGACCCTAACCGTGTGCAGTGGATCATCTACCAAATCCGGCCATTCCTCTTCATTCTCATGTCCCGCCTCCAGACTTTTTACTCGGATCCCACTTCCACTGTCGGATCTCCGGCATGTCTTCGCCATGTTCGGCGATGTATTGTTTGTGTTCGATTCGTTTGTCGCGGAGGGCCTGCTTGGCATAATCCGCCTGGGACCCGCGCAGGGGGATGCGGTCGATGGCGTCGGCGACCAGGTGAAACCGATCGAGATCGTTCATCACCGCCATATCAAAGGGGGTCGTCGTGGTGCCTTCTTCCTTATATCCACGCACATGCAGATTCTTGTGATTGGTCCGCCGGTAGGTGAGCCGGTGAATCAGCCATGGGTAGCTATGGAAGGCGAAAATGATCGGCTTGTCCATGGTGAACAACGAATCGAAATCCTGATCAGACAACCCATTCGGGTGTTCGGCGGAAGGCTGAAGCCTCATGAGATCGACAACGTTGACGACTCTCACTTTCACGTCGGGTAGGTACGTTCTCAGTAACGAGACCGCGGCCAACGTTTCCATCGTGGGGACATCTCCACAACAAGCCATGACCACGTCCGGCTTCCCATCCGTATCGTTGCTGGCCCATTTCCAAATACCGATGCCCGCCGTGCAGTGGATGATTGCCTCGTCCATATCCAGCCACTGAGGCGCCGATTGCTTGCCGGCCACGATCACGTTCACATGGTTGCGACTGCGCAAACAATGGTCCGTCACGCAGAGGAGCGTATTGGCGTCGGGCGGCAGATAGACTCGGATTACCTCGGCTTTCTTGTTCACGACGTGGTCCAGAAAACCGGGATCTTGATGACTAAACCCATTATGATCCTGGCGCCACACATGGGAGGACAACAAATAATTCAACGAGGCGATCGGTCGCCGCCAGGGGATATGGTTACAGACTTTGAGCCACTTGGCATGTTGGTTGAACATCGAATCGATAATATGAATGAAGGCTTCATAGCAGGAGAAAAATCCATGTCGGCCGGTCAGCAGATAGCCTTCTAGCCAGCCCTGGCATTGATGTTCACTGAGCATCTCCATGACTCGACCGTCCGGCGCCAGATGGTCGTCGTATGGTCGGCGCTCCCCCATCCAGGCACGGTTCGTCACCTCTAAGACATCCTGCCAGCGGTTGGAGTTGTTCTCGTCCGGGCTAAAGAGCCGGAAGTTTCGGCTGTCCATATTCAGCGTCATCGTGTCTCGCAGGAATGCTCCCATGATACGAGTCGCCTCGGCCTCGAGAGCACCTGGTCTCTTCACAGCAACCGCATACCGACGGAACTCGGGTAAGCGCAAATCCTTCAAGAACACTCCACCGTTGGCATGGGGATTGGCACTCATGCGCCGATCTCCCTGGGGCGCCAACGCCGCGAGCTCTGAGTGGAATCGGCCCGCCTGATCGAACAATTCCTCCGGCTTGTAGCTCTTCAGCCACTGCTGAAGAAGTGTGACATGGGCTGGTTTATCCATATCGCCCATCGGGACTTGATGGGACCGCCAATAGTCCTCAGTCCGCTTGCCGTCGATCTGCTTCGGACAGGTCCAGCCTTTGGGTGTTCGAAGCACGATCATCGGCCAAATCGGCCGCGTCTTGGCACCATCTTGATGGGCATCCGCCTTGATCCGTTTGATTTCTTTAATGACGGTATCGAGCGTTGTGGCCATGAGGCGATGCATCGTGGCAGGGTCGCGACCCTCGACAATATACGGACGATACCCATACCCGCGGAAGAGCTGATCCAGCTCGCCGGGGCTGATGCGAGCCAGGACAGTCGGATTCGCGATCTTGTACCCATTGAGATGAAGGATGGGCAGCACAATGCCATCGGTGAGCGGGTTGAGAAATTTATTGGAATGCCAGCTGGTCGCAAGTGGACCGGTTTCTGCTTCCCCGTCACCGACAACGCAGGCCGCCATCAAATCCGGATTGTCGAACACCGCTCCATAGGCGTGAGAGAGGGAGTACCCCAATTCGCCTCCCTCATGAATGGAGCCGGGTGTCTCCGGCGCCACGTGACTGGGGATCCCACCAGGAAAGGAAAATTGTTTGAACAGCCGTTTCAGACCATGTTCGTCCTGTGAGACATTTGGATAGATTTCACTGTAGGTCCCTTCCAGATACGCATTGGCGACAAGGCCGGGGCCACCGTGACCAGGACCGGCGATGTAGATCATATTGAGGTCGTGTTGTTTGATGATCCGGTTCAGATGCACATAGATAAAATTCAAGCCCGGCGTCGTGCCCCAATGGCCGAGCAGCCGGGGTTTAATGTGGGCACGCGTCAGCGGCTTCTTTAGTAGCGGGTTGTCATAGAGATAGATCTGCCCGACTGAGAGATAATTGGCCGCCCGCCAATAGGCATCCATCTTTCTGAGCAGATCCGGATCTAGCCTCTTCCCAGTTTTTCGCAGCATGACTCCTTAACCATTCGTTATTGATTGACTGAGCACGTGCATGACGGAGTCGGCAATCTCTCGCTCTTCGTCCGTGTGTATGACTCGCACCGTGACAGGGGATCCATCCATGGCGATGATCGGCCCATTGGCCTCATTGCGTGGG
>CAZOHW010000377.1:0-4726 GCA_964579525.1 uncultured Nitrospira sp. | reverse complement strand
GTAGATGTTGTGAAACTCATACACCGGACAGAGGTCTGGATTCCCAGGGTCGGTCCGTCTCACACGCGCGGGGTCAGTGACCATGGTTTTGAGCTTTTGCCGAACGACTGGTTCGGTATCAGACAGGTTGATCGTATTGTGATAACTCTTGCTCATTTTCCGGCCGTCGGTGCCGACGACTTTGGGAAATTTGGTCAGGTGTTCTTTTGGCTCTGGAAAGACCGGCCTCTTATAAATGTCGTTGAATCGTCTGGCGATTTCTCTGGTCAGTTCAAGATGGGGCAGTTGGTCTTTCCCTACAGGCACGAAGTCGGGTTTGTAGAGAAGAATATCCGCGGCCTGGAGGACGGGATAGCCCAAAAACCCATAGGTGGTAAGGTCTTTCTCCTTGATCTCCTCCTGCTTTTCCTTGTAGGTCGGATTCCGCTCGAGCCACGAGATCGGCGTCATCATCGAGAGCAGGAGATGTAAGATCGCATGTTCAGGAATACGGGATTGGATAAAGATCGTGGATCGTTCGGGATCGATGCCGCCTGCCAGCCAATCAATAAGCATTTCTCTGACGAATTCACGCACGCGACTCGTGTCGGCATAATTCGTCGAGAGGGCATGCCAATCAGCGATGAAGAAATAACAGTCATACTGTTCCTGCAGCGCCTTCCAGTTTTCTAACGCGCCAAGATAGTTTCCAAGATGCATGAGACCGCTGGGCTGCATGCCACTGAGGACTCGGTTCCGTGGTGCGGTCATTCTGCGACTCCTGGCCGAAGACTAAGCGCGGTAGACAAAATCGTTCCGGAGACACCCTTGGCAAGGGTTCCGGTGACCATGTGGATAATGCCCAGTTCTTTGTCGAAGACAATCAGGCCGACCAAGATCAACATCCCATAGGGCTCCAATCGCGCTAAGGCCATCGCCGGTGTGGGAGGAAGCAGCGCCGTGAGGATTCTTCCCCCGTCGAGCGGTGGGATGGGCAGCAAATTGAAGAGGGCGAGAAAGACATTGATCATCACGGAGTAGAAGGCCATGACAGCAATGGGGCGTAAGAACATGGTGGCCAATAGACCGGATGATCCCTCAGCTTCTGCACTGTTCCGCATGGACAACGTCGGTTCAATGGTCAGGAGGACGGTTAAGAGCAGTGCGCTGACAACGGCCAGCAACAGGTTCATCCCGGGACCGGCGGCGGCGACGAGCGCCATGTCACGCCGTGGATGATGCATATTTCTCGGATCGATGGGAACCGGTTTGGCCCAGCCCAAGAGAAAACTCCCCGGCAACAGCAAACATATCACCGGAAGAATGATAGTCCCGAAGGGGTCAATATGGGCGAGTGGGTTGATCGTCAGCCGCCCTTCATCTTTGGCGGTCGAGTCACCGCATCGTTCCGCCATCCATCCATGGGCATATTCATGGAGCACCATGGCAAACAAGAGGGGGAGTCCCATGTAGGAGATCGTATGAAGGATCTGAGGCAGTGAATTCATCAAAAAACTCTCACTAGTTCAGTTGGACAAACTTACCCTGTTTCACCTGCAGAAGAAAGAGCGGTCGATGCAACGCACCATCAGGCCCAAAACTGGCTGGTCCGGCCAGCGTTGGGAGGTTGTGTTGGCTCATGAAGAACTCTTGGAGCGCGTCTCCGGAGGTGGCACCGTGGTGGATGCCCTCGATGGCGATTCTGGCTGCATCATACCCTTGCATGGTGAAGAGTGAAGGGGGCGATGAAAAGCGATGTTGATGCCGCCGAACGAAATCCTGGACAGTAGGGTTCGGGCTGTCCATGAAGAATCCGTCGACGAACGTGGCTCCGTCGACGGTCCGATCAGCCGTCCTGGCGAAATCGAGCGCATTCCAGCCATTGGTTCCTAGCAGCGGAACCTTGACATCATGAAACGCTAGTTGTGCGGCGATGAGGCCGATCTCACTGGATCGACTGGGGATGAAAATCGCATCAAACCCCGGTGTATAGAGGAGCCGCTTTTCCTTTCGGCTCGACGATTTTCCTGCCGGCGGAGGCACTTCCACTGGGATCGCGAGGCCATATTTCTTGAGATCTTCGTTCTTGAGCCGCTCAATTTGAGGGCCAAAATCGGTTTCTCCTTCTTTGAACGATTCGATGGCAATAACTTCTCCTTCCATCCGACGAATTTCCTGTGCGAAGAGACGGGCGAGTTCCCGCCCGTACAAGGTGTCTGGATACAGAATGCAGACTCGTCGGTAACTCTGCTCCTTCGCGGCGTACGTGGCGATCCGTTCAGCCTGCATGGCGTACGTCAATGAGGTACTGAAGAGATAACTGCCCAGCCGTCGAACATTGGGAAGGGTTGCCGCGGGCGTGATCAACGGTACGCGAGCCCGTTGGGCCATTTCAGCCATAGCGGGCAAGTTCTTCGACAGCATCGGACCGACGACAACGAGTGGACGATCATTGGAGAAGAGCGAGGCAAGATCATCCAAGAATCCAGGTCGGTCTGCATCGAGGTCCTTGACGATGAGTCCGACGGCGGGAGTGCCGGGTTGTTCTCGGGCCCGTTCGACGGCGAGCTGGATTCCTTCCAGGACATCATTGGGGAACGAGGCAAGGCGACCTGACAGCGGCAGGACTGCGGCGATGAGGTACTGATTGGCTTTCAGACGTGATCGGATGAGATCCAACGACTCATGGACCTTTGGAATAAACGGATGAGCCGGAAAGGCCGCGAGAAAATGCCGAGTCTCTCGTTCTGCCAAGTGGTCTTCGCCACGTCCGATATAGTAGTCAATCAAGCGCATGGAGGCGAGGTCGCCGGGATACGTACGTGGATACGTCTCGCGGATCCGACTTAAGCCCTTCTTCTCCAACTTGTCCGTAATGAGTTGGCGGATCTGTTCTCGCGTCTCCGTCATCTGCGCGTCGGAGCTGCCGGCCATGCCTTCCAATAAGGTTTGAATGGCCCGCACGTAATCTTTCTTTTGGACCAGTGTCTCTGCGGTCAGTTGCAAGGCCTCACGCCTGGTGGCATCGTCCTGTGTCGATGTCCTGACTTGCGCCAAGAGTGGCAGTGCCAGATCGGCATTTCCCATCGCGGCATGGATGCGAGCGATAAGGATCTTGCCACGCTCGGCGAGATCAGAGGTGGGAAACTCTGTTTGCAGTTGATACACATAGCGGAGGGCTTCACCGTAGTCCTTCATGCCGTACAGTGCCGCTCCAAGCAATAGATAGGCATCATCCAGATACTCGATGGGGGGATTGGTGGTCAACAACCGCCGTAAGGACGTGGCGGCTGACTCATAGTTGCCCTTGTCGATCCACTGTTTCGCTTGAATCAAGCTTGGTGGAGGCGGTGGCACAGGTGGAATAGGTTTTGCTATGTCAGTCGCGTGGCTGACGCTCGCTGAGACGAGGCTGACGATGAGCAGAAGGATACGAGTGATCATGCGTACATGAGAGTAGGTGAACCTTAGCGTTAGAAGGGTCTCGTCGGGAGGACAGCCGTCCATTTCGTATGCAGACTACTATCGGAAAGGGTGCACGCTGTCAAGGAGAACTGCCTTGAATTCATTGTGCCCATGAATCGGGTTCGTTATGATGGTGAATCGTGATGGCTATAATACGCAACGTTGTCCCAGCCGACGATCCCGTTGTGCTTGACCCTCTTGTCGAGCGGTATCTGCGACAGCTTCGAGTCGAGGGGGGATTGTCGGTCAATACGCTCGAGTCCTACAGACGGGATCTCCTTCGCTTTCAGCGATATCTGACCCGCCGGCGATTGCGCATTAGCGCCGCGGTTTCGCCGAACATCGTCGGTTCATTTTTGGCTTCGGTCAAAGGGGAGTCGCTGGCTCCAGCATCGATTGCGCGGATGCTGTCGGCGATGCGGGGGTGGTATCGCTTTCTGATGGTCGAACAGATTGTTGCGGAAAGCCCTCTCCGTCACATCGTGCCGGTTCGTCGGCCGATGCATTTACCGAGGATGCTGACGTTGCCGGAAGTCACCGCGCTCTTGAATTTTCCTGCTCGTGATACCCTCGAGGACCGACGAGATCGCGTTATGTTGGAAGTGTTGTTTGCTACGGGCCTTCGTGTTTCCGAGCTGGTGGGGCTTTGGATGGCACAGGTCGATCTGGATCTCGGGTGTGTGAGGGTGATGGGGAAAGGAGCCAAGGAGCGTGTGGTGCCAATGGGACAGCCAGCACGAGAGAGCGTGGCCGACTATATCCAGCTGGTGAGACCGTTTCTACTTAAGGGGCGCATGTCGCCGATCCTCTTTGTCACAAGACGGGGGCAAGCCTTGACACGGCAGGCGTTTTGGAAACTGCTCCGCCAGCGAGCGTCTCAGGCTGGGCTCCACAAGGCAATTTCACCTCATATGTTGAGGCATTCGTTTGCGACACACTTGTTGGAAGGGGGGGCCGATCTTCGAGCCGTGCAAACGATGTTGGGCCATAGCGATATTGCCACGACGCAAGTCTATACACACGTCGAGCGGCGTCATCTGAAGCACATCCACCGAACCTATTTCCCGCGACAAGGGAAGCAACGGCGGGGCCTCGATGGAGAGTAGGTAATACCAACTAATATAATAAGGATGAACACGTCACCTGGTGAGAGAAGGGCAAGCTCAATGGGCGTGCTGGTTGACAAGGAGACATGGACTTGATACCCTCCGCAAAGTTGTCAACAAATCGGGCGGATAGCTCAGTTGGAAGAGCGCTGCCCTTACAAGGCAGAGGTCACAGG
>CAZOHW010000376.1:0-4730 GCA_964579525.1 uncultured Nitrospira sp. | reverse complement strand
ATGCGACAGAAGAGTTGGGATATGAGGCGAATCGATGCCGGCGAAATGATCGTCAAGGAATGTTACGCCCTTATGAGAGTAACGGACGAGGGTGACCGCATGTTGGAGCGACGGGCGAATAGGTTCGAGAAAAAGCAAACAGAGATAGCCGAAGGTCGTCAACACGATCCCAAAGAGTAGGTGGCCCAGTGCCCTTTCGTAAAACACAGCAAATCCATCTCGTGGGAATTGGTGGAGCCGGCATGAGCGGGATCGCAGAAGTCTTGCTCACCATGGGGTACAAAGTGACCGGCTCAGATCTCCAGGCCTCCGAAACGACGAAACGCCTCGAAGAGCTCGGCGGAAAGATTTTTTTCGGCCATCAGGAGTCCAATGTCGGGGATGCCCAGGTGGTGGTCATCTCCTCCGCCGTCGCGGCGAGTAATCCAGAGGTGGTTTCGGCGAAGGCCAAACAAATTCCGGTCATCCCTCGGGCGGAAATGTTGGCTGAGCTGATGCGTTTAAAGTTCGGTGTGGCGATCGCGTGCGCGCATGGGACGACCACGACGACGTCGATGGTGGCAACCGTGTTGGCGGAGGCGGGGCTTGATCCCACGATGGTCATTGGAGGCAAGGTCAATGCCCTGGGAAGCCACGCACGGCTTGGTCGAGGCGATTTACTGGTGGCTGAGGCGGATGAGAGCGATGGATCGTTCCTGCGGTTGTCCCCAACGATCGTTGCGGTGACGAACCTCGACCGCGAGCATCTCGACCACTATGGGTCGATGGAACGAATCAGCGAGAGCTTCTTGGAGTTCATCAACAAGGTCCCATTTTATGGGTTGGCGGTGTTGTGTGCGGATGATCCTCTCCTTCGCGCGCTGTTTCCCCATATCGTTAAGCGGCATCAAACCTACGGCCTACAAGACCGTGACGGGGATCCGCTGGATTTCAGAGCCACTGAGATTACGCTCAATCAATGGGGAGGAGAGTTCCGCGTCCATTTTAGAGGGAAAGACCTTGGCCTCTTTCAATTGGCGGTGCCTGGCATCCACAATGTCTCAAATGCGTTGGCCGCGATTGCCATCGGTGTTGAACTCGACATTCCTGCAGACCTCATCCGTAAGGGGTTGGCGGCGTTTACGGGTGTCGAACGACGGTTTCACTTGCGAGGGGAGGCCGGCGGTATCATGGTGGTCGATGACTATGGCCATCACCCGACAGAAGTGAAGGCGACGCTGGCCGCAGCCAAGCAGGGGTGGAATCGTCGGTTGGTCGTGTTGTTCCAGCCCCATCGATACAGTCGGACGAGGGATTGCATCAATGATTTTGCGCATGCCTTCGATCAAGCGGATGCTCTATTTCTAACGGAAATTTATTCGGCTGGTGAATCACCGATACCAGGAGTGTCCGGGGCGAACCTGGCGAATACGATCAAGGCGGCCGGGCATCCGTCGGTGACATTTATTGAGCGGAAGGAGACGCTCCCCGATCAGGTGCTGCCTCATCTAAAACCAGGCGACCTCGTCCTGACGTTAGGTGCCGGTGACATCTGGAAGGCTGGGACCGGAATTCTTTCACGGCTTGAGTCGACCGACGGCGCATGAAGGACAGGAGTCAACAACATGGAACAAAATCACGCCCGGCGAACGCGCAGCAAAAGTTGCACGCTGCCGTTGCAGGCGTGCATGGATTGGTTCGCTTCGATGCACCCCTTAAGGACTACACCTCTTTTCGCATCGGGGGGCCGGCCGATGTTCTGGTGGAGCCGGTTGATGTGGCGGATATCGTCCGTCTTAGCAGGCAGGCGTCCGAGCAGAAACTCCCGATCTTCGTATTGGGGGGGACAAATCTCCTCATTCGTGACAAGGGGATCCGTGGCGTGGTGGTCAGTCTTGCGAGGCTGCGTGAGATCAAGGAGGAACCGGAGCATGTTCTGTACGCTGAAGGAGGCGTCGGGATGCCGACGCTGATCGGCTATGCCATTCGTCGATCTTTAGCGGGAGTGGAATGGGCGGCTGGTATCCCGGGAACTGTGGCGGGATGCGTGGTGATGAATGCGGGAACGAGGCTTGGGGAAATGAAGGACTCGGTGAAAGCCGTCAAAATCGTGTCGCCTGATGGCGGACTGCGTGATTGTCAGGCGGAAAGCATCACCTTTGATTATCGTCGGGCCATCTTGCCGCCGGGTATTGTGGTCGGTGTGTGGCTGCAACTGAAGCCTGGCGTGCGGGCAGCTATTGAAAAGGTGGTGAAGGAATATTTGCACTATCGCCGTGAGACGCAGCCCCTCACGTTACCGAGTGCCGGCTGTGTGTTCAAGAATCCTCCCAACGATTCAGCAGGGCGGGTGCTTGATGCGGCAGGACTCAAGGGGACATCGGTCGGGGATGCACAGGTTTCAACGAGGCATGCCAACTTCATCGTGAACCAGGGGCATGCCAGTGCCAGCGATGTGCTCTCACTCATCAGAAAGGTGCGGGCCCAGATTACGAGAAAGACCGGGATCAAGCTGGAGTTGGAATTGAAAGTGGTGGGCGAAGCCTAGCGAGAAGGAACAGGTCCGGTGATGACTCGATTAACAGCTGCAAAGATTGGGGTATTGATGGGAGGCCGCTCATCTGAGCGAGAGATTTCACTGAAGACCGGAGCAGCAGTCCATCAATCGTTGATTCGTCGAGGATATGATGCCGTCGCGATTGATGTGACCGATCGCCTTTCACAAGAGTTGGAGGCTCAAAAAATCGCTCTGGTGTTTCTCGCGCTCCATGGTCCAGGGGGGGAAGATGGAACGATCCAAGGATTCCTCGAGACCCTCGGTATTCCATACACCGGATCCGGCGTTCGGGCCAGTGCGGTGGGGATGCACAAGGCCGTCACGAAAACCTTACTGGCGGCACATAATATTCCAGTTCCTCCGGGGACCGTCATCTTACGAGATGATCCGCCATCGCTGGCGAAGGTATTGAAAGCCACACATCTCAGCTTGCCGGTCGTCGTCAAGCCTGCATCGGAGGGGTCCACGATAGGCGTCACCATCGTTCGCCGAAGCAGCCAATGGAAAGACGCGCTTGCGCTCGCCCATCGCTATGATTCAGAAGCCATGGTGGAAGGGTACATAGCTGGGCATGAGGCCACTGTCTCGATTCTTGGGAATGCCGATGGAGGGATGACAGTTCTTCCGGCGGTTGAGATCATTGCCCCAGGAGGGTTCTACGACTTTTCAGCGAAATATCAAAAAGGGAAAACTCAGTATCTCTGTCCTGCTCCGCTCCCTTCCAAAGTACTTCGAACCATCAGTGAATTAGCCCAACGGACCTATGCTGTCTTAAGTTGTGAAGGAGCAGCCCGGGTGGATTTTCGCATTACTCCAAGAGGCAAACCCTATGTCCTGGAGATCAATACCGTGCCCGGTATGACGGAAACAAGTCTCTTGCCGATGGCTGCGGCGCAGGCGGGAATCGATTATGACAGTCTCGTTGAGAGGATTCTACAGTCGGCGCTAGAACGTGCCCCACAATGCTCACTGATTGAACAGCAGGAGTCTGCGTGATGCGATTCTGGCGATCCCGTCGGCAGCCAAATCCAGTCGGACCGAGAAAGAACCAGTGGAGAGGTCTACAAGCCGAACGACTGGCTACTCTCGTTGTGGAAACCAGGCGGACCAATAGGATTGCCAGAAGGAGACGCCTTCTCCGGCTGCTCGGACTCATGATCGGTCTGGTTCTAGCTGGATGGTTTGGTGTGGAGGGAGTGAAATATTCTGGGCTTGTGCTTCAACAAGTATTTGAGATCAGAGTGATTGCAGTGGAAGGACTCCACCATCTCGTGAGGCAAGACGTGCTCGATCTGGCCAAAGTGAAGCCCGGCACGCCACTGCATCACATCGTCACGACGGTCATCAAGGAGCAGGTCGAGTCTCATCCATGGGTCAAAGAGGCGGTGGTGGCCCGAGCGCCTTTCCATGAGCTACGAATCTTGATCGTCGAACGAAAGCCAGGGGCTATTGTCCAAACCGATACGCAAAACGTGCTGTGCGATGAAGAAGGATATGTGCTCGCCAAGCTTGGGCAAACGGATGACGAGACGCTTCCTCTCGTGACAGGTATTGATCCTAAGGGATTGTTTCAGGGGAACGAATCGGTACGACAGACGATTGTGTCCGGTATTGAACTTGCACAGCTTATGAGGAAAACGTTTGGAAGTCGATTGCAGGTGGATGCGCAGAACCCCTCGAACCTCGTCGCCTCCACTCGGGGCCTTCGATTCCAATTTGGGGACAATGCATTCAATGATCGGTGGCAACGATTTCAATTGGTGAAGTCGACGCTCAAGCCACTGAATGTCGACGGGCATGGACGAGGAGTTCAGGAAGTGGACCTGCGGTACGAGAATCGGATTATTGTGAGGGAAGGGGGGTGATCACGGTGTCAAAGCGAGATCAGATCCTTGTCGGGCTTGACATCGGGACCACCAAGATCTGTGCGATCGTGGCCGAGGTGACCGATGGTGGCGGGCTGAATATCATCGGTGTCGGATCGTGTCCGTCTCGAGGTCTGCGTAAAGGGGTGGTGGTCGATATCGAGAGCACGGTTGAATCGATCAAGAAAGCGGTCGAGGAAGCCGAGCTGATGGCGGCAGTGCAGATCAATTCGGTCTATACCGGCATTGCCGGGAGTCACATTTCCGCTGAAAATTGCAAAGGTGTGGTCGCGCTCAAACGTGCCGAGGTGACTCGGGAAGATATTCAC
>CAZOHW010000375.1:0-4731 GCA_964579525.1 uncultured Nitrospira sp. | reverse complement strand
GGAGACAAGGTTAAGGAGCGTAGGAAATACACCTTGAAGGGCCAGACCTTAGACAGAAAAGAATGGCAAAGAAGGATACATGTGATCGATGCGGAGCCCTCATGATCAACGGGGTCTAGTGTCACGCGATCTCGGGTCCAGTTTACATGCGTACTACCGAGAGTGACGGTGCTGACGGCAGTGCGTTTGCGAGGAACCACCCGCTCCAATCCCAGAGGACCGTATGACAAAGCGCAAGCTCAAAAGCTTCAAGTTCGACGTCGGAAATTCGAGTCAAGGCGCGCTCGGCATGGTAATGCGTGTTTGGGCGCACACCAGGCAGGAAGCAGTCGAGAAGGCCAACAAGTTTCTCGGAGAGAACGAATGGATCGAGGTTGCCAGAAGCAACCATCAAACTGGCATCGAGTACTGCACAGTCTACTTCGGAGCTAATCTGAAGGTCAGGAATATAGCTGGCGGCGAAGAGATCGAAGATGTCGATCCTGGGGTTGCCGCTTCCATTGAACAGTTATCCGAAGGATAGACGCTATCACCCTTCCCCGCCGTCATCCTCGCATAAAGCGGCTCATTCCCGGCTAACGTGAGTTCAAAGCCATCAGCCTGGTTATCGGTGGCTGGTAGAAGTAGGTACTGGTTCGCGCCACCCGGCAGCAAACTGGGCCGAGCGGCGTTGCGCGCCCGGCGGGTTCTGTTCACACAGGAATTCTGAACCGCAAACACTTCTCGAAAACCACAGTGGCTTGCGATTTCGTTTTCACGCAAGACCTCCCGAACACATGTTGACATTCCACCGAACTTCATTCCATGGAGGTACGATGCCCGAGATGAAACCGCTCGCTCTCGTTGAGCTGTTGAACATGGCCAACAAGGGCTATCCGGACGAATTTCTCTCCGAATACTACGACATGAATACCGGCGAACGCAGACAGGGCGATGGAGACACGCTGGCCAGGTTCATTGTGACGGAGTTGAGAGATACCTTCGACGCCCATGCATCGCGCGCCGAGCAAATCGAAGAAGCCCAGCGCGTGCTGAGCAACGCAATCCGAGATCTCGAAAACGTGATCCGGGTACTCGAATAGGAACTCCGCCTTCACTCACAACCGCAACGCCATCCACCAACCCTTGCCGAGGTATGTCTATGTCCACGATTCAGGCCGCGGTCAGCTCGAAGATTCTATCCAAGGTTGACCGTCTCTTCTCAAATAAACTCTCCGACATCTTCATCGAATTGCTACAGAACGCTCGCCGGGCCGGCGCCACTTTGGTCGATGTCACCACGGAGGAGATCGAACAGGGGACGCGCATCACCTTTGCTGACGACGGCGAAGGAATTGCCGACTTCTCCGTCCTGCTCCACCTCGGAGACTCGGATTGGGACCCGTCCACCTCTGACAAGGAAGATCCGGCGGGTATGGGATTCTTTTCGCTGCTCCATAGCGGCGTGATCGTCACAAGCCGCGGGAAACAGGCTGTCATCAGGAAAGTCGGTTTTCTTGGTCAGGATCCCGTCGAAGTGGTCGAGGTGGATGGGCCAGACAAAGGGACGGTGCTCATCTTCTTTCGCGCTGAAAAGGCTCCGGGAGTGCGCGAAACGCTCCTGGAAGCCGCCCGCTATGGGAACCTCGAAGTCAGGCTCGACGGAACCCTGGCGCCGCGGGAGGACTTTCTCAAGGACGCTCTTCTGGTCAAGCAAGTCTGCGGCGTGCGTATCGGGGTCTACTCCTATTACGCCCGTGCCGCCTGGAACTTTCACGGGCGCGTGCTTGAGGGAGTCCGCAACCTGCCGCACCTGTCACAGGTGACCATCGATCTCGATGGAGGACGCGGTGATTTGTATGTGCGTGTCGATGTCCAGGAAGCGCGATACATTCACCTGAAGCTGCCCGACCGGACCGATGTCGTCGAGGACGAGAATCACACTGCCCTCTGCAGGGAAGCCCGGATCGCCATGTACGAATACCTCGCCTCTCTTCCCGAACACGCCGCGTACTACTCTCATCTCCTCGAAGCCCGTGAGCTGGGGGTCTTTCTCAAGGAGGCCGCTCCCTGGTTTCGGACTTTCTACGAGGACCCGTCCTGGGAAGGAGACGATGAGGATTTCTTCACGGCGCGACGCGCAGTCCTGGTAAACGCCAGTGACCACGCCATTGTCGATTGCAAGGATGGAAGTGCCGATTTCCTGGCTTTCACCTTCCTCATCGCCCTGGAGCATTTTCACGCTTTGCTGCCGGTGCAGCCAATCGAAGATACGACCGGATACGAGGGCTATGGCTGGTATGGCGCGATCCCTCGCATTCGCGGATTCCGATTGTTCGTTCATGGCAAGGAGGTCGCGGAAAACGATGACTGTGGGTCTCTCCTGACCCTTTCGGACTCGATTCAACTCTCATTTGTACTCGAGCGGAATGGCGCTCAGGAGACGGTCTGTTGGGACATTCCGTTTGCGGGCTTCAAGAACGGCAATTGGTGCGAAGAGTTCTCGCTGGTGGTCAGCCGTTCGAGTCCCTGGGCCAGCACTCAAGGGGCCATGCGGCCCTTCGACCTTGTGGACGCGGCTGTCTATCTCGCATTCTCACCCAGCGATGACTATGGGGCAGACAGCAGTGAAACGCAGCTTCAGAACTTTCGGGACGATGCCCAGTCCGCAATCATCCGCACCCTGGGTGGAACTCTTGCGCAGATCCGGTATGCGCTGCACGAGGCGCTCTCGGACTGGAAGTACAACGTCTCGGGCTTTCTGCGTGAGTCCAATATCTCTGAGATTCACCTGCGTAGAAACCGCAAGGGCGAATGGGAGTCCGAGTTCATTACCTCTCCCGCCCCGAACGATTGACACCTTCAGCCTGCCACGGAGCCCGGCTGATCGGGGTCATGGGTACTCCACAGAAACCTTGAGATTACAAGGGAGGCCACAATGGAAGATAAAGAGAGTCCGATCGGTATCGCCCAGCTAAAGCAGTGGTTGAGCGAAAACCGGCAAGCACTCGATACTGCAGGAGTCGCAGTGATTGAGGGAACGTATCGAGGTGACGGCGACGAGGGTCACTTTCAGGGAATTGATGTGATCGATAGCCAGGGGCTGCATATCGACTTCGACCTGCCGGAAGAGATCGCGGATCTAATTGAATCGCTTGCCGATGAGCTTGCACCTCCAGGGTACGAGGATGGCGATGGCGGAGGCGGCGAGGTTCGGCTCAACGTGAATACTGGCTCAATCACCCACGAGTCCTACTACTTGGTATTTGAACGCTCCTCCCAGGGACTGGAGACTTACTGATGGCTCACCCGATCGAGCACGCAAAATCGAGCGCCCGGAAGTTCGGCGGCTCTCCAGAGGACTATCAAGCCATCCATGACTGGTTCGATGAATCGAAGAGCTACCTTGCGGATTTTCGCCATCGCAGCCTTAGACACCATGCGGAGGGCATTTTCATGGCCGAGAAGATCTTCGGCCACGCCATCGTGAACAGCGATGGCAAGTCTGTGCCGGTCCGCTACATCGGAGAGCAGCACGTCCGCGAAGACCTGGGGCGCATCCCGTCATTTCAGGACTGGGTCATGGAGATGCAGATTCAGCCCTGGATGTATGGGCAGCGCCTTACCGTCAAGCAAGAACTCTAGCCTGACCAACGTGGAGATACCCACGTCCGTTGGGTCAAATGGGAATGTTCCGGACGATCCCTTGTCCCGTTCCATGCAGACGGTCTTGACGCTAGAGTAAGACCGTCTTGCGCTTTGCTTTCTTGCGGAGATCTCTCACACCGGATATATTACGGGGTATAGAGAGGGGGTCGATCATGAGCAATACAGCCCAAAAACGCGCCATCAGGAATTACCGGAGCCGTCTCCTCAAACGGGGGGTCGCCCGATTTGAAGTTCTAGGCCTCGATGCCGATCGCGACCTGATCCGTTCGCTCGCAAAGCGCCTCGCCCAGAATGATCCAGAGGCAAGCCGAATTCGGCTGGAAGTCATGCGAACAGTCTCCGATATTCCCAGGAAGAAGGGGGGCATTCTTGCTGCTCTTCGCCGCTCACCGTTGGTTGGAGCGGATCTGGAGATGGACCGGCCGTTTGATCCAGGCCGGAAGGTAGATCTATGACGCGCTATCTCCTCGATACCAACATCGTCAGCAATGCTACGAAACCAAGTCCTTCGCAGCCGCTCATCGAATGGATGTCGGAGCAGGTGGACGAGGATCTGTTCATCTCTTCTCTGACTCTGGCTGAGATACGCCGAGGCGTACTGGGGAAGCCAATGGGGAAGAAGCGCCGGGAACTTGAGACCTGGTTTAAGGGGCCGGAGGGTCCACAAGCATTGTTTCGGGGACGTGTGTTGGCTTTCGACGAGAAGGCGGCCCTGATCTGGTCTCGCCTCATGACGGAGGGCACTGCTGCCGGGCGGCCGAGGAGTGCCTTCGACATGGTCGTTGCCGCGATCGCCGAGGCGAACGACTGCATTGTGGTCACCGACAATGAGAAACACTTTTCCGGCGCCAACATTCTCAATCCTCTGCGTAGCCCAAAACGCCGGGAATCGGCTGGGCGTTGACCTCTTCTTCGACGATGCCGCATATCGTTGATTCCCGATGCCGGTAGCAGTAGAAACCAGCCCCCGGGCGTCTGGCCTGGATTGCCTATTCCACAATGGACTAAGAAAAAGAAAGACTTGCCAAGTGCGGCCGGAGCTAACTTTTGCACTATTCCGAAAAAAGGCATGGACTCAAAAGG
>CAZOHW010000374.1:0-4753 GCA_964579525.1 uncultured Nitrospira sp. | reverse complement strand
GGTAAGCCGCACCCTGGGATTGAGTGCTCGGGAAACCTTACGCCGTGTCACACTCCCGCTCATTCGAAATGGGGTGATCGTCGCATGGGTCCTGATCTTTCTTCAGACGATGAAGGAGCTCCCCGCGACCTTGTTGCTGCGCCCGGTGGAGTTCGACACCTTGGCTATCCGGGTGTGGTTGGAAGCAAGTGAAGAATATTATCAACTGGCGGCTCCGTCCGCTCTGTTGATCATGCTCGTTGGCTTGCCGGCGCTGGTCTTATTGCTCTCTCGTGATTGGCGGGCGGCGTAAGTATCATCATGAATGCACCATCGCACACGATACCTATGGATGCCGACCTGCTCAACAATCACGTTCGTCTCTACACGCCGGCCTCATCTATCTTGGAACTTCGTTCGGTATCCTGTGCCTATGATCCCAGTAGACCGGCAATCCGCGATATCTCATTCTCCGCCCAAGAGGGTGAGATCCTCTGCCTACTTGGTCCATCAGGCTGTGGGAAAACCACGGTCTTGCGGGCGATTGCTGGATTCGAACCGGTGCGATCAGGGCAAATACTTCTGTCAGGCCGGCTGGTCTCATCGCCTTTGGACACTCTTCCGACTGAAGAACGTCATGTCGGCATGGTGTTCCAAGAATATGCACTCTTTCCGCACCTGCGTGTCGCGGAGAATATCGCTTTTGGACTTCGCCACCTCTCTCGCCCTGAGCAGAAACGTCGGGTCACTGAAATGCTGCAGTTGACCGGTTTGGAGGGATTCGATCGTCGATACCCACATGAACTGTCTGGGGGACAGCAACAACGAGTCGCCCTCTCGCGTGCGTTGGTCCAGAATCCGGTCTTGCTTCTCCTGGATGAACCGTTCAGCAACCTTGATCCCGACATGGCCGGCCGCATGCGACAGGAAGTCCACGCCCTATTACGCCGGATGAAAACGACGACGATATTAGTGACCCACGACCATGACGAAGCCTTCGCCATGGCCGACCGTATCGCGGTATTGAATCACGGTGTGCTCGAACAGATGGATTCTCCGGAGCTGATTTACCATCTCCCAGCCACGCGATTTGTCGCTGATTTTGTAGGACAAGCCGACTTTATCACTGGACAGATCCGACAAGGCATAGTGCATACCGAACTGGGAGAGTTTCCTAATACACTCGATGGTGCAGAGGGAAGCGACGTCGTCGTGATGATTCGCCCTGACGACATCCATCTCATGCCGAATACATCGGCCGGACCTAGGATCCTGGCCCGCCAGTTCCGTGGCTCAGAAAATCTCTACACCATTCGCCTCCCATCCGGACAAATCGTTCACAGCAGTGAAAGTTCAACCAGTGTCTATCAGGAAGGATCAGCCGTTGAACTTCGTGTGTCCGCCACCCATACGGTACTCTTTCCAAATGATCAGCCCCCTCGGTCGTAGGTGTAGCGCGTGAGGCAATGGTACCGATTGACAGCTTCCCCAAAGATCTGGCATGGATGAGCAGGCAATCCGGCTACCACCCCACCCGGTTTGAGCCATATCCTTCCAGGATGTAGGGAATTTCGATGGATGCGCTGAAAGACGCCATTGACTATGGCATTATCGGTCTCTTATTGGTCCTGAGTGTGTGGTCCGTCGCCGTGGCCATTGAGCGTTGGCTCTTCTACAAACAGGTCAACTTCGCCCAGTTCTCCAACGCCCAACTGCTGGAAATCACTCTGACCAAACGTCTCGTGATTATCGGTACCGTGGCTGCTAATGCGCCCTATATCGGTCTCCTGGGAACCGTGCTGGGCATCATGTTGACTTTCCACACGATGGGGACGTCAGGCACCATGGCCGTCAATACCATCATGATCGGCTTGAGTCTGGCGTTGAAAGCGACTGCCGTGGGGCTCGTGGTCGCCATTCCTTGTGTCGTGATGAACAACCTGCTCCGTCGCCGCGTCATGGAGATCGTGACCGAGTATAAGGCCCAACATGGAACGGAACATTGATCAGATCAACGTGATCCCGCTCGTGGACGTCATGTTGGTCTTGCTCGTAATCGTACTGACTACCGCCACCTTTATCAGTACGGGGCAAATTCCCGTAAACTTGGCCAAAGCGAAGGAAGTGAACGATCGGAAAGATGTCCCGATCGTGATTTCCTTGACCGCAGACGGGAGTCTGTTTTTAAATGACGCTTCGATCCCTGAGGGAGGTCTTCCATCTGCTCTGAGCTCCCAGCCTCGGGAATCGACTGTGGTGGTGCGAGCTGACAAAGTGACCTTACTCGAGAAATTTGTAGCGTTGGTGGACGAAATTCGTGGCTTAGGGTTTCAGCAAGTCAGCCTGGAGGTCATTAGATTGTGAGCCATCACGCCGTCTCGGTACTAGACAGCCACAGAGGCCCAGTAGCAGCCAGTTGGTTGGTGTCTTGCCTTCTGCACGGAGGGCTGGCCGTGGCTTCGATCTTTTTCGTCCAGCGCCTGCATCTCGTACCGCAAGCCGACCCATTTCAATGGAATGTTGCGATGGTGGCGCCCCTCTCGCCTTCTAGCGGGGCTACTTCGCCGGCGACATCCAACGTTGCACCTCCTCCGGCGGCTCAGCGTTCCACGCCACCGACCACGGACGCTCATCCAGCAGTACAACCGGTGCAGCCAAGGACGACTGTGCCGGTGGATCCACTTCCTCCAACTCCAACAAGTGAGCTCTCTTCAGAAATTCATCAGGAGCAGTCCCACTTCAGCGAGCCGAGCCCATCAGTGCCTGCACCGCTTTCACCGGTTCACCCGTCACCCCCAGTCGAATCGCAGTATCTCTCGAACCCATTGGGTGAACCAGTCACACCTGTTCATGATAGTTCCACACGTCCAATTGAACCACAGACCTCCACAGATTCCTTGCTCGACTCGTCATCAGTCCTGGCTTCTGCAGCGCCCACAATCCAACCGAAGTCAACGAAGGCCGATTATGCATGGCTTTCCGCGCAAATGGCCAAATGGATCGAGGACTTGGATAAACGCTACCCCACGATGTTGCGGACCGAAGGGGTTCAGGGAAAAGTGACGTTGGCTGCTATGCTGCATGAGAACGGACTGCTGAGCGATGTGCGAGTGGTCAGGAGCTCAGGGAACCTCGCCCTTGATCAGGTGGCATTGGAAGACGTCAAAAATGGCCCCCCTGTCACCTTCTCCCGTTCCTTGGAACGTTCACAAATGGCTGTGAAGTTTTCGATTGTCTACGATTTGAAAACAATCAGGTAGTTGTCTCGATCTTACGGTGTCCGCAATCGATGACGAAGACCGGACGAAATGGTGACGTTCCCGTCACGATCGACAATGATGGCTTCAACGTTCGGCAATCGCTCCACCAATGCCATCCCTTCTTCCGGTCCTAGTACAAAAACTCCTGTATCTAACCCATCGGCAACTGTGCCTTCTTTTGCGATGATAGTGACACTTTTACACCCACGGGCCGGCCTCAACGTCCGTGGGTCTAAAATGTGATGATAGCGGACCCCGTCTCGCTCAAAGAACCGTTCATAGTCGCCGGCAGTTGAAATCGCTTCTTCTCGTAAGTCAATCATCGCGAGTAGGGCGTCATCCTGGCGAGGGTGCCGAATACCGATGGGGAATCCATTTAAATCTGGAAGTTGGCCGAATGTTTTGATATCCCCGGACAAGGCGACCACCCCGCCCGCAGCCCCGACCCGTTTCATTGCCTCGACCGCCCGATCAGCGGCATATCCCTTACCGATCCCGCCGACATCGATTCGCATTCCCTTGCGCGGTAAATAAATCGTCTGTTTTTCTATGTCGAGTTGGATCGTGGTCCAATCGACCAGCGGCTTTAGATGCTGTAACTCAGCGTCATCGGGTATATGCTGCCGTTCTGTCACGCTCCAGGCTTCAACGGCAGGACCAAGCGCAATATTAAACCCACCATGGGTTAACCGTGCCATTTCCAAAGCTCGAGCCACCAACCCCAACGTCTCCTGGCTCACCGTAACCGGTTGAAGACCGGCTTCTGCATTCACACGTGATAATTCACTGTCCGGACGCCAGGTGCTCAGCACTTGTTCGAGCCGTTTGATCTCATCGAAGGCGATCTGTACTGCCTGAGCGGCCACGTTACTTTTGGACGCTACGGCCGTAATGGTGACCAATGTCCCCATGTGCATCTGAGTACGTTTCACGACAATCGGTGAAGCGGGAGCCCGCATTTCTGCACACCCACTCAGTAGGATCATGGCCAGAAAGAAGCTCATGTGCGGTGAACCAGAGTATCGACTATGTTTCACGGTGACATCCTATGGGTTAAGCCATTTGCGATCGAAATTATACGGAATGTCGCTCCTGAATAGCAGACCCAAATTCTTACTACGATTCGCTTGACAAAAACCGGTCCATTGAGATATTAATAATCGTTCTCAATTTCAATATATCGACGTTCACAGAACGTATGGCTATAACAAAAACTCCCACATCGGAACGCGATCAGGCGCTTGAAACACGCTGTGAGTGCGGACAATTGATTGCCAAGGTATGCGGACAAGGGCTGGAACTCAAATGTAAACGATGCAAACGCATGGTCGTCATCCCCTTCTCGTCTATCGAAGGTTGGGGACCTGTTCCAACATAACGTCACGTGACGAAAAAAAAAGGAGGTCCCATTACCTATTTCATAAATCCCAAGTGACGTCACGGCAAGAGACCATCGAGTCCCGAGTCAGCCCACAAAACTATTATATCAAGGGAGGATCACGATGAAGTTACGG
>CAZOHW010000373.1:0-4775 GCA_964579525.1 uncultured Nitrospira sp. | reverse complement strand
GCCCCATTCGGGGAAGTCCTTGCGATAGATCCAGGCAAACTGGGCCTCACGTTCGAGCAGCCGCTTCTTCGTGATGGGAATCAGGAGATATCGATAGATCAATTTGTCGATCCAACTGAGGTCCGCGACCAGTCGGATTTCGCCCATCAACACGTCCGAGTTGAAACGCGGGTCTTTGGCGACATCGACGAGCAGACGAAAGAAGGCTTCTAGATTGAGTGATTGATTTGGTCCCGCAATGACGAACGTTGGCTTGTCGCTTGGCTTCGCCCGCCAACTGGCCACATGACAGGAGGCGCAGGTGTTGCCGATCCGCGCGAATCCAATGACGCGTTTGGTAAAGCCGATAGGAAGTTCTTGTCCCTCCTCCCACTGAATGCCGAGTGAAGCGTACCCACCTGGCCCGGGGAATTTGTCGGGGAACACACGAGGGATCACGTACCAGATCCAGTAGGGCAGGCCCACATCGTGTTCGGCCCCGATCGAGCCATACTTAAATCTCATCTCTGGATTGCTTGTGATCGAGTCGGGAATGCCTTCATCACGGAAGAATTTGTACCATCCGACATAGGCGCCGACGAGCCCGAGCACCAGCAACAGTAGGAAGATGATCTTGAGCCAGCCTTTCTTTGTCGAACCATCGGCGGACATGGGGGCTCCTTTCCTCTAACAGGATGCTGAAAAAGTCCGCCAGCGGCGTTCTCGCCTCGTTCAGAGGCTCAACGTACCGAAGCGTACGCCTCGCCTCTTCACTCGCTGCGGCCTTGCTGGACAGCCTTTTTGAGCATCCTGAGGTGATTCTGTCGTGACCACCACACAGAAAACCTGATCATATTTTTAACTTCAGCTGAGTCTTTCCGCAGCCTGCTAAAACGTCTTGAGGAATTCGACCAGGGCTGCTTTGTCGGCGTCGGAGAGTTCAGTTCCATATTGCCGACCTTCATGCCCATCCCGACCGTTGCCTGGCAACGAGTGTCCCTTGTCGCCGGTGGTATCAAATAGAAAAAACGGCTGGCCCCCTTCTTCAGTCACAGTCGAGACGAACCCGACCCGTTGTTGATCGTAGACATCGTATCCACGGTAAAATTTCGTTGGCCGTTTGCTCCGAGGCTCTAAGAGATCACGCAGTGTTGGGACTGAGCCATTGTGGAGATAGGGGGCACGTAACCAGATGCCGTCCAGTGGCATGTTGGCATAGCCGTTCGTTTTTCGAAAATGGGAGAACCGTTCATTGGGGTTCTCGTTGCCGGCATACAGAAGATTTTGATTGATTGCCAGCGCATAGGTGTAGGAGTCCAATCGATAAGGATCGGTTTTGATGTATTCGATGGGGAGGACTTTGCCGACTGTGTCACCGCGAAAGTCTCGTCCGCTTGTGCCATGACAGCCTGCGCAGTACTCGCGATAAATCGGTGCGCCTTGTGCCGCGATCTTCTGGTCGATGGCAAAGGGATAGGGCGGCGGTTCGCGCGTCAAGAGCCAGTCTTCAATTCGTTTCATCGCTGAACGATCGAGCGTGGGTGGTGTGGCGCCGGCTCCGAAGGCCGCACTTCGGTTGCGTTCCTCTACACTGGTATTGTTGCCGTCCCAATGGAGCTGCATCCCCACCCGTGGCTTCTGCAGCCAGATCGAGGGAAAATCGACGACACCGACTTGTTCACGGAGCGGAATGTCGTCCATTCGAAAATTGAGGAGGGCCTTGGCGAAGGCAAAGGTATCGACCCGACCAGGTCCCCATTCGCGAGTCGGTCCTTTCTCGAGCATGAACGACAGCCGCTGATCCAGCATCACTAGTCGAGCCCTCATGAGATGCACGGCGACAGGATAGACCACAAATTGATCGAGGAGACTGAGGTTGCCGCCCAATTCTTGGATCGCCGGGACGATGAGATCGGGAGTGAACGTCGAGCTTTTGGCACAGTCGAAAAGAAATCGCTCGAAGGCCATGAGATTGAGCCGGTGGGCAGGCATGCCGGTATAGAGCTTGGGTTGGCTATTCGGTGTCTCACGTATGGTACTGGCATGGCAGGCTGCACAATTGAGGAACACCCGATCGAGTCCCATATTTCGACGCATCGACATGCCGACGGGCAAGGGTTTCTCGTCTTCGTAAATGAATCCCAACGCTCTATATTCCTGTCCTGGATAGCGTGGCCCTTTCGGCATCTGTGTCGCACAGACGTGGGGGAGGGCTTTCCAGATCCAATACGGGAAGCCGGCTTCTCGTTCACCCCCAAGAGACCCGTATTTAAAATGGTCCTCATCATCGGCATAGCGAACCGGCTCATCAACCAGAAATCGTGATGCCAGCATGCCGCCCACTGCGACCACCAGCAGCAGTACCATTACCATGATGATTTTGCACCAGTTGCGAGCATATCGTTCGTGATTCATGGCCTTACCCTATGAGTGGTTTGCCTTGGCCATTGCCTGTGTTTGATGTCGATTGGGCACGAGACAGGCCGGCAAGGTGTCGTAATCTTGTCGGAGCAAACTCTCGACATCAAATGCCTCACCCCGCTTTTGCCGCACGGCCGATGCGGCTTCCTTCCAGAGTACTTGAAAGTCCTGATGCATGGCCCATTGGTTCGCAGCAGCGATTCCGTGATGATGTAGGGACATGGCCGGGGGCATGGGGGCCTCGAGCTGTTCTTGAAGTGGGGTCTTCCACATGCTCAATCGCACGAAAATCCGATCGGCACAGTGCTTCACGTTTTGTTCAACCTCAGTCGGAGATCCATGGAGAAAATTCGGAGGGAATCCGTCTGCTCCATGGTGGCATGTGCTGCAGTACTTCTGGAACGTGTTGATCCCAGCGACTGGTGAACGCTCGTGTTCTGTGCTCGGCGAATGGTGGACTTCGATCATGTCATCGACCGGCGGCGGCATGCCGCGATCATCGAGACAACAGCGAACGATCGGGGACAGTCCCTGGTGTGTTTCGAGCGCGGCTAACAGAGAGACTCGTCGAAAGGGGTGGTTCGCGAAGACATCCGTCCGACCCATCAGTGTGTCCTGTGTCAATGCACGGAGTGCCGTGTGAAGACGCTCAGGCCGTCGATCGAGTATGTGGGCAAGCCGATCGAGATCTGCCCTTGTGAAAAACTGTACGAAGCCGGCGAGCACTCGCTCCAATGCCTCAGGGGTTTCTGGCATGGCCCAAATCTCAAGCGGTTCGCGTGGCTGCGTCGGCTCATAGGGGCCACGGAATACCGATCGTGGTTCTTTTCCTTCGAGCCCCGTGGCTTCCACCTCACTGAGCCCAGGGAATTCACTGACGGCGACATAGCGAAAGGGGTTGCGATTGGGGATATCCGGATTGGGTATAGCTAGTCCGTTGGGCCAACGTGTGCGCCAGGCCGCAAGAAAGGATGGTTCCTTGTGGCCATGACCATTGGTGTGCCAATCCTGCATCACGCCGTTGGACAGCCCGTATTGAAGGACCCACTCGGCGAGTTCAGCACGACAGGTGATCGACTCTTCACGATGATTGGTTTGTTCACATCCATGACGCCACAGGAGTTGGATGAGCGAGATTTCGTTGGCTCGATCAGTCGCATCATCAAAGGCTTGCAGCGTGCCGACACCTGGTTGAATCGGAAAGCCGTGGTACTGGCGGTGCTGATTGGCGAGGAGGGCGGCAATCTTTGGATTGACGTTGGTCTCATCCCACATGGGACGGGCGAACAGGGGACTCTGATTCTGGTGGCAGGCCGTGCAGAGCGCGCGATTCGCATAGCGAACATTGGGCCTTGTATCAGCTCGATAGTCACTCACGATCTGGAATTCAAACCGGCCCGCTGCTTCGTTATAGCTGATGACTTCGAGCACCCCGGTTTTCTCGTGGTACCCCATATATAGTCGGTCTTTGAGGTGCATGCCTGATGAGGGGGGAAAGGCCGGATCGGATTCCGTGTCCACGGCGAACACGGCTCGTGGATAGGTAAAGTAGGCGCCGTCGCCGGCTCGTCGCTGCAAGGAGCGATTGACCGGGATCAACAATCGCTTCAGGACAGGCGCTGTGCCTTTGGGGTGGAGTTGAGATTCAATTTTGGTCACCAAGGCTGAAAAGGGAAAAGGAATGTCATAGACCTTTTTCCCTTGGACAGTCTTGGTAATGAGGAAATCAAACAACGATCGGCCAATCGGTGGAAGATTTGGACCTGGTTCAGTCGGGTCGATGACCCAGGGAGCGGCGGTCGATGCGGCAGGTGCTGAAACCGGCGATGGCGTTGTGCTGCTCATCGCCTGGTGCTCTGTCGTCTGACGATCACACCCTACAAGCAATGTCGTTAGCGTGAGCATAGAGCCAACCCCAATTGTCCACCATCCAGCTACCCACCGCATGTCTGAACCATATGACCCCGACCCTGGCAATCAATCCCCCGAACTGATCCCTATTTCAAATGCGACGTCTTCCAGACTATTTTGCCATGGCCGTCATGCGTTGATTGCCGACCCAACAGTCTTCCTTGGTTGTGCCGGAGCTGACAAAAGCGGGGGTCTCTTGTTCAGCGACGGCCTTGTTATACAACGTAAAGTTCAAGGCAAAGACCTTCTTGATGTACGCGCGTCCGAGATAGAACCCGGGGCGAACCATGCGAATCTCGTCGCGTATTTCCAATCCTTCTCGTCCTGCCAAGATATCCGGCATTTCGCGGTAACCAGGCAGGTCGTCGGTAAAGGCATAGTCGATGATGACCGACTCTCGGCGCCCGTCCAGCAGGCTCTGCCCACAATAGAGCTTTGCCGGGAACAGCAACCACGCGTCTTTT
>CAZOHW010000372.1:0-4783 GCA_964579525.1 uncultured Nitrospira sp. | reverse complement strand
TCCTGGGTTACCGGGAGCAGGTGTAGAAAGGCAAAGCCCCGGAAAACAAGGACTGGCTTCAAAGTGCAGGGTGTCAATTCAAACAGCATGTACTACCGTTTGTCCGCAGGCAGATGATGGTCATGGTGAATCTCGATCCACTTCTCCATAACCCACACTTCTTTGATGCGAAGAATGTTTCACTCCTGAACATTCCTATGCCCCTGCGGAACCAAGAAGTTCCCCACAACTATATGGCACGAGCCGGCAAGCATGAAAAGGGGGTCATGCGGCTACAGTGCGATGTGCACTCCAATATGAACGCCTACTGGGCAGGTTTTGATCATCCCTATTTTGCCGTGACGCAGGAGGACGGCAGGTTTGAGATCAGCGGAGTTCCGCCAGGAAAGTATATGCTGGTTGTGTGGCACGAAGGCTATAAGGTCATCCGAGAGGAGGCCTCACGCCCATTTTACGACCGGCCACACGTCCATCGGCAGGAGGTTGAAGTCAAGCCCGATGAATCGATCAATCTCCACTTCGAGTTCCCCGTTCGAAAGGTCACCATCGAGTATTGAGGGGGTAACGTGCTGCAGTGTGTCGAGAGAGCGGTCATGGAATCAGCCGCCAGGACCGTCTCATGTGCTACTTCCCTGTCAGGAGCTCATCAAGACAAAGACCGATCATCGGATTCGATTGAAGAGATAGGGAGGTATGTTTGACGATAGAGGTAACGGGGCTGCCTGTCCCCAATGGGACCCTTCCGTTGCGCGCAGTCGATGGGGCGTTCGTCGTCAATTGGACGAAGAGCGGGAGAATCTATTTTCTGACGGGACGTATCGACGCGAGTTCCGTCTCCAACTTCACACGCGCGGCCCGCGCTTCTTCTGCCACCTTTTCTGCATGGACAGCCCGTTTTTCCGCATCCGCTGCTTCTTCCGCTAAAATCGTAATCACCTGTCGGTTCAGTGTGGAGAGTCGAGAGGACGAGATGAGTTCAAGCGTTAACCCAATGACCAAGACGAGCGCTGAGGCTTTACCGATCCTGGACTTCCAAGAGGATGTGATGAGGTTGGTAAATTCTACCAATGATTCGATGGTGACCCCGACAAATACCAAGAACAAGCCCAAATAATCGAGGCGCTCCCAAAAGTCTGCCACTGATTCCAATCCTGCAATCTGTATCATCTGTTTCTGATGCATCTATACAGTTTAGAAGTGGTTTGCAATGACTGGACCCTCATGATGTCTGGGATGCCCATAACAACACCAACTCTGTGCACAAACTCACCTGGATGAGGCGAGAAGCCACTAGCCCCGTTCTTATGGCGTCCGGCGCACAGGCGGTCACATGCAAGCAATCGCTCTCAAAAAGTGGGGAATCCTGGGACTTCCCATTATGCTGGTTTTGTCGCGAAACGCGCCATCGGACTTCATAGTCGTGGTGGATTCGGCTCCCTTCTCTTCGACTCTTAAGCATTTCTCTTGATCAGAGGCAGAGCTGTTCCAGCAGTCTGGCTTCGGCATCATGCGTGCATAAGGATAACAACATGATGCCTGAACCGATGGGCGGCACAAGAAGACATGCAGCCTCCGTTGGGGGGGGACATGGGGGTAGGGACGAGCTGGCCTTCAATGTTGCGTGTATTAATTGAATTGATTCGTAATACAATAATATTTGACTCGGATCTACGAGTTGGCTAAGATCCCCCATAAATATATCGATAGGTTTCCTAATGCATAAACAAGATGGGTCTCAGGCTGCAACATCGGTTGTGCATGGATCGTCCCGATTCGTCATACCCGGGCCGATGTACAGAGGCGGTACTTCCCGGTCCTCTCTGCATAACCAACCGGTTTGTGATCCTCTGGTTCAGAATCTCTTCTGCATCGCTACGTGGTACCACGTCGTGTCTTGTCGTCCACTCTCATTCAAATCAAAGGAGGAGTGATGCCACCGTATGACACTGCCGATCATCAAGTCCTCGAAATCATCATTCGTTCACCGGGCGCTGCGGTTGATGAGGTGGTGTTGCAGTGTCCAAACCTCGGCTGGAATCAAGTTTTTCTGGCCATTGATCGTCTGAGTCGAGAGGGAACAGTTACGCTGACTCCCAAAGGAGGCGGGCTGTATTCGGTCCAGGTATCGGACCATGCTGCTCTGAACACACCGTTTCTTGTAGCTGCCTCGTCGTAAGTCGTCTGTGGGTGCCCCATCCGCATGATCAAACATGAAAGGAGAACCGCGATGAAAATCCAGACATCGAAGCAACAGGCAAAGCACACAACAGCAATTCCCCAAGCCAGTCGAACCCAAGAGAAACCATCGAGCGAGACTCCGGCGCCGAAGAAGCAACCGATGTTCGACGATCTGCATGCCCGTATTATGGTACGGGCCTATGAGCTCTATGTTGAACGAGGTCGCCGAGAGGGCTATGCCGAGCAGGATTGGCTGGATGCAGAACGGGAGATTTTGGGTCGCACGTTTCCTGTGTAGCGCGGTAAGCACGATGGTCGCTGTTGCCTTGTCCGACAGCGGCAATGTGTTCCCTGCAGCACGATTCCCCTCCATCCGCTCACCTTTCTTCAACGTGGTCATTTTTCAGCCGAGAGATAGCGGGAAGCCCTCGTTTCGCCATCGGCTTTCTCTTTGCACTGCCTCCTCAACCGGGAGTGCTGTGGGCATCACTGTTCTGTTACTCGTGAATACTCATCACTGCTTCTGCCTAGAACCAGCGTAGAAGGAGCGCCGAATGTGAAAAGGAAAGACGATCTTAACAAGGTAGGAATCGGACGGCGCTGCGGGGTGGTCCAAGCGAATATCGCGGGAGATTCTGGATCGTGCGATAGAGCAAGCCACGAATGATCCGGATTTCTTTGTCCTCACGAATCTCGCCGGTGTGGGTAGTGTAGTATGGGGCGACGTCTTCTAACGAGGAGCCGATGTGGTGATTCAGAAGTCTCTGCGAGAGGGGTTCGAATTGATCGTGTCTGAGGCACTCTGGAAGGAAAAGACTGTCATGACTGGAAAGGCTGGGGGGATTGCGATGCGGTTTCTCGAGCCTGATCACCACGACCTCATCGACAGCGTTGAAGACTACGCGGCATGGGTGCTCGAGTTGCTCACGCGCCCTGGTGGAGCGTTCGGCCGAGTGGGGTGCGAACATGTACGCCAGCATTTTTTCCTGCCGCGGCTGGTACGTGGTGAACGACGACTCATCAAACGTTTGGTGCAGGCGACATGACAAACCGGTCCGATGATGCGCTGGTCGCCTATTTCTCGATGGAAATCGGACTCGATCCCAATATGCCCACCTACGCGGGCGGTCTGGGTGTGCTGGCTGGAGACACGATCCGGTCTGCCGCGGATCTGGGCATACCCATGGTGGCGGTCACGCTGTTGCATCGTCGCGGATATTTCTATCAGCGGTTGGACGAACAGGGTTGGCAGCGTGAAGAGCCGGTCGCCTGGCCGATCAACGATTTCTGCAAGCCGGTTCCGCAGCGTGTCACAGTCGACATCGAGAATCGTACAGTGCATGTTGCGGCTTGGCTGTTTCGTGTCAGGGGCGAGTCGGGCGGCGAGGTGCCTGTCTATCTGCTCGACACGGATCTCCCTGAGAATCAGCCGTGGGACAGGACTCTGACCGACCAGCTCTACGGCGGCGATGATTACTATCGGCTCTGCCAGGAGATCGTGCTGGGATTCGGAGTGTACCGCTTGTTGCTGGCGCTCGAACACAGCCACATTCGCCGCTTCCATATGAATGAAGGGCACGCGGCCCTGCTCGTGCTCGCCTTACTGGAGGAAAAGCTTGCGTCCCGTTCTCTAGAACAGGGGGTCCCTACTGATCTCATTGATGCCGTTCGAGAGCTATGTGTGTTTACGACGCATACGCCGGTACCGGCGGGCCACGATCAATTTCCTCCCGATCTCGCCCATCGCGTCTTGGGTGATCAACGGTGCGCGTGGCTCAGCGCTTGCGGTCATGACCACAGTTTGAATATGACGCAGCTGGCGTTGCGTGGCTCACGGTTTGTCAACGGCGTGGCTATGAAGCACGGCGAAGTCTCGCACAGCCTCTATCCCGGCTATCCGATTCACTCAATCACCAATGGCGTTCATGCCGTTACCTGGGCCTCGACGTCGCTTCAGGCCCTTTATGATCGACACCTTCCGGACTGGCGGCACGATCAGCTCTCGCTCCGGTACGCGATCAGCATTCCAACACAGGAGATTTGGGATGCGCACATGGTTGCCAAAGGCGTGCTCATCGACTATGTGAATCGTGAGACAAACGTTGGCTTCGATCGAGACGTTCTGACGATCGGATTTGCCAGGCGAGCCGCAGCGTACAAACGGGGGACCTTGATCTTTCATGACATCAAGCGGCTGGCCAAGATTGCGGAGCAGGTCGGGGCGTTGCAAATTGTCTTCAGTGGCAAGGCCCATCCGCACGACCAGGATGGGAAGAACGTGATTCACCGGATCCACGAGCTCCGCGATATGCTGCGGGGAAAAGTCTTGGTGGCCTACCTCACGAATTACGATATGACGCTGGCCAAGCTCTTGTGTGCCGGTGTGGACCTGTGGCTCAACACGCCGCTCCCACCGATGGAGGCCTCAGGAACCAGTGGCATGAAGGCTGCAGTCAATGGAGTACCGAGTCTGAGCATACTCGATGGGTGGTGGGTCGAAGGTCATGTCGAGGATGTGACCGGTTGGTCGATCGGTGATCGGATCGACAGGTGCCTTGAGCCGAGCGGGGGTATGGATGCCTGCCACGCCGCAGCGCTCTATGAC
>CAZOHW010000371.1:0-4785 GCA_964579525.1 uncultured Nitrospira sp. | reverse complement strand
TCTATAAACAGATTTCCACCTTCAGTCAGGAACGCCCTTCATTGGATATCCGTGACGCGCCACTCCGCGATATTCGCCGCCAACAACAACTGGAGCATGAACGCATTCGTATTCGGCATCACGTCTCTCAAGCAACCAGAGACGCCCTCTGGCTCGCTCACCTGGCTCAACTGCCTCAACTGGGCAACCTTCACGACTATTGGAACCTGAAAGAGGACCTCCATCGCCGGCTGCTTCCCCTCGAACCAGGCTCGGCCATTCTCGATGTGGGATGCGGACAGGGCGACTTAGCCCGAATGATCCTGACCAACCAGGCCTATGCACTGACACACCGCAGTGGACCGCCGGACACTTCTCTCCGTTACGTCGGACTCGGGCAACCCCTGGAATCCGTAAAGATCGCTGAGCGATCTCTGAGCGCATTTCAGCGAGAAATAGCAGGCGCGTTTTCTTCCCCCGCTCCAGAGGCCGGTTTATTGGACACCCATTGGATACCGTTTGAGTGGGACTCTGCCCTTCCCTTTATGGAAGGGTCATTTATGAGGATTGTCTGCCATTTGTCCCTTTGTTTTAGCCCTTCCCCGCTCAACGCTCTCCGCCAGGCGTCCCGGTTACTGGCTCCACAGGGCACCCTCATCATGACCTGCTTCCAGCCGCACACCGATTTGTCAAGACTGTATCGCCGCCACTTGCGCGCAACCGGGCAGGATGAATTCATCGCGCCCGGCCAAATTGTGCTCCACTATCTCGGCCGTGTACGGGAAGCGCTTCGCCATGGTCTTCTCCACCGTTACGAACGGAATGACCTCGCCCAGTTGCTCACCCACGCCGGTGTCTCACCGATCCACGTTCGTCCGGTTCTCGACGGCCAGCTTCTCATCGCCGTCGCCCGGAAGGGCAAATCCGCTGGCTGAAACTGCGCCCGACGTGTATACTCGCCGCTGGTGACAGCCACACCTCAGCATCGCCATTCCACACACCGCCTCATGTGTCGGCACGAGGCGTTCGCTACTGATCTTGCTCTATGACGGACCCGGTCATCCCACATCATGTGTTGTCCCAATCAGGATCCGAGTCCTTGCAACGCCTGACACAATTCGCGCGGGACATGGGGCATATCACGAACTTGTCGACCATCGCCGAGCGGATACTCTCCGGCTTATCCGAGGTCACGCGATGCCAGGAAGGCTCCCTGTATCTCGTCGATCGGGAACAGGAACGCTTTCGCCGCCTGTTGGTTCAGGGATCGGGACATTCGACTTCCTCCCCCTCGACCATCCCGCACGAACATCCGCTCGTGCGACATCTCTCGGAACAGCAACAGATCTTTTCCACAATCAGGTTCGACCACCAAACCGGCCACGGGACCGTCCAGGCGATTTCCGTAGCGCTGGAGAGCCTTCTCGCAACAGCCGCCATTCCGCTTATCAACAAAGGGAAGCTGATCGCCTTTGTCTTGCTCAATTCATCGGCTCAGACGGACAGATTTTCGCCGGATCGTATGGAACTGCTGAACGCCATGGCGCAGAACGCGGCCAATGCGTTGGATTCCATCCTGGTGTACGAAGACCTCCATCAATCACAGACCTTGATGCGACGGACGGACCGCTTGCGCTCATTGGAAATCATTGCCGGAGGCTTTGCCCATGAGATCCGGAACCCTTTGACCTCCATCAAAACCTTCATCCAACTGGCTCCCGAACGGAAGGATGACCAGGAATTCATCCGAGATTTCAGCAAGGTCGTGCTCGACGACGTCCATCGAATTGAACGGCTCATTCAAGAGATCCTCGACTATGCCCGATACATGGAACCGAAGCTCACGGATGAGGACTTGAACGACATCGTGTCGTCCTGCCTCTACTTTATAGAGGTGAAGGCGGACAGCCGAGGGATCAAGATCGAAAAAGAGTTGGCGTCCGAGCTTCCTCGTGTCATGTTAGACCGTCAACAAATTAAGCAGGTCCTCTTGAACCTGCTCCTCAACGCCATGGACGCGATGGGAGAACGGGGCGGCTTTCTACGGGTCAGAACCAACAGACTCGTGAAGGCCAACGAACAAGTGTGGGTCCAGGTGGAAATTGAAGATACGGGGGAAGGCATTTCCGCCGCGAATCTGGAACACATCTTCGATCCATTTTTCACCACGAAGCACACCAGCGGTGAAAACGAAGGAACTGGATTGGGGCTGACCATCGCCCATCAGATTATTCAGGAACACCGGGGCGAGATTCAGGTGCACAGCACGGAAGGCACCGGCACCAGGTTTCGGATCAACCTGCCGTCCCTGTCGTGAGTATGGATAGGAGCGCTGTGGATAATTCGACGAGCAAAAAACGGGTTCTCTTAATCGATGATGAAGCGCGGGTTCGCACCTCTCTGAAGATGGTGTTGGAGCCCTCGTACGACATTTTTCAGGCGGCGGACGCCCAAGAGGGGCTCGATGTCTTTCGTAAAGAAGGACCGGACCTCGTTCTGCTCGACGTCATTCTTCCAGGCACCGACGGACTCGCCGTCCTTCAAACGCTTCGGTCCGAAAGCAAGATGACGCCCATCATCATGCTGACGGGCACGAAATCGGTCAAAACCGCCGTGGATGCAATGAAACTCGGCGCGGCGGATTACCTCTCGAAACCCTTCGATGTCGAAGAACTGCGTATTGTGGTCGACCGTGCGCTCAATTCACAGGAATTGGAACGCGAGGTCAAACAGCTGCGCGCCCAGGTCGTCCAGCGCTACGCGTTCCACAACTTGATCGGCAAAAGCCAGGGCATGCAGGAAATCTACGCCAAAATCGAACAGGTCGCCGACAGCCGCACCACAGTCTTGATCACCGGAGAAAGTGGAACGGGAAAAGAGTTGGTCGCCAAGGCCCTCCACTACAACAGTGCGCGGCGAGAGCGGCCGTTCATCGCTTTGAATTGCGCCGCTTTGCCGGAGACCTTGATCGAAAGCGAATTATTCGGCCATGAAAAAGGCTCGTTTACCGATGCCACGGCACGCCGGGTAGGACAGTTTGAGCTTGCCAACACCGGCACGCTCTTCCTCGATGAGATCGGCGACCTCAGCGCCATGACACAGGCCAAGCTCCTTCGCGTGCTGCAAGAACGGGAATTCACGCGCATCGGGGGGGTGCAGCCCATCAAAGTCGACGTTCGCATTGTGGCCGCCACCAACAAGAACCTGGACGAGCTCGTCCGGAAGGGCCTCTTCCGTGAAGACCTCTATTATCGCATCAACGTCATCGCGCTCTATCTCCCCCCCTTGCGCGAGCGAGGTGAAGACGTGCCGCTGCTGGCCAAACATTTTCTGGCTAAACGGGTGGAAGAAGAGAAGCGCCCGCATATCGAGTTTGGCAAAGAGGCGTTGGAACTCCTGACCCGCTATCCTTGGCCGGGAAATGTCCGGGAGATGGAGAACATCATCGAGCAGGCCTTTATCTGGTCCCAGAATGCCAGTCAAATCACTCCAGAACATTTGCCCACCATTCTGAAAAGCGACTCACGCTCCTCTTCGCTGCGTGATGACACGCTGGCCGGTCGAATGTCCCTTGAAAAAGCCGTCATGGAATTTGAACGTGAGATCATCCTGGACGCGCTCAAGCGAACCAACTATGTGCAGACGCATGCCGCCAATCTTCTCGGAATCAGCCGCCGCATGCTCAAGTACCGCATGGACACCCTCGGTATCGGCCGGTCGGACAACGGCCCAAGCCAAGAGCCGGAGCCGGTAGTGCAGGAATAACACACCGTTCCAATCGATTGCGTGATTTATCCCACGTCACGTGCATTCTTTCACTCCAGCTGCTATGTAGACCTCCGTTCAAGAGAACTACATATAGTTCCTTTACGTAGGCGCCCCCCTTCCTGTAGACAATGGATCGCTAAGTGCCGGAAACGGAATGAGTTTTGCTTGACAGAATACGTAGTTGGGGGTAGATGAGCACTATGAGCATCATAAGCGCAGACGACGCGACCAGGACAAAACCGACGGTATTAGTCGTTGACGATGAGGCCGGCCCGCGCGATGCCCTCAAAGTCATCCTGCGCCCATTCTTCAATATTCGTTCTGCGGACAACGCCCAAGACGCGCTCAATATCTTGAACGAACAGCCCGTCGATCTCATTACACTGGATCAGAAACTTCCCGATCGGCAAGGCATTGATCTCCTCCAGGACATCAAACATGACCATGCGGATGTTGAAGTCATCATCATCACCGGCTATGGAAGTCTCAAGTCGGCCATGGAAGGGATCCGCCATGGCGCAGCCGGCTACTTGCTCAAGCCGTTTAACGTCACTGAGCTGATCACGCTCATCAACCAGACGCTTGAGAAAAAGCAGCGCCTGGATTTCATCAGAGAGTTTCTCAGCTCGTCTTCGGGATTATGGGGAACCGAGCAGGAGAGTGCCCGGGCCTGGGAGACACTGAAAACCGGTTACTTTGCGATCGGCAGACAACCAACCGAGGAAAGCCGGGAGTTGCTGCCGCTGCTCTCCGACATCCTGGAAGCCAAGGATCGCCACTTACTGAATCACTCCAGCCGTGTCAGCTTCTATGCCACGCTGGTGGCCAATCGTCTTAACTTGACCATCGCCGAGCAAAAGTCGTTGGCCATGGGAGCCTTCCTGCATGACATCGGGAAAATCAGCCAGGCATCATATCGATTTTCAGAAGACCAGATGCTTCCATCGGGCGAGGCGGCCTCCTGCAACGAACACCCTGATATTGGTGCACGCATCATTCTTCCTCTCGGCTTGCCGGCCGAAGTGGGCCAAATTGTCT
>CAZOHW010000370.1:0-4791 GCA_964579525.1 uncultured Nitrospira sp. | reverse complement strand
AGCAGGGCCTGTGGTTCACCATTTTAACCAGGCACCCACTTAAAACATCCTCCCGAAAAATTTCGCTCTACTCAAGCCGCGAGATCGCCGCCCAGATCTTCCGCATCTTCTTCCTACCCAAAAAAACGCTACAAGATAAAAAGCACCTTTCCGTCTGGTATGACGGCCGGCGCTGACTATCAGCCTTCCGCTAACAAGGCTTGAATCTGCCGCTCAGTTTCGTGATAGCCCCCCTCGACGATTTTGACGTAGCGAATGATTCCTTTCTTGTCGATCAGGTACATGGCCGGCCAATAGCGGTTGCCGTACCGATTCCAGGTCGAGAAATCGTTATCGATGGGTACGGCGAAGCGAATGTCATGTTCCTTCATGTATCGCTTCACGTTCTCGATCTCTCGTTCATGTGAAAATTCCGGTGAATGCACACCGATGACCACGAAACCCTGATCCTTGTACTGCTGGTGCCACTGCTTTACATAGGGCTCCACGTTTCGACAGTTGTAACACCCGAATGTCCAGAACTCGACCATCACCACCTTCCCACGAAGATCGGCCATGCGCAGTGGCCCCCCATTGAGCCAGGTGGCAATGTCACCGCGGTAGCGTGTTTGGAGTACAGGGAAAAGTTTACCGCCTGTTCGTCTTTCAGCCACGTGATTCCTAAGGGAGTAGGAGTCCCTTCTTTCTCAGCCCAGGGATAGCCGTTCTCCAATGAAAGATGGCATGAGCCTTCACGAGGTGTCGACGAACATGAATCATCATTCCGCTTAGCGTTCTCTCAACATGGAGTCAGCGTTGCCACAGTATCAGCTGCTCTTCGATCGGCACATTGGCTTCTGGATGGAAGGGTACGATACGGGCCGTGAAATGATCCGCTGGGCGACTAATCTGGCAATCTGCCTCAAATATGTAGCCGTTGACAGTTCCGAAAATCGCTTGCCGCCTCTGCATCACAACGCGTAGAGGCTGGTCATGTTCAAGCAGTGGATCAGCATACAATTCCACCTGGACCCATTCCGGATCGACATCTCCCAAATAGACCTGCACGGTGAAGTGCCACGAGGAATCTGTCCCGGTGACATGCAAGTCGCCGAAGTGAATTCCCCTCCAACTTTCTCGCAGCCGCGCACGCCACGTTTCTAATTCAACCGCCAGTTTCCCTCCATTGTTAAGACGATGTTTCAGTGACGCACTAGCCGGGGTGTAGATCGTGTCCACATATTCACGTACCATTCGATTACTGCTGAATTGAGGTGTCAGACGGGACATGCTGCATCTGATGCGCCTCAGCCACCTGCGGGGGATGCCTGCTTGATCCCGATCATAAAACTCCGGGATGACTTGCTGCTCCAACAGCTTGTATAGCGAGGTAGCTTCCGCTGCATCATATTCTGGTTCATGATGCTCTCGGTCATCTCCGAGCGCCCAGCCGACATCCGGGGCATAGGCCTCAGCCCACCATCCATCCAGCTCTGATAAATTCAGGCCGCCGTTGACGAGCACCTTCATCCCACTGGTCCCGCAGGCTTCCCAAGGCCTCCGGGGAGTATTGAGCCAGACATCGATGCCGGCGACCAAATATTGGGCGAGTGCGATATCGTAGTCCTCCAAGAAAACAACACTGCTCCACACGTCGGACCGCGCAGCGAAGCGGGTCATCTCCTGGACGAGGCGTTTGCCTTCGTCGTCATGCGGATGTGCCTTTCCTGCGACGATCAATTGGACGGGCCATTCTAGATTGCACAATATACGGGCGAGCCGATCCGGGTCGTGCAGCAAGAGGGTCGGCCGTTTGTACATCGCGAATCGTCGAGCAAATCCCATCATGAGCGTGTTGGAATTCAGAATGTGTTCAGCTTGTTGAACCTGTGCTGGCGGCGCGCCGCGTTCTTGCATTTGGCGAACCAGGCGTTGGCGCGCATAGCGAATCAATGCCTGCCTGTGTGATGCACGGAGCGCCCACAGATCTTCATCATTGACCTGCTCGATGGACGAGCGCACGTCCTCAAGGTTGCCCCGCCAACGGTCTACACCGCAGGTGCGTGTCCAGAGTGTATCCGCTTTCTGAGAGTCCCAGGAAGCAGCATGGACGCCATTGGTCACATGTCCGATTGGAACTTCACACTGAGGCCAGTTAGGAAAGAGCGGTTGAAAAATCCCTCGGCTGACCGCTCCGTGGAGTCGGCTGACGCCATTGACAGAGCCACTTCCGCGCATGGCCAGAAAGGCCATGTTGAAGGGTTCGTCCCGATTACCTGCATCTTTGCGGCCCAGGGCTAACAGCTCGTCGAGCGGCACGCATATCAAATCAGCGAATGCAGCTGCATAGGGGCGAATTAACTCCGGTGAAAATCGATCGAAGGCAGCTTCGACCGGCGTATGCGTGGTGAAGACGTTTCCAGCCCTGGTTGCGCATAGTGCCACTGAGAATGGCTGCCCAGTCTGACGCATGAAGCTGTATGCGCGCGCGAGTACCGCAAACGCGGCATGCCCTTCGTTCAGATGACAGATCTCCACATTGATGCCAAGGTCTTCGAGCACGCGCCATCCTCCTACGCCTAGGATGATCTCTTGGATCAAGCGCGACCTGGGTTCCGAGGGGTAGAGATGAGCCGTGATACCGCGATCGGGAGGGTGATTCAGCGGATCATTGCTATCGAGCAGATACAGCGTCACTTTCCCTACACGTGCCTGCCAGACCCGTAGAACGATCGAACGGCCGGGTAAGTTGAGGTGGACTCTCAGCCAGTCTCCTTCGCGATTGGCAACTGGCATAATCGGCAGCGTCATCGGGTCGTTGTAGGGGAAAGCCTCGCCTTGTCGGCCGTCCGGATCCAGCATTTGTCGAAAGTAGCCCTGTTGATAAAGGAGTCCGATTCCCGTCACAGGTATGCCAAGGTCACTCGCTGCTTTGAGAAAGTCGCCTGCCAAAATTCCCAGGCCCCCTGAATAAATGGGAAGCGCCTCCCCTAATCCGAATTCCATGCTGAAATAGGCGATGCCTTTCAATCCCTGATTTGGCTGCTCGCGACTAAACCAGCCGGGGGTTTGCTGATAGGCCTGCCGCTGTGTCACCCAGTTCCGAAGCTGCTCCTGAAAGGCAGGGTCCGCCGCAGCCTCGTCCAGACGAGCCTGAGAGACGTTCTGTAGAATATAATAAGGATTGCCGGTACGCTTCCATGCCTCGGGATCCAGTACTTCCCACAGTCGGTCCGTGGCATGGCTCCACGTCCAGGGCAGATCGAGTGCAAGGTCAGCCAATCCCTCGAGGCTGGGAGGTAAGGGACGGTTCAAAAAATACGCGAACATGCTTCACCCCCATTGGAGTCAGTTGATGTGGTAACAGTTCCGCCATGCCACCGAAGAACGTATGTGGTTTCCCTTGGATTGAGTCGCGCGTGATGGTTGACCTGAAGCGAAGAGCGTCCTCTGTGCAAGCGCGGTCATTCGCTCATGGATACAGAGGCTTCGGAAGACCAGCCGGTTATACAACCATGCGACAATAGCGCCACCGATCAAGCTATCGAGGAATCCCGGACCACGCCCGTCAGCCTGCCGATCAGACCGATCGTGTACCCACGATATACGCAGCCACTCCACGTCACCTCACCTGTTGAACTGTCAAATACAATACCCCACCACATGTTCCTCGCTGTGGTAATCTCGACCGACAATCGAGAGCTTCTCGATATTGAAGGCCGCTCGCTGGGCATTGGCGATGCCTTTGGACGAAAAGAGGTACTTGCTGTTGTTGCCATACATCAGCGCGCCGAATAAGTTCCATTGCCCATCAAAGGTGAGACTGAAGTCGCCTCCCACGCGGTGAAGCGGTTGCCGGGAGTGGGCAACCGCTTGACAGCTCGGGCAGGTGGCATTGACGACCGTGGGAGCCGTGCCATAAGCCCCAAACAGGCCGACCCGGTGGCCCGTGACAATGCCATAGCCGCCAAGCGACTGCGTCATATGGCCATAGAAATTGACATTGCGACCTCCGGTACCACAGGTCGTCCCAGCGCTGCATCCGCTGAGAGGTCCCGAGAACGCGTTCGTGGTGAGTGCGGCCAGACTGTATCGAAAGTAGCCGTCGGTCGCGGCTGTCTTTTTGATCCCGATGAGTTCGAGCCCGGGCTGGTTTTCGCCGATGGCAAAGGAGTTGGGATTGAGATAGGAACTAGTGGACGTGCCGCTGATGGTCGCCGTGTAGGGGGTGCCCGGCAGATAGTGATACAGGACGAACGGCGTATTCAGAGTCGGGCTGCGTTTCTCGCTGAAGGGGACATCCAACTCGAACTTCCCAACCTTCAGGTTGAGGAGGTACTCACCGGGATTACTCTTGACCCCCACGAATCGTTCTAGTCTCATGAGCCGGACAAAGGCCGACTCCAGATCACTGTCACTGACACCAGTCTCGACGAATCCGGCACTCCCTAGCCCTGGTGTGTACACAACCCCAAATGCGATGTTGCGATGGAGCGTCCCGTAACTGAGAATATCCAATCCGGTGAAGCCGATTCCGCCGCTCGTCACACCCCTACCGTCGGTCCTGACGCTTGCCCGTTGACAGCCCACCGTCGTGCGGAACGAGATCGGAATGTACCCCATGGAGATGCCTTCGTAGGTAGGCAGATCATGTTCAGAATCAAGTTGGTAGCCCTGATCCCGGAAGATATTCCCGGTGTCGTTAAGCTTAGGAAATCCGGGCACATGACAGACGTTGCAGGAGAACCCGTACTTGCGCGCGAAGGCGGGAATTGCAAGTGCATTGGTGACGAGCTGGCTCCAGTCATACCC
>CAZOHW010000369.1:0-4812 GCA_964579525.1 uncultured Nitrospira sp. | reverse complement strand
CCGTAGAAATCCAGCACATCGCCGAAGCCCTTTCCATTCAACCGAACCGCCAAGGCATTGATCGTGAAGTCACGGCGGTAAAGATCTTTCTTGATCGAGCTGTGCTCGACGGTTGGTAACGCCGTGGGATACTCGTAATATTCCGTTCTCGCCGTGGCGATATCGAGTTTATAACCATCAGGCAGCAGCAGCACTGCCGTCCCAAATCGCTCATGCACCTTGACCCTCGCGTGGAGTATGTCCGCCAGCTTGCGTGCGAAGCTGATGCCATCGCCTTCGACGACGAGATCCAAATCCAGGTTCTCAATGTCCAGCAACAGATCTCGCACACAGCCGCCGACAACAAAGAGCGACACTGCACAGCGGTCAGCCAACTGACCAGCTTCTTCCACCAAAGTCACGAGACGACGTGGTAAGCGACGCTGTAACTGCCCCTTCACGTTTCGGCGAGGCCCTGCCACTTCAGGCTCCCCTTCGCCGGAGCCCATCGTCCTCTTCCGTGCATTCTTCAAGACATCGTCGTGCAAGGTGCGCAGCAGATCCGTTCTCGTGATCACCCCCACAATCTTCGTTCCGTCCAGGACAGGAACGAACCGCTGATTCCGCTCGATCATGGTCGTTTCGATTTCATGAAAGGGCGCAGAGGGTTGCGCGGTATAAGCATCAGTCTGCATGATGTCCCGCACTGCTATCTTGCCAAGCCGATGAAACAAGGCTTTCTGAATCAACTCTCGGCTCACAATCCCGGCGTAATGGTCCTGTCCATCCAAGATTGGAAAGACGTTCAACCCATAGGCCGTCATCCGTTGTTCTGCGTCAGTGACAGTGGTATCCACATGAATCGTTTTGACTGGGCGCGTCATGACGTCCTGAGCCAGCAGAGTCGGACGGTATTGTGTGTTCAGCAACCGAACAACGTTCTCTTTTACTTCCGAGAGCGTCTGTCCCTTCACGCTGGCGGCTGCCGCCACGGCGTGGCCGCCCCCGCCAAACTCCCGCGCGATCCAGCCGACATCGATTTCTGGGCGTCGACTTCGTCCAATCACTTGCACTCGATCGTCCATCATCACCGCCACCACGACTGCATCGATATCCTGCATCTCAGCCAGCTGGTGGACCACACCAGCGGCTTCCCCATGTCGGCGATCAATCGTGCTGGTCGCGACAAGAACCTTTCTCCCTTCCAAGTAATGGACCTCGCTATGCTCCAACAGATCATTTAAGAGCGCGACGGCATCAGGATTGAGCGGATGGCGCAACACATCCGTCACGATGTTCAAATCCGCGCCGGCTTCGGCGAGGAACGCACCTGCCTCAAAATCGCGGCTTGTGGTGGAAGCAAAGAGAAACGATCCGGTCTCTTCATAAAGGCCTAAGGCCATCACCGTCGCTTCGAACGGCGTCACAGCAACGTGGCGCTGTTTGAGTTGTTCAATGAGGACCGTAATTGTGGATCCGACCGGTTCAATCACGGACTGTTTTGCGTGAGCGGCCACGATCGAGTCGGCGTCCACATGGTGGTCGAACACGACGATATCGACTTTCCGATTTTCGAGACAGGTCTTGAGCGTGCCGATACGATCGGCCTCTTGGGTATCGACCAGAATCAATCTGGTGATTACAGCAAGATTGAGGTCTTTCAGCTTGGTGAGGTCGAGATCATGAACGGAGAGAAACTGACGAACGGTTTCCTGTGCACCAGCCGGCAAAACCAGTTTAGCTCCTGGATAGAGCTTCCTCGCGGCAACCATCGAGGCGAGGCCATCGAAATCCGCGTTGGCGTGCGTCGCAATAACTTCCATCCTGGTATTTTAGCAGGGTCCTTCATCCATACGAAATGCTGAGGCAAACAGGAGAGTACGTATTCGGCTAAAAGGGCGCCGCGATACATATCGCCGGCGCCCTTCCAGCCCCTGGACTATTTCACGATCAACGATGCCGCGCACCCTGCCGATCGTGCTTTTCTCGATAGATGTGTTGAGAGGCGCGATCTTCTGCTGCGCCGATTCGTGCCCGTTCGCGTCTTGTCACAACTCCATCAGCTTTCGCCCGATTTTCCATTCGATCGATACGGTTTTGCTCCCGGTCGAGGCGGGCAGTCTCCCGCTGGTTCAACTGACCGCTTGCAATGCCTCGATCGATCCGCTGTTCTTGATTCATCTGCCGTTGATCGATCATCGGAGTTTCTGTCTGCGCATAAGCCATACTGGTCAAGAACACAATCGCCCCACCAATAAACCCTATCGTTGCCTTCATTCAATCCTCCTTCTGAGTGTAGATATAGTATCGGTTCATCGTTTCAACATCGGCAGAATGCTTATACGCGGTAAGTATACAGGATCGTTGCGTTTCCCTGTCTAAACAGGCAATTAAGAGGGATGACTTCGTCCACAAGATGAGATTCAACTATAGACTGGTAGGCAGTGCGTCGGTGAACTAGCGGTCCCGCCCACTACCGAAATGATCTGACCGCTCTGGACGATCAAATTTATCGGGTCGCTCAACAGGGTCGGGTCGATCACCACCAGGTTGCCGTTCATGTCGGTCTCGTGACATATTCTCTCGGTCTCCCCGATCTCCATGCCCGCCGCGATCATGATCTCCGCTGCCACCTGATCCGCTATGATCCTCGCGGAACAATCGGTCTCCGCGTTCTCCTCGGCTCACCTGCTCGTGAAGCGTCTTGAGACTGGCACGGCCTTCATGAAACTCCGACCCACGGCGTTTCACTTCTCGGCTGAGATCCAACAGTTCAGATGGACGATACCCCTGCTTGATCCCCTCACCGACCAAAGCTGTTCCTTCCTTTGAAGGAATTCGACCTTCCTTCATCACGGCCAGACTCTTGGCGCCAGCCGCGAGATCCTCTTGCGTCGCCTTGTGTCGACCATCCTGCGACAGTCGAGTGAGTTCACGTACTTCGTCTACCGTCGTACCTCGCGCAAGGGCTTCCGCCATTGTTTCCACCGCACGATGATGATTGCCCTCCTCCATCCCACGAGAACTTGCCTCTTTCAATAGGTCGTGAGCAGACTCAAGACGAGAGGTCATGTGGCGTAACACTGTGTCGATCCGCTTGGGTTCGATTCCCTTCGCGAGTCCCTCTTTCACCTTGTTCGCCAGGGAGTCCATCGGGAGGCCCTTTGCACCGGCCTTGTTCACCTGGTCGAGCAACGGTGCGATATCCTCTTGTGAATGGCCTTGAGCCGTACGAAGCCGATTGATTTCATCTCGATCCTGAGGCGAGAGCGACTCTGCTGCGGCTGATCCGACGCAACAGACCAGGGCCACGCTCATCATCAGACTCCGTATCGTGGCTGTCTTAATCATCGTCTTATCGCACCACTACAACACCATTGATTTGTCCGAACCCATCCGTCACAAAATCCTCCGCGTGCGGCGGCGTGATCCATTGCACCCCATTAATCAGGTACATGAAGGTATGCTCCCCTTGCTTCAACGGCACGACCACAGACCACAAGCCCCCGGTCTGTATCTTCATCGGCGTTGCCGTCTTCGCCCAGTTGTTGAATGATCCCACCAGGGCCACATGCTTGGCTCCCGGCACCAGCAACGTAAACCGTATCCCTTCTGGAGTCGGATGAGGTGCCTCCGGTTTGACTGCTTTGGCACAGCTCCAAAGTCCATTCAGCAGGATCAGGAGGGCTAAGAGGAAAGTCGGCGCAACAACTCGTGTTGACCTCAACTCGCATCGCATAGGCGAGAGGGTAATAGAGGCTCACGTTCCTTGCAAGAGAGTCGTGCTTCTGACTAGATCGCCACATCGAGCACCGCATTCTGCGCCCCAAATCCGTCAGTCTCTTCCTCAGCTGCAAGCGGATCGGCAATCCATTGTTTGCCGTCGATCACAAACATATACTGATAGCGGCCTGGCTTCAGAGGAATAGTGGCGGTCCACATTCCGCCATCAGACCGTTCTAAAGGTGTTTGCGCAGGATTCCAGCCGTTGAAGTCCCCCGCGACAGACACCGAATGGGCACCTGGCTGGAGCAGTACCAACCGAACAAACACTTTTGTCTCCTGGTTTGCGACCACTGCAACAGTTTGGGCCGAACCAGCGGCGACCGGCACCTCCACGATTCGCTCCGGTACCAGCGTGAAGAGTCCGCCCACCGCCACGATAGCGATACAAGCCGCTGCAAGTGCGCCAGCCACATTCCATTCCAACGTACGCGGTGCGATCACTGTCGCCCAGAGCCGCTGCCACAAACCGAATGGAGGCGGTTCCAGCTTCTGCTTCATCTCGCTGAAAAATCTGGCCGATGGCACGATCCTCCGTAGATGAGCCACCTCTGTCATCACCCGTTCCACATTGAGCCACTGACGGCGTAGTTTCGAATCGGCATCGACTGCTCGTAGAAAGGCCATTCGTTCGTCGGGGCTGAGGTCCTGGTCTAAGAACCGTTGGATCAGCAGTTCCTGTTCATCCATGGCTGCACCGCATCATTCGTCAATTGCTATTGAGCCGGATCGAGCGCCACTAATTCCCGGCTCAGTTGGAGGCGGCCTTTATAGACCCGCATCTTCAATGTATCGCTGCTCACACCTAAGATCGTTTCCATCTCCTCATAACTGAGCCCTTCGACGTGTTTGAGGACAAAGGCTTCACGATACAGAGGCGGCAATCGTTGAATCGCCAACTCAAGCTTTTGTGCCACCTGCTGTTGGGACAGCAACCGTTCCGGAGTCCGCTCTTCCGCCACATGGTGATGGTGATCGAGTGCCTCATCAACATCGATGTCATACTGACCCTGTCCCGGACGCTTGGCACGTAGCCAATCTTTGCACTTG
>CAZOHW010000368.1:0-4825 GCA_964579525.1 uncultured Nitrospira sp. | reverse complement strand
GGATTAGCGTTTGCACAGGCAGTCAGAGATTCGTTAACCCAAGACGTTCAGGTTACTATCTGGAATGAAGGGTTTTTTGGGCTCGGAAGTACATATATTGAAACGCTGATGAATTCGATTTCTCGGTTTGACTTCGCCATTCTTATCTTTACGCCTGATGACCTCGTGAATAGCCGTGAAAGCCAAATGTTCGGCCCACGTGATAACGTGATCTTTGAACTGGGATTGTTCATGGGACGATTGGGCCGTTCGCGCACCTTCATTTTGCATCAAGCCGATGCGGTAAGAATCCCCACAGATTTATCCGGTGTCATGACGGCAACATATAAATGGTCTCGAAGCGATGATGATCACATGTCTGCTGTGCACTCTGCCTGCGGTAGTATTCGTAATGTGATCCAAGACTTAGGCGTGTCAGAGGCCAAAACGGCGCAGGAGATCAGTGGCATCAAGTCGCGTCAGGATGCACAGGCGCAAGAAATTAAGTTCCTCCGCTTTTTCATCGCAAATTTTATCGGCAAGTTTGAACTGGGTCATTTGGAAGCCTTAGACAGAGGAAATCCATATGTCTTCGATAGCGTGCCATGGACTTTCGAACAAGAGCTTGTGAGACTACGATCCTTTGGCTTGATTGACCATGTTGAAGGTAAGGGAATCGTCGCAATGCAGCGAGAGAGCCGAGGCAACTTGAATGATCACTTTCGAATAACCGAACTCGGTAAGAATTACCTCAAATTAAGACGAGAAATGGATAATGAGGCCGAACTAACTAAAAAGCCACCCGGTGGATGACCATACTAAGCTGAGGTTCGTTGGTTCGATACAAGCCGGACGTGCCCTGCCCTCAACGGTTAGGCCACCCTCAAGTTCCTTCACGCCCACAAGCTGATCGGGATGATGGCCGGGGGTCTCTAGGACGAGAAGCCTCTAAAGGGTATTAAGCGAGCGTTTAAGACTGCTTTAAAGGAAGCCCATATTCCAGACTTTCGATTCCATGACTTGCGGCATTGTGCAGCCACCAATCTGAGACGGGCTGGCATCGACACGGCCACGGCCATGCAGATCGTGGGTCACAAGTCCGATAAGATGTGGAAACGGTATAACGCGATTGAGGAAAGACCTGCTTCACGCTGCAAGAAAGTTAAATACCTACCTCGAAACTAACACGCTATTAACACCTGCCTCCTCTGGTAACGTTGTTCCCATAACTGCTTGAAAGGATGGAGCCGGCGACCCGGATTGAACGGGCGACCTGCGGTTTACGAAACCGCTGCTCTACCAACTGAGCTACGCCGGCATCCTTACGAGACAAGGCAGGTGACACACCGATTGCAGGGGCCATGATAACGGCCAACTTCGCAAACTGTCAATGAAGTGTTTCGGCTCGTTTCGATTATGGCCCAATGCGTGTCGGGCCAGGAATCGACAGTGAAGGGCCGTGTGATGGAGTCCCCTGTGGAGCTGCCGGCTTGGTAACCGGTGCGGGCTTGGGATTATTCCCCTTGGCCAACGGGTGAATTCTGACCATCGCCTCAAGCCCCATCGGCGGCAGGCAGATCGGATCTTGCTTATTGCCGAACTGTTCCCGCGCAACACGGGCGACTTGCCCACGCACATAGGTACAGAGTTCCCCGGCAATCACTGTCCCATCTCGATCCACATCGGCGAGGCCCTGAAGCCCTCGTAAAAGATAATAGGTGAAGAGGCCATGTTTCCCTGGCTCATAGGTATGCGCCTCTTGAAGACCTCGGTTTCCGACCATCCACATGTCGCGATCTTTTCGTTCACGGCCCACTCCTGATCCCCAATCTGGAGTTGCACCCGATGCGAGGTCTGTTCCCGGCATAGGATCCGCCGACACGTCAAAGAACAGGATAGCCCGTTGGATCGGAAGCTTATTGAGCGTCTCTTGTAATCGCCGAACAGGATACAGTTCATTGGGCATGGCGCTCGTTCCATCATACGGAGCGAGCGAGACGGCTCCGGTGACCCCATCCACAAAAGCACGCCCCGCGAAAAAGATGTAGACCACGGTCTGCGGATCTGCTCGCTTGGGCAGCCACTGTTCAAACGCGTCTTCGAGGTCGCTTTTCAGCGCTCGTTCATTGAGCAACAAGCGCACGCGCTCGACTGGAATTCCCTCAATAGTGCGCAGATACTCAGTCATGACTTCTGCATCGCGACCAGCGTATTTCACCGGCGGCATCTGGTCATGGCCGAACTTCTCAATCCCGATCGTAATGGCAATCCCCTTCGGCTGCCTAAAGGCCGCCAGGGTTGGGGCTACATGATCGACATCGAGCACTTCTGCAACATCGGCATTCCTCGGTCTCATGCTGAAGGCAAAAATCTTGGTGGGGGGCGCAGAGACAAGCGGCGTCGCGGTGCGGACTTTCAATACCAACTCTCCATACAATCCCTGTGCAGTCCCAGAGATCTGCTTGGTGACGGATGTCCGTCTGACTTCACCTGGCTGGAGGACGCCAAGTGCAATTTCCTTAGGAAAGAGCGCAACCAATTCCGATTTCCCTTCGATGATGACCTTCACATCTTTGGCTTCGACGGAGCCCTCGTTCTTCACCTCGACCTCGACCATGACCGACTCATCCGGTTGCAAAACCTGATCGCGGTTTTCTTCTCTGATGATGGCACGGAAGCTGAGCAAAACCGGAGTCTGCGCCGCCACGACAGGAGCTGATGGAGGCTCTGGAACTACGACCGGTTCGGGAAGAGATCGAGAATAATCCATGGGGGGAATTCCATATGACCGGGAATGTGCCCTCACGAGCCACGTCTCGCGTTGTGCGGCATAGTCTCGAATCTGTACCGAGTTCGCCACCTCTTTGGCCAAGTCTTCGGCCACGGCGTCAAGAGCACTCTGCACAACCGCATCGATCCCTCGGATCTCGCACAATTGATCGGTGGCCTCGACCATTCCCAGTCCGATACCTTGCAGTTTCTTGTTGAAGAGTAATGTGCCGTCACGAGCGAGAAAGATCATTTCTACCCCAATCGTGACTTTGGCTGGATAGTTTCCCGCTGCCTTGTCGGGAATAGCAAGATCGATGCGCTTCAGCCCAATCCCGACTTCGATCACACCCTCCGAAGCGATGGCTTCCTCCGGCTGACTATGGGTCGTGATGTCCGAGAAGACCGGCTTCAACTTCCTCGGCAGGACCTCGATGAATGGTTCAGCGAGCGGATAGGCCGCCTCTTCACCGCAGGCGTTACGATAGGACAGACTGGCCCCTGTGGCACTCGGTGAAAACCAGATGGCCGGCGTAAGCGCGATCGGTTGGGTGTTGGCCGGTACCGTCTTCTGTTTCGACAAGAAACAACCGGAGACCAATGGAGCGAGCGCCAGAAGCAGGCAACCCATCGCAATATGGCGCCACCGAACAGAACTGATCCGGCCCGAATGAGGTGTCTTCACGTGGTGGTTATACCCAATTCATCCGGACCCCACAACCGTGAACGGCGCATTGACAGCCCTTTTCTCACTGGGCTAAGGTCGCTCCATGTCGACTCCAGTAATGTCATCTTCCTCGGTTTCCTCGGGAATTCCATGGTCGGCATTTGCCCGCTTGATCCGATTGCCCAACCAAACCGGTACCTATTTACTTCTCCTGCCGACGCTTTGGGCGTTAGTCCTAGCCTCGCATGGCCTTCCTCCCTTTCTCCTACTCGTTATTTTTGTCATCGGATCGTTTTTGATGAGAAGCGCTGGTGTGATCCTCAATGACTTGGCCGATCAGTCGTTCGACCGGCAGGTCACCCGCACTAAAACCAGACCCTTGGCCTCGGGCGAATTATCGTACCGCCATGCCTTTAGCTTACTTGGACTGTTGTTGGTGATCGCCGCAAGTCTCCTCGTCCTACTCCCTCCCCTTGTTCTCTGGTTATCGCCGGTTGCCGTCTTCTTGGCAGCGCTCTATCCATTCTGCAAGCGATGGATCCACATGCCGCAAGCCATGCTCGGAATCGCCTTTGGCTGGGGAACGGTCATGGCGTGGGCTGCAGTCCGTAACCAGTTGGACCTCCCAGTCTGGTGCCTATTTGGAGCCACGATGGCTTGGGCCGTCGCCTACGATACGATTTATGCCATCCAGGATCAAGAAGACGATCGACGCATTGGAGTCAAATCCTCCGCGCTGTACTTTGGGTCATCACTCCACCGAGGTGTGGGCCTTGCCCTCGGCGCTATGCTCGCCCTATTGGTCCTGGCAGGATGGCTGACTCAGATGCGTTGGCCGCTTTATGCTACATTGCTTGGGGTGGGACTGTTTTTTGGCTCTCAGGTAGAGCGACTACAACATCCGGTGACACCGCTTCAGGCATTCGCAATGTTTCGCGCACACATCTGGGCAGGGATCGCGATCCTCATTGGCCTACTTGCAGGGTGTTGAAAGGTCTTCCAGCATCGTTCTCACCTCACTCCAGGTCATGGGATTCAATGGAGGTTTTCAACACCTGCTAAGGCTTTTCAACCGGTTTCTCGACGACTGGTTCCGCTTTCGGCGCCCGTAACGTCGCCACATAGATGGTGACAGCCTTCGCATCCGCATCGTTCAATCCCAACGCCGGCATGCGAGTGTGTGCATCCATCGCCTGCGGATTCTTCAGCCAGCGATAGATCCAGGTGGCATTCAGCCGAAATCCCGCCCGATCGAGAGCAGGACCAATCTTCCCCCCTTCGCCGGCAAGATTGTGGCAACCGTTACACCCGTACTTGTTTTCATAGAGTTGTTTCCCACGGTCGACCAATTTTGCAGCGTCCGTTGGTTTGACCGTCAAATCCGGCCTGGGAACACTCACCCCTTTGCCT
>CAZOHW010000367.1:0-4872 GCA_964579525.1 uncultured Nitrospira sp. | reverse complement strand
TGTACCATGCTCCATAAGAATTGCAAGTGGAAGATTACTCAGACAGACTCCTAGATGGATGGCTTGATACAACTCTTCAACTGGCGATTCTTTCGTGAGCAGGGTTGCGGCGCCCGCTTCAATCATGGCTTCACGGTTTTCCCTGTCAGCATTTACAGACAATCCCACAATAGCCATATAAGGAAAGTTCCGCTTGATCACGGCTGTAGCTTCGATGCCGTTCAGTTTTGGCATGTTAATGTCCATCAGGACGACATCTGGCTGAATCGCTTGTGCCAACGTGATGGCTTCATCGCCATTCGCCGCCTCTCCGAGGACTTGAATATCCTTATAAGCCTCCAGCATCGTGCGGAGACCTTGGCGAATCATGACATGATCATCGACGAGCAACACGCGAATCGTTGATGGATCGTCGGGAACGGTATCCGCTTGTGAACGTTGAGAGCTACCCGGCGAATCACCAATTGGTATCCCTTGGTCCGCCACACTTCCTGCCAGCGGCAACACAAGGATCGCGCTGGTTCCCTTGTTGGGCGCCGATTGAATCTCAAACGAGCCTCCGAGGGCCCGCATCCGTTCCTGAATGCTATATAACCCGAACTTGGACGAAATCTCGCCGCTAGGCGCTCCCGCCGCTGCCGCAAGGTCAAATCCCTTCCCCTCGTCCTTCACCGTGATGCAGATATGGTGCATTCGCTTTTCCATCGTGAGAGTGGCCTGTCCTATTCCGGCATGTTTGGCCGAATTGATCAGAAGCTCCCGCACCGATTGAAAGAGCAATACACGTTGATTTTCCGGCAGGTTGAAATCTTGGTCGTCTGGTACGAGAACGGTCACGGTGTGTTCATGTTTTTCCTTCATGTACTCGGCGAGCCATTCGAGGCTCGCCGCCAGGCCGTGATCGCGCAGAACCGGCGGGCTGAGCTCTGCCACCAATGTGCGGCTATAGACCAGGGCATCGGACAAGATGTCATCGACCTGATTCAGGATGGTTTCATAGGCAGGCACGCCGCTTGCGCTCCGCTTGCCCTGCCCGATCGTCAACTTGCCGACGACCAACATCTGTTGCAAGTGGTCGTGCAACTCAGTAGCCAGGCGTTTCCGTTCGCGCTGCTCAGCTAGGTTCAATTCGCTCGCCATCGCCCGGAGGCGTTCCTGAGACTGCAGAAGATCCCGCGTGCGATCCTCGACTTGTGCTTCGAGTTGCTGCGAAGATTGCTCCAGGCGCAACTGCGCTTCCTTCCGATCCGTGATGTCGAGGTTGACTCCCACCATGCGGACCGCTCGTCCCTCCCCATCACACAGCGCTTTAGCCTTGGCGTAGATCCATCGCACGGCCCCATCTGATCGCAGGATGCGATACTCGAATTCCGACGTCGTCGAGGGATCTTTCAACGAACGTTGGATGCCCATGTCAGCGGTGTCAACATCGTCCGGATGGACGAAACCGCGCCACGCTTCGGCAGTGCCGTCAAAGCCCCCCACCGGCAGGCCATAGATGCGTTCCAGTTCCGGCGACCAGATCCCTTTTTGTGCGGAGATGTCCCAATCGAACACACCGATATTGGCCGCTGATTGGGCTAACTGCAGCCGAGCCTCACTCACCTGGATGGCCGCCTCAAGCTTCAAACGAGGAGTGATGTCCAATGCAATCCCACTCAACGCATAGGGTTGGCCCTGGCTGTCTCGCAACAAGAACTTTTGGACCAGTGAGGTATGGACGCCGTCCGCTTGAGTCACCAGTTCCTCCACAGTCAGCAACCTTTCCGATTCCCACACCTGTCGATCGTTCGCCATAAATTGGACAGCCAACTCAGATGGGAGAAGATCGCGATCGGTATGGCCAAGTGCCTGTTCGCCATTCACGCTCAACACCCGTGCGCACTCCTCGTTCATGAAGAGATACCGTCCGGCAGGATCCTTGATGAAAATAGCCACCGGCGCGTGGTTCAAGATTGACCTCAATCGCGCCTCGCTCTCACGTAGCTTGCCTTCTACCTGTCTCCGATCGGTGATCTCCACACATGCACCGATATAGCCGCGAAATTCTCGGTCGGCTCCCCACAGAGGCATGCCTTGATCGATAATCCAACCATATTGGCCATCCGCTCGGCGCAAGCGGTATTCCATTGTGAACGGCTCCCGGCGATCAAACGCCTCCTTGTAAATCCTGAGACATCGCTCATAATAATCCGGATGGACGCCTTCGGCCCATCCGTCACCTCTCTCCTCTTCCATGGTACGACCAGTAAAGTCGAGCCAACCTTGATTGAAGTACGTGCAGCGCATGTCGATACCTGCGATCCAAATCAGCACCGGGGCAGCGTCCGCTATAAGTCGGAATCGTGTCTCGCTCTCGCGCAGGGTACCTTCAATTTGCTTCATGCGCTCGGTCATCATCGTAATGCACACGGCTTCCGCGACAAAAACACCGAGACTGACCCAGTAATAGCCTGCAGCGAGATGAACTTCATACATCGGCTCAATGAAGAGCAGGTCGGCGGCCAATGTTGAAAGGACGGACGCCAAGAGGCCAGGTCCTAGGCCACCGCGCCAGGCCGCCAGCATGACGGCCAAGAAGAATGTAAGGAAAGGAAACCCCGTCGGAATGATGGGCATGAGTACGATTCGAATAATGGTCGCAAGGGCCACCATGATAACAGCGAAACCATATCGAACGATCCAATTATCATTGGAACGGTTTGGTCGTGACTGGCTAGGCTTCATGTGAGCTTTCGATTGTGGACGGGGAGGACTGAGAAACTTGCGATATCATGATGACGATCGCCCACAGGTATTTAGCTAACTTCTCCTCACATAAGAAAAGAGCTTCCTGAAGGCTTCCTGGTATTCCACTCAGTAGTTCAAGACATCGCTATATCCTCATGGGGCAGCTTTTGAATCTACTTATTCAGTGGTGGCCGTTTAGAAGTGGGAACTATTGTATCAAACCTGCACATATCAGCTCACCTAGCGGATTCCCTAGTCGCCAGCCTACAGTTCCAGCTTTGGAAGATGTCGGCCCAATCCAGACAGTTCGGTCAGAGCTGCATCGGCGCGAGAAAAGCGAAAGAACAAGCTGATTATCGTAGGTGAGCGTCGGTGGTAGCTGTGCAAGCACAAAAGCCGTGTACCCTTTCAGAGTTCTGATGACCTTGCCTGTGTTGGCGGCGTGAAAGTCTTTGGGATTCATGGCACAAACGTCCAAGAGGAGAGACTACACCTGAATAGGTGGCAGCATGAACGAAGTGCGGTTTGGTGGGCCGTGTAGGGGTCGAACCTACGGCCCGCTGATTAAGAGTCAGCTGCTCTACCAACTGAGCTAACGGCCCCACCGGTATTGAATTGTCGCTACGGCCACAAGCGGCGGTTTGGTGCGCCTGACAGGATTTGAACCTGTGGCCCTCAGCTCCGGAGGCTGATGCTCTATCCAGCTGAGCTACAGGCGCTCCCGCAACCAAGGGTGTTCACCTTAGCATAGCGAGAAATACACTGTCTAGGCCGGTTTGTTGAGGGGATCCATCGGATTATCGGGCAAGAACGCGAACGGCAGGAACAACTCCTCCCCTTGAGTTCCCAGCTGATGACGTAGTGTCTCAAGTGTTTTGGCTTCTATCCCAGCGAGATAGTCCTCTTCCTCTCGCAGAGCGTTCGAAAGCCTAATCAGTGGAACTGCCGTTTGCACAACACAGGCGCCGCTGACAGAACCCTCATCATCCGGTGGAACCCCCATCGACCGACAGACCAACGGCCGAAACTCATAGAGACCACATGTTCCGTCGTGGTCGAGCGCAGGGCATGGCCATGTGTCAAACTGTTGAATGAGTCGATCGATCTTCTCTTCACTCCACTGATCGATGAAATGATTCTTGGTCAATTGGGGCTCGGCAGCCGTCAGTGCCGCGGCTTGTGCCGTAGCCGTCTCTTGCATCTTCTTCCGTCGTTCGTCTGGAAGTATTAAAAGGCCACGCTGAATTTCCTGTCGGTCCAAGATGGTAATAGGGAACAGCCCGGTGCAGCAATGCGAACAACTTGGGCAGCAAGGGAGATCCCCTAGAAGCGAAGCGTTTGCACGTTCAAACCACCGTGTGGTTTTTTCAAAGATTGAGGAAGGAAGCAAGAACGGTCCTACCACGCTGTTATTCGTTACCGACGACTGAGAGATCCACAATCAATTCGCCTTGGGGTGAATAGAAACCTTGTTTGTCGATTTGCACAATCCCGTTGCATTGTTCTTGATAGAACTCAAGGATCCAGCCATTAAAGTCATAGCCGTCGTCGGTGATATCGTGCTCGACCATGCGCGTCGTGAGAATGAATCGACATCGCGTGACGTATTCCAGAGCCAGTTGCGCTTCGATGTCAGAAAGAGAAGTCAGCATCTCGAGAAATTGTTTTCGTTCTTGGTCATAGACATCTCGATAGCTGCCGCGATCACGCACACAAAAGAGATGGACCGGCCGACGATCCGTATGATAACTGAGGGGCACTTGAACCCATGCCCACTCATCAAGAGCCGCATCATCCAAGGTAGGCGGAATGATCGTCTGCTGCCCGCGCGATTTCAAAAACTCAATCAACAGCCGAAGTGGAGGCGAGTTTTCCTTTTGGCAAAACACACGAGAGTAGATCACACTCTCGGTCTGCTCGGAGGCTGGCTCGTTATCCCCTACGTGAAAAATCGGAAGGTCTTTACCCATGACAATCTGCACTACCTCATACGTTCATCCGAACCGTTGGGCCATCTAGCTCTAGTCTACCCTTCCATTTGCTTGCTCTGCAAGGTACATGTGTCGGCATTTCTCCACGCCAGTCGCGCGTTTTTCTCGTTGACAGCTTAAGGACTCTTGGCTACACTCTCGCGGGTTTTCG
>CAZOHW010000366.1:0-4879 GCA_964579525.1 uncultured Nitrospira sp. | reverse complement strand
GCAGCTCGCCTGCATCACCATGCTCCTTAAACAATTTTGAGATAGGTTCTAGTCTGTATCCCGCCCGCTGTCTTAGTCAGTACCCCATTGATCATCCGATCGAAGCCGACGAACTTTCACCTGGTCGCCTTCATAGAAGCTGGTCATCAAAAGGTTGAGGGTGTCTTGAGTGAGATGAGGTCCGGTCTGCACACGTTGAAAACAGCTTCCGACGCCACACTCACCCTCACCGAATCGGCAGCCGTTCGTCAGGGACATCGTCCTCCACAAGTTAGTAACGAACTAACGCCTTCGGTCAACGAAGGCAATATAGACATTGATGCGCATCCAAAAGGACATCCCGGGAAGGCTCCTCGCTTCATCACTGGGATGCTCGTCTCGATCGATAATAGTGCGTCGAAGATGGTACTGGGTACTTTGAAAGGCGAAAAGACGTATCACCTGATGCCGGAAAGCCAAATATTCAGGGAGCTCCAGGTTGGGAATGAGGTTACACTCGAAGTGAATGACAGGGAAGAAGTCATCGATATTCATCAGGACAGAAAATCGAGCAACTAGGCGCCTCATCAAATGAGAAACAATTGTCTTGATGTAACCGATGCCTCATCTTTATTAGGGATTTCTAGGTTCAGTTGTGTTAAACAATGACTGAAACGACCGTCGTAGATGTTCCTCTGCTGCGCACTGTTTTGCTACCAACAGACACCGCGACTGGTGCAAATAGTCATCAGAGCTTAGCCTGCGATCTTCATCGCTAAAGAATGGTGGGAACCTATTCACCGCTTCCTACCAGACCATCAACAAGGCGACGATTGAAGGCTAAGCAGGCACTCTAATCTTTTGTGAGGCCGCATGCCTTGACGATCATATGACTGACATCCGTACGAAGGCTGGCATGCTCGAAGGTAATGGCACAGGCATTATCCTTGGCATCCACGTCGAGAATGGCATTTTCGTCAAGATCTTTTATTCCGCAATGTCGCTGCTCACTAATTCGATATGGAGTGTGTCAGTATCTTCAAGGTAACTCAATTTCATGACAGCTACTCGATCACATAATTTGCTGGGTGTCCACTCCCCACTTCATCGCTTCACAATTCACCGTTCGGCAGGCTCACGGCCCTGAGTTCTATCGAAGGACGCATGATGCTTCACCCTCACTCACCACTCCCTGCCATGTCGTCGATGAGGGGGCGATTGATGTCGGCGCAGCCGGGACAGATTCTGTCTAACAATCCCTCGAAGTCAGCTACGAAATTCTTGGCATCGGTTAAGTGTTCATTGACCACTTGCGTGTAGCAGGTCTCACACAACATCATCAACCCACGCGAGACTCCGACTGTTTTTCTTCCCGTGCTTCCGGCCATGCGTGCTATACCGATCCTTTCTGAAGAGCCATAAAGAAATCTTCCGCCTCAAGATCAATTCCGCATTGCTGGCACTCATACGGACGATCAGGTTCCGGAAGATTCAATGGTGTGCGATCGATCTGCCCACGGCAGACATGGTAAAAGCGCCCTCGCGCATGTTCATCATCCAGCGGATCACTCTCGTATAGCAACACCATCGCGTTCCGACTCCTTCGTTCGTCTGCGGAAGTATAGCGGGCTCTGATTTACAACCGCAACCACTGCCCTCTCTGGAAAGCCAAGGCTCAGATTGAAGTTAAGATGCACTCACCCTTCTTCACCCTTGACCTCAGCCTTAGCCTTTTGTTGATGGCTCTGTGCTACACCTGAAACTGCGCTTCATAAAGACCAGCATAGATACCACCTCGGCTGAGCAACTCATCATGGGGACCATCCTCTACCAATCGACCTTGATCCAGCACCAGAATTCTATCCACATCGTGAAGGGTGGACAACCGATGGGCAATGATAAACGTGGTTCGTCCTAACGTGAGCTCAGACAAGGCTTCACGAATTTTGATTTCGGTTTCGGTGTCGATATTGGATGTGGCTTCATCGAAGATGACGATGGGCGGATTTTTCAAGAGAACCCGAGCGATCGAGACACGTTGTTTCTGCCCGACCGAGAGTTTCACACCCCGTTCTCCAATCCAAGTCTCGTAGCCTTCCGGAAGTGCCATAATAAACTCATGGGCGCGTGCAACGCGCGCGGCTGCCTCGAGTCGATCCAGATCAGCATTCAACTCCCCATACAGGAGATTCTCTTTGACCGTTCCATTAAAGAGGAATGGTTCCTGCTGTACAAATCCAATCTGCTGCCGCAGATAGGCCATCGGCAGATCGCGAATATCCTTCCCGTCAATAGAGATCGCACCACCTGTGACATCATAAAATCGCATCAAGAGCTTTAAGAAGGTGCTCTTCCCTGCCCCACTCATCCCAACCAGCGCAATACGTTCCCCTGCCGCGACAGCCGCTGAAATTCCTTTGAGCACCGGCACATCGGGCCGATAGTGAAACTGCACCTGGTCGAACCGAACCTCGCCATGAGATCGGTAGACTGGCACGACGACATTGGGACGGTCAGCGACCTCAGGGACCGTATCCAGCACATCGAACACCCGCTCGCTTGCTGCCAGCGCATGTTGCAACATATGATTCACCGAGTGAATCTGATTGATCGGAACATAAAACATGGCGAGATAGGAGAGGAACAGCACCAGTTCGCCAAGCGTGAGCCGACCATCGACAACCTCTCCCGCTCCATACCAGAGGATCAACACCGTTCCCAGTGCGCCGACAAAAATCATCGCAGGGGAATACATCGACCACAGGACCATCGCCTGAAGATTCTTCTCACTATAGGTCTGACTCAGCTTATTGAATCGCGCTTCTTCATACCCTTGTCGACCGAAGCCCATGGTCTCTCTGATGCCGGACAGGGCATCTTGCAAATAGCCGTTCAGCTCCGCAGCGCTCTGTCTCGTCTCTCGGTAATACCCATGGACTTTCGAGGTAAACCAACTGGCGGACAAGGCCAGCAGTGGAATGGGCAGAAGTGAGAGCGCCGCCAGCTTCCAATTGAGCACAAATAAGAGTCCGGTGATCCCGATCAAGGTCAATGAGGCGGTCAGCATCCCTTCCAGCCCGTCGATAAAGATTCGCTCAACATGCTCGGTATCGTTCGTCACGCGCGACATGATCTCGCCCGTTGACCGATTTTCGAAATAGGTGATCGAGAGACGCTGAAGCGCAGCGAAGAGCTGCTGCCGTAAGTCGTGGACCACTGTTTGCTCGAGTTGATTATTGAGCCGAATCCGCAGCGAGGCAAAGATGTTCTTCAACAGATACGCGCATACCAGCAGTCCAATGGTCCATGGCAGCAACGACACCTGCTTAGCCTGGATTACGTCATCGATGATGATTTTGATCACCCATGGCGGCACTAGCTCCATGCCAGTGGCACAGGCAGCGCAGAGCAATGTCAGAACAGCAAGGGTTCGATGGGGTCGAAGGTATTGGAGGACACGAAGAAGAGACTTCACAACCGGTTCAGCAAGGCAGGCATCAAATGATGTTTATGGGTTCTTTCTGCCAATACTGCGAAAATTCATCGAGCTGCGTAAGTGTGGACATATCCGTCATCCGATCGAGGAATACTTTGCCGATCAAATGATCCAGCTCATGTTGAATACAGACGGCGTAGAGTCCTGTCGCCTCAAAATCCAACGGTTTGCCTTTCCGATCCAATCCATTAACACGAACCAAGGAGGGCCTGGTGACCTTTCCACGAAGCCCATCGACACTGAGGCAGCCTTCCCAGTTTTCCACTTGCTCTGGGCCATAATAGACAATCGATGGGTTGATCAGCACCGTCTCAGGAAACCCGCCGTCGCCTTTGCACCCCATAACCACCAATTGAATGGACTGCGACACTTGTGGGGCTGCCAAGCCGATACCAGGCTCATCGTACATGGTCTCCAGCATGTCATCGATCAACCGTTGTACATCGGCAGACTTGATGTCTCGAGGATCAATCGGCGCAGCTTTTTTTCGGAGAATCGGATTCCCCAGCTTAGCGATTTTTAGAATGGTCCCCGATCTCAATCTCATAGCTCTTTATTCGTAACATAGGATTTGGCCGACTCGCAACCACTCCCATAGCCGCTATGAGCTCCGTTTCGGTCGATGCGGTTCAGGAATTTGAAAGAGCTCTTTATTGATATCCCACCACTCGGTCCATTCATTCGACCAGACTGCACGATCCTGTTTCGTCGAGGCCTCCCAATCGTGGAACTCGGTCTCATGGCGTGTGAGAATCCACAAGGACTGAAGCGCGGAGAGGGCTACGAACCGCTCGTCATCACTGACCATGGGAATCAAGATGGGAATCACCGTTTTCTGTCGAACATAGCGCGCCTCGAAGGCGGCGGCTTTTCTCACGGACGGATGAGGATCTCTGGCCATCACGTCGATGGCTTCAGGCGCTCTTGATGGATCAAGACGGATAGCGACCCGCAATGCATGCTCGCGGACTCTGGGGAGTTCGTTCGGCTCAACGGCCGTCGAGATCAGCGCAGGCACGGCTGCCACACCTTTCATCATCAGCAATGTTTCAATGGCATTGAACCGAATACGCGGGCTCGGCATCGTGAGCGCCTTGACAAGAACTGGGACAGCCGGATCCCCAAGGTGTACGAACTCTCCCATCGCCCAATACTCCTGCTTCCCTTCCAGCAACGGCAGGAGGGCCTCCGCCCGCTGCAGCTCCTCAGGACTCAGTGGATTTTTATTCGGAGGGACCGAGACATCGGGAATGTCCTGGTTCACCGGTGGGGCTTCATAGGGAACTTGGACAAGCCAAAGAGCTCCCGCTGCAGTGGCGGCCCAGCTAACTATGCCCATAAGACAAATTGTGAGAAGAATTATTCGCTTGCCTTGGAACGTCATCATGCTGCCCTCTCTTGCTG
>CAZOHW010000365.1:0-4906 GCA_964579525.1 uncultured Nitrospira sp. | reverse complement strand
CTAGTCGCCGAAGTTGGCTTATCGCGCTCGATCAAAGAGGTTCCCATCATGAGGAGACGATTCTCATACATTAGTCGGCTCCTTCTTGAGGAGCGCCTTATGGTCGTCGAATGTCAACGAAGTCATTCTCCTTTTTACATAACGAGTAAGTGGAAAAGAAAGATAAGCTAATAGCCTCGGACAGGTTGATAATTTCGCAAAAAATACTCTGTTCCTTGGGGTATGGTCCGAAAATATATGCAGCCCATACAAGTTCCAATAAACTAAGCCCAGTCGCTCAGCAATAATCTCCAAGGTGCGTCGCTGATAAAAAGAAATATGCTGGCCTGTTTCGAATGCGTAATACCACCAAGACTGATCAGGCGGGGCGATACCCTCGTATGTCAATGTACTGAAGATAATGCTTCTGGCCCTAAAAGCATGGAATTGGTCCTGAAGCCACTCGTATGGATTCGGCAAGTGCTCCAACACTTCAAACGCCGTCAATGCAGTAAAAGAGTCCTCTGTACGCTCAACCTCGAAGCCCCTGGCTAATTCATTCCGACAGTATTTGTCGTCCCAGTAAAAATCGAATCCAATATCCCTCATGAGGCGAACGAGCATCCCATAGCCGCCAGCAATATCAACATAACGACCGTGCGGATCAAAGCAGTAATAGAGCAAGGTCGCCAGCCTGGAGGCGATGCCCAAATTTCTCTGAACCAATCCTGTGTCCGCTGCCGCAACGGCATCCTGATACGCATCCTCAAGCCAATATGGATCTTCTGTTTTGGTCAGTCCGCAGTGAGCACAGTAATAATACCTAACTTCATGTCGCCGAAGAACTGTGGCGGTAAATACGTAGTCCAACCTGGTGTGACATATTGGACAGCGACTCCCATTTTCTATTAACACCTAACTAACCTCACTGCTGTCCCAACGTTGAAGAAAATGCCGATTTGCATCTCGCAAGTGACCGATTCGACTACGTACGCATTTCGGTGCTCGATCGAAGTCGGCGACAGGTTGAGAAGCTGTGAACATCAACCCAATTAACGTGTTCTGTCCATCGATGACACAAACGTTGGGACACTACTGAATTAACCTCTTAATTAACCCATTCCAAGCCGTCACGCCTCTATACTTTCCATTCCCCTCCTGCTAATGCAGGGGCAACTTCCTATGTATAAATCAGGCATGCACCAGCCTCATCCTTAATTATTCATCCGTACCTTTGTACCGACAGCATTTAATTTATTGGTAACTCCATTCTCCAATTTGAGGATTCAATATGCCCTTCCATGCATGTTCGGGATATCTATGAACCTCAGGATTACACGTCTCCACTTGAAAGCAAGCGACATTGCGCTCATGGAAAAAAGTATGAACGTTTGGAATAGTCGCCGCTACTGTCACCGAATAATTCCCTGCTGCTAACAGCAGTGGCGGCAATGTAAATCTGACGATGCTATTGCCTTTCACGATTGGTCTGACCGCACCATTCAGATTACTTACCGTGTGCAAAACACTATCGCCCTTGGAATTGATTAGGATCAGGTTTATCGCCACCCCGGCCAAATCGCGGCAGGCAACTAGCTCGAAATCAATGGATAGGCCCTTGGCATCTTGAATCACCCGTTGGATTGTTCCCGCCTGCAATACAGACACGCGTTTCAATTTCAAAGCAAAATCGCCAGGCATATTATCACTTGCCCAACAAATCTCCCCGGTTACATTTCCATCGGCAGAAACCATATACTGTTCAACAATATCAGATGCCACACCCTCTACCTTTATCTGTCCATCGGCAAGGAATATTCCTTTTGTGCAGAGAGCTCTCACAACACTCATGTTGTGGCTCACGAACAGGACGGTCCGTCCTTCTTTACCCACGTCTTCCATCTTCCCCAGGCATTTCTTTTGGAACTGCGCGTCGCCCACCGCCAGCACTTCGTCCACGATCAGGATCTCCGGCTCCAGATGGGCGGCCACGGCGAAGGCAAGCCGGACGTACATGCCGCTGGAATAGCGCTTGACCGGCGTATCGAGAAACTTTTCGACTTCGGCGAAGGCGACGATCTCGTCGAACTTGCGCGTGATCTCGGCCTTGCCCATGCCGAGAATGGCTCCGTTCAGGAAAATGTTTTCGCGCCCGGTCAGCTCCGGGTGAAATCCCGTGCCGACTTCCAGCAGGCTAGACACACGGCCACGAATTTTGATCCGGCCGGAAGTCGGCTCAGTAATGCGGCTCAGGATTTTGAGCAGGGTCGATTTACCGGCGCCGTTCCGGCCGATGATGCCAACCCGGTCACCCTGCTGGATCGTGAAATTGATGTCCTTGAGCGCCCAGAAGGTTTCATGCGTCGCATCGTCTTTCGGTTCAGCGAAGGGATGGGTCAGCTTTTTGGCAAGGCGCTTGGCTCCATTCGCCAGCACATCTCGCAATGCCGTATACCGTTCGCGCGGTTGATGCCCGATGATATATTTCTTCGACAGATTTTCAACGGCTATGGCGACAGCCATCAGATCACGTCCGCGAAGTTTTTTTCCATCTTCCGGAAATACAACACACCGGTGATCGCGATCATTACGACCAGCGCGATGGAGAGCGACAGGCCCGGCCAATACAACTGGTTCTCTCCCCCCAGAATCGCCCAGCGAAATCCATCAATCACCCCCACCATCGGATTCAGGGAATACAACAACCGCCACTGCTCAGGCACGATGGCGCTGCTGAATCCAACCGGCGACACATAGAGTCCGAATTGCACCACGAAGGGGATGACATAACGAAAATCCCGGTATTGAACATTCAGCGCCGCAATCCACAAGCCGGCCCCCATGGCGGCCGCAATGGCCACGGCCAGAAACAGCGGCAGGGTCACGATCCGCCAATCGGGCGCCACGCCGTACCACAGCATCAGCCCCATCAACATCACCGCGGAAATCAGAAAATCCACGAGGCCCACGATCACCGCGCTGGCCGGCACCACCAACCGGGGGAAATACACCTTGGAAATCATATTGGCGTTGCTGATCAAACTGTTCCCCGCTTCGGCAAAGGCATTGGCAAAAAACTGCCAGGGCAGCAGCGCGGCAAAGACCAATACCGGATAGGGCACGCCGTCGGACGGCAGCTTGGCCAATTTGCCGAAGACGAACACGAAGACCACCATGGTCAGCAGAGGACGGATCAGGGCCCAGACAATCCCAATGGCGGTTTGCTTGTAGCGAACCAGAATGTCGCGCCAGGCCAGGAAATAAAAGAGCTCGCGGTAGCGCCACAGATCTTTCCAATAGTGGCGTTCGGTCCGGCCCGCCTCGATGACCAGTTCGCCGGCAGTTTCTATCATAACAATGTGGGCTTGACCTGACTCTTGACATTCATCAGGCCAAAGAACAACCCGTTCTTTCGCAAGCGGCTATATGGTTGGACGGTTGACACGAACCAACTGACCGGTGAGTTGGGGGAGCGATTCCAGCGCCTCATGAATTCGTTGCGCTTGTCCTTCGAAATCAGAATCGAATGTGCAGACGACGATCCCCGCATGCGAAGGCTGTTTGGCGTGCAGTTGCACAAAATGCTTGCGGTTAAGGGTTACAACGGCACGCCCATCCCTGAAGCTGTCTTGAGCACAATGTCATCGGGAGTTGATTGCCGGGCTTTTCCTGCTTCGTGGATGGTGAGCACGTTGTGGCCTCGTCTGCGCAAAGCCTCAACGGTCGGCAATGGAAAGTTTTCGTCCGCAAACAGTCGTGCCATCAACCCTAGGCGGCTTCGTTCTCTCGTATCTGGCGCTCAATTTCATCTTTATGCGCACGAACGTAGGCCCATGCGTTCGCAAGATCTTCGGCACGCAATGTGGGGTAACTTTTTAATATGTCCCCCTCGCTCAGGCACATTCGCCTGGCTTGTTCTAATACCCAGACAGGAATTCTTGTCCTCGCAAGACAGGGCTCGCCTCCGCACACACCTGCGAGATTGTCGATACCCGGGTAGCCTTCTCCGATTTCACGCGCCACCCATTGAAGCAACTGTGCCTTCTCCCCACGGGTCATGGTGCTGAGTAATTTTTCGGCTTCCTCAAGTGTGCTCATTGATGTACCCATCAGATAGACGACCGCTCTTTTTGATCAAGGCATGTTGTTCCACCTCATTGAACACCTGTATAAAGGGTACCACTTCTCTTTCCTCACTGTCACTAGAAAGGTCCAGTCGGATCGCTTTTTTTGCGAGATTGACCACATCCTCGACACTCTCACTCAAAATGCTCCGCCCGGTTGAAGGTGGCTCCGTGCCCGTCTTTTCCAGAACGGAGTCTATTCGCACATTGTTCTTTAGCTGGCGAGGGACAGCTTCGATCCATCAGCAATGCGGGAGAAATGACTTGCACCCTTTCGGCCGGGGATACTCAATTTCAAAGTAAGTACGGCGAATCATCAACGCTTAGTATGCGTCTTGTCCCTTGCTCCTTGCCTCTTGCACCTTGAATCTTTCTGTTATCAAAATACTTTTTCCTGCAACACGCGCAACAAATATCGTCCGTACCCGTTCTTGGTTAATGGCTGAGCCAGCCGTTCCAGCTGAGCTGCGTCGATCCAGCGCTGGCGGTAGGCGATCTCTTCCGGGCAGGCCACCTTGAGCCCCTGGCGACATTCCAACGTGGCAATGAACTGACTCGCATCGAGCAGCGACTCATGCGTGCCTGTGTCCAGCCATGCATAGCCACGTCCCATGATTTCCACGTGCAGCGAGCCCTGTTCCAGATACAATCGGTTCAAGTCGGTGATTTCCAGTTCGCCTCGGACCGAAGGCTTGAGACTCTTGGCTAATCCGACCACCTGCCGATCATAGAAATACAGGCCGGTCACGGCATAGTTGGATTTCGGCTGCTTGGGTTTTTCCTCCAGCGACAAGACCTTACCC
>CAZOHW010000364.1:0-4914 GCA_964579525.1 uncultured Nitrospira sp. | reverse complement strand
CCATGGGGAAGAACCGTCATTTTGCCGCGCCTCGATGAGCGTGTGACAAGCGAAGCCGGCACGGTCCTGTTGAGTGGCGTGGAATATGAGAACGGTCGGCTTGAAAGTGATCTGCTTACCTATCTCCAAGAATTCACCCGCGAATGGCAGACACCGGTCTGGCGGTTTGGGATCGAGGGGTGCACCCTTGAGCGACGCGTCATCATGCCGTACGGCCAGAATACGGTGTATGTCGAATATCGTGTGCTGGATGGTCCGCCCGTGACGCTCACGATGCGGCCGTTCGTGACATTTCGCATGTTGGATGCCCCCTTGACGGACGCGCAATGTCAGCCGTTTCCCCTGACCGTCATCGAAGGCCGATATGAGATGCATTTGGCCGACCAGGCCCCGCTTCTGAAGATGGCTCTGCGGCCGCACTCTGGTGTGTTCGTGGCCGATCATCAGGTCAGTCGCGGCGTGTCATATCGTGTGGATCGAGACCGGGGTAGTGAACATGTCGAGGATCTGGAGAGCCCCGGGTATTTCCAAGTCAAGCTATCATCTGGAGAAGCGGTGTCCCTGGTGGTCAGTACCGAATCCTGGGAGTTGCTGGAGTTCGAGGCCGGATCCATCTTCGAGGCGGAGGCCGAGCGATTGCGCAAACTGCTTGTGCTGGCGAAGTTCTGCGAAGGTGACGAGTTCGAACAACAGTTGGTGTTGGCGGCCGATCAGTTCATTGTCTTTCCGGGAAGTCGTGTCGAAGAGCATGCACTGGCACGGGCATCAGGAGATGAAGCCCGTACGGTCATGGCGGGCTACCATTGGTTTACCGACTGGGGCCGTGACACGATGATCAGTTTGGACGGGCTGACGCTGTGTACGGGTCGCCATGATGAGGCGCGGGCGATTCTCCGCACTTTTTCTCATTATATTCGGGATGGACTGCTGCCGAATTTATTTCCCGAAGGGGAGCGAAAAGCGCTCTACCATACTGCCGATGCAACTCTCTGGTATTTTCATGCCATCGACCGATATTACAGTCTGACCGGTGATCGAGACACATTGAAGATTCTCTATCCTGCCTTGAAGGAAGTGATCGAATATCATTTCAGGGGAACGCACTTCGGCATCGGTGTCGATCCGAACGATGGACTTCTGAAGGCCGAGGCAGAGGGGCTTCAACTCACCTGGATGGATGCCAAAGTGGACGGGTGGGTCGTAACGCCGCGCCGCGGGAAGCCGGTGGAAATTCAATCGCTCTGGTTCAACGCGCTGCGACTCATGACCGAGTGGGCAGAACAGCTGGAGGAACCTCCTGATCAATGGATCGAGAGCTTCCAACGCGTCGAGCATTCGTTCAACGAGCGTTTTTGGAATGAAGAAACAGGATGTCTCTACGATGTGGTCGATGGAGAGCAGGGCAACGATCCCAGTGTGCGCCCCAATCAAGTCTTCGCGCTGTCTCTTCGCTATCCGATTCTGGCTGAAAGGCGGTGGCAATCGGTCGTCGACGTGGTATCGGATAAGTTGCTGACGCCGTTCGGTTTGCGCAGCCTTGCTCCTGGGCATCGGGATTACAAGGCCATGTACTTCGGGGACCTGCGCGCCCGTGACGCCGCCTATCATCAAGGCACGGTCTGGGTTTGGCTGATCGGTCACTTCATCGATGCCTGGTTGCGTGTCTATCACGATAAGCAGCGTGCACGGGCGATGCTTGCAGGCTTTCAGACTCACCTCCACGATCACGGGGTTGGGACCATCAGCGAAGTCTTCGATGCGGAATCCCCCTATCACCCCCGCGGATGCATCGCGCAGGCCTGGAGTGTGGCGGAAGTACTGCGGGCGCATCTCAAGACTCGTGAACCGTGAAGGGGTGGAGTGACCACACATGAGCGTCGCGGATTTTCAGCGCCGACCATCCAACATTCCTCACACTCCACATAGCACTCGGCCCGCTTCGCCCGTATTGCCGACTCTGCGAGACGAGCACTCGCATTGTGACGTGCATATCGGCACATCCGGCTGGCATTACAAGCACTGGCGAGGGCGATTCGTATCGGAGAGTGGTGCAAGACACTTCAGGCCGCTTATGCCTACTACTTCGATAATGATGAAGCCGCCTATGCCGTCAAAAACGCCCGCGAGTTACAGGCATTGGTGTGTCCATGACGATCATCGCGTCTTGGCGAGCGTAAGCCGTATGAGGTGATCCATGGCGGAGACAGTCGGAGATCTCTTGGTCGATCGGTTGATGAGTGGGGAGGCCGCTCATATTACGAACACAAAGATCGCTGGGACATCATCAAAACAGTCGTAGAGAATACAATCCGTGTAGTGGTTTAGCACGTATAACTTGCACCCTGTCTCCGTCGATAAGGATGAAGCAATGGCACCTCTAGGGGATTTCCTAATACGAGAAATACGTTGAATCTTATTAAGGTATGGATGGATGAACTGACGACGGCTGCGATCGTAAATATACCAGGAAGGAATGAGAGAATGCGGTTCGTGATCAGGCAACCGTCTGGTGATCGAGATGTGCAAAACATGGCGGCATGGTTTGCGGAGCGGTTGCAAGGCTATGATCGACCGGCGAGGATTGTGTTTTGGGATGGGACGATTATAGAACCTGCACATAACGGAAGTCCCTGCTTCACGCTGGCATTGCGAACGCGTGAGGTGCTGATGAAGATGTTTCGTCCCCCGCTGGAGCGGTCTTTTGGAGAAGCCTATATCTTCGAAGATGTCGATGTGATGGGGAATTTTCAAGAAGTATTCCCTCTCGCGGATTATCTCCTTGCGCAGAGGTGGACGTGTACGGATCAGCTCAGGTTTCTATGGCACCTCCTCAGCCGTCCCTATTCCCAAGCAAAACGGATTTCTGCCGATCGAATGGGTGCTCGTCACAGCCAAGCACGCGATCGAAGTGTGGTCCGATTTCATTATGATCTCCCGACCGAATTTTACCAACTGTGGTTGGATCGCCGTATGGTCTACTCCTGCGCGTACTTTACGCAAAGTGATGATGAGCTGGATGAAGCGCAAGCCAATAAATTGGATTACCTCTGCCGGAAGCTCCGCTTGGAGCCTGGGAATCGAGTGCTCGATATCGGTTGTGGGTGGGGAGGCTTTGTGATCTATGCGGCGCAGTACTATGGTGTCTCGATAGTCGGCATTACATTGAGTGGCCGCCAAGCGGAGATCGCTCGCCGTCGGATTGCGGCGGCCGGTTTGACCGACCGCTGCACGATCGAAGTCGCTGATTATCGCGATCTGACAGATCAGGAAGCGTTCGACAAAATCGTCAGTGTCGGCATGGCAGAGCATGTGGGGCGCTCGCAGCTTCCTGCATATTTTCGCCAGGTCTATCATCTGCTCAAGGCGGGAGGAGTGTTCCTGAATCATGGCATTGCCAGCGGGAATGGTGAGAGCCGTTTAGGTCCGTTCGCTGACCGATATGTTTTTCCGGATGCAGAAGTGACCCCTCTTCATCACGTGGTGACAGCCGCAGAAAAAGCAGATTGGGAGGTACGTGATGTCGAGAGCCTCCGTGAACATTATGCGCTCACGCTGGACTATTGGGTTCAGCGACTGGAGAAGGCGCATTGGCAAGCGGTGGATCTGATCGGGGAAACAACGTACCGAGTGTGGCGGCTCTATATGGCAGCGTCCGCCCATTGGTTCCGAACAGGGCGCTTGAACGTGTATCAAACGTTGTGTGCAAAACCTTTTGATGGACAAGTAAAACTTCCTCTCACCAGAGAAGATTGGTATAGCCATTCTGCAGCGTTGAAAGAGCCCAAATACGCGTCGTTGGCATCGACGTAAATTGTGCTTCGTCGGAGTCCTTTACTGTAGCGATACCAGGAGCCATGCCGAAGTGTCTTTCGTTGTGTGAGGCCATATGTCGCATGAACCTATGACGAGTCGTAACACGCTCTTCCAGTTGAAAGAGGCCGGACAGAGCTATTGGCTCGACAATTTGACCCGGCGTATGATCCGGTCCGGCGAGTTGAAGAAACGGGTCACGGAGGAGGGGTTGCGTGGTGTCACGTCAAATCCGACGACGTTCTATGCAGCCATAATGGGCAGTGCGGAGTATGACGAAGAGATCCGACGACTCGCCCGGAATGGAATTGCAGGGCAAGTCTTGATGGAACTGCTTCAGGTTCAGGACGTTCAAGAAGCCTGTGATATTTTCTTACCGGTGTATGAATCGAGTGGACGGTCAGACGGCTATGTGAGCGTGGAAGTATCACCCCACTACGCTCACAACACGAACCGCACGATGGAGCATGCCAGACGCCTGCATGCTCAAGTCCAGCGGCCGAATGTGATGATCAAGGTCCCCGGCACATCAGCCTGCGTCCCGGCGATTGAGGCATTGTTACACGACGGACTCAATATCAACATCACGCTTCTGTTTTCGATCCAGCACTATCAGGCGGTCATGGAGGCCTATCTGAACGCGCTGGAGCGAAGAATAACGAGAGAAGAGCCGATTGATGGCATTGCTTCCGTCGCCAGTTTCTTCGTCAGTCGGGTCGATACGTTGATTGATCAGCTCTTGGGACATCGAATTGACCCAGACTCGTCCGATCCCGACACGATGCCGGCTCAACTCTTGGGTAAAATCGCGGTGGCGAATGCCAAGGTTGCCTATAAATATTTCAAACATGCCTTTTCCGGAGAACGGTGGGACAAACTTGCCCAACGTGGTGCGCACATCCAGCGACTGTTGTGGGCCAGCACGGGCCGAAAAAATCCTGCTTACAGCGACATGGCCTATGTGGAACCGCTGGTGGGACGTGACACCGTGAATACGATGCCGGAATCCACGATCCACGCGTTTGCGGATCATGGCTGCGTCGTAACTGACGCCGTCGAAGCCGATGTGGACTGTGCACTGGAACTGTTACGGTACCTGGAGAA
>CAZOHW010000363.1:0-4928 GCA_964579525.1 uncultured Nitrospira sp. | reverse complement strand
CCCACGGTTTGTCTGCGACACCTGTCAGGCTATTCATTATCACAATCCCAAAATCGTTGTCGGCTGTATTCCCGAATGGGAGGATCGCATTCTCTTGTGCCGCCGTGCCATTGAACCTCGTGTCGGGCTCTGGACATTTCCGGCTGGATTTATGGAACTCGGGGAAAGTACCGAACAGGCAGCAGCCCGCGAAACACAGGAAGAAGCCCAGGCCGATGTGGCCATTATCGGTCTCTCTGCTGTACTCAGTCTTCCCGCAATCGGACAAGTCTATCTGGTGTTTCGGGGGCGAATGACGACACCGGCATTTGAGGCCGGACCGGAAAGTTTGGAAGTCCAGTTGTTTCCCCTTTCAGCGATTCCATGGGAGATGATGGCGTTCCCCGTCGTTAGAGAAGCCTTGAAGCGATACGTAGATGATGTCGCTGCAGGCCAGTTTTCACTGCATCTTGCCAGCCTATTGGACAAACCAGCCTTTTAACCCGCATTATTCATGAACACTTCTGCTGCAATCGAGGATTCGCTGTTGCGACGAGCCTTCGGCGGGCAGGCTCGCCCCTCACAGCCTCGACAGACTGGTTCAAGTATGCCTCGGCTGCTCGGGGCTCCGCATGCCCGTCTCGCACGCGACTGCGCGATTTCGCCACGAACTGTCATGAACAATGCGGGTTAAGAGATTCGGTGGCACTGCCGGTCAGCGGATCGAGTACATGTGGAAGGATGTATGTCGTCGGTGCCCCAAAACGCATCGAGATGATTGGTAGTCACTCACATTTTCGGCAGTTCACCCTTCGGCACGACCAACGCCTGGCTCGCTGTGATGGCGAGTTGCTCGACCATTTGTTTGAGACGTTCTTGCTCAGGGGGCGCGACTGTCAAAAACTCCACGCCAATGCCTTGTGAACCGGACCAGCGGATGGTTCCCTTACTGATATGGATCGGGGTCGCTTCGCCTGGTAGTTCAATGAATAACTCCACCTGCATGCCGGTGAAGGGACGAATCGTGCTTTCCAACCGACAACCTTTGAGCGAAAGGTCTTTCACCGAGGCATTGTATCGTAATTTGTCCCGCTGCACTAATGTGCTGGGGATCATCACGGGGAACCGCGGAAATTTACGAACCACCATGGTGTGCGCTTATTCCTCGTTGCAATCTCGCAACTGTCCGTGATCCAGTCGAAACGTTTTTTCCAGCCGGTGAAGTCAGTCGGTCGGTATTCATCTTGTGCTACTGAGCAGGCTATTTCTCTATCGGCAGCTTGTCAATGAAAAGCCTGATTGGAGCAACAAGTGCCTGCGAAGACTCGTTACCAACGATGTCCCCAATAACCGAAATGCCGATGACCCCAGAACGGCCGATAGTAGTACGGAGAAGCATAAAATCCTGCACTCCCAAATTGAAGGCCGAACCCAAGACCGAGTCCAAGAGCCGGCGGATAGGGATAGCTGTACGGGTAGAGGTAGGGGTATGAATAGGGAACCACATTCATCATGGGTCTTTCAGTAAGTTGTCGCTGTAAATCGTTTGTTGCGGAGGCCTGCCGATCGAGTTGGTCCTTGAGCTGGCCAACGGTACTCTGCTGCACTTGAAGTTTTCCCTCAAGGTCGGCAATTTTTTTCTGTTGCGCTTCCAGGAACGCGTTGACGCAACGAGTCTGCGCGTCGCCTTCATAGGTTGAGCATTCCCAGGGCACTTGAAGTGTTTCTGCTCCGGCTGGAGAGGTTGCAAGCACGAGGAAGAAACCGGCGATCGCAATCGAACGATGGAAAAACCGACTTCGGAAGGTTCCCTGGTTCATGGTTCCCCTCCTTTCTCATGTACAGCCTACCATGAGGGAGATCGTGTTGAACAGGTGTGTCAATCATCTGAACGATGAAGACCGAGTGAAGTACGTGATCGGCACGTTTGATTTTGATGGATCAGACTCCTACAATGCCGAGGACTTAGTGTCCACGACGATGGGCTGGATACATGCCTGTGCGACGTCCATCCAAGAAGAAAACCAATAAGAACAAATCTCGCAAAGCAGGTCTCCCCGATCTCTCTGCTAAGCGTCGATTCCAGTCACGACTCTTGAAGTGGTATGGAGAATATGGACGGGATTTACCGTGGAGAAAAACGTCGAATCCTTATCATATTCTTGTGTCCGAAGTGATGCTTCAACAGACTCAAGTCGATCGGGTGATTCCTAAGTACCATGAGTTTTTGGAACGTTATCCGAGTTTCGAAGATCTGGCGGAGACTCCGGTCGATGAGGTGAAGAAGACCTGGTACCCGCTTGGGTACAACATTCGTCCGGAACGGTTGCACGGAATCGCTTGTGAAACGATGGAACGGTACGGAGGACAACTTCCCAGCAACGCCGAGGAGCTTCTGTCGTTTAAAGGGATTGGACGCTATACCGCCGGAGCCATTCGCTCGTTCGCCTTCAACGAGGACGCGCCGATCCTGGATACAAACGTGATTCGAGTCTTGCATCGTGTGTTTGTCGCAGAGGGTGATCCCAAGTCTCAAAAGGCCATGCTCTGGGAATTATCTGAAGCGCTCATCCCACGGGGGAAAGGGTACGATTTTAATCAGGCGATCATGGATTTTGGTGCGATAGTTTGCACGGCTCGCGCCCCATACTGTCTTCTCTGTCCAATGAAGCCCTTCTGCAAAACCTACCCGTTTGATTCGACAACACGCGAAAGGCCGTCTAGTGAGTAAGGCCGTCATTGAAGTTGCGGCCGGGCTGTTGTACCACGAAGGTCGGTATTTGATCGCTCGCAGGAAGCCCGGTGTCCATTTGGCAGGCTTCTGGGAATTCCCTGGAGGAAAGAAAGAAGTCGGCGAATCGATCATCGAGTGTTTACATCGGGAATTGTTTGAAGAACTGCGTATCCGCATTGGGTGTCCTATCCCGTATCAGATCATTCGGCACGAGTATCCCGAAAAGATCGTAGAATTGCATTTCTTCCGTTGTGCGCTTGAACAGGGACCTCCGGTGCCTGTCGATGGTCAAGACATCAGGTGGGTCTTCCCCAAAGAACTGACCCAATATCAATTTCCACCGGCCGACCAGGCCGTTATTGATGCGTTGCGGAGAGAAGCAAGTGGGGTGTCACGATGAAGGTGGTGCTCGATATCGAAACGATTCAGGCCCCTCGTGAGGAATGGGCCCGATTAGTGGGGAAAACCAAGACGACCGATGAGTCTTCTCAACCCGGTGAGGACTATGATCTTTTTGCCGCCGGGATCGTCGAAGAACAGCGGCACGCAGAGGATGAGCTGTATGCCAAGTCTGCGTTTGATGGAACGTTCAGCCGCATCGTTTGTATCGGCCTCCTGGAATTTTCCGACCAAATGGAGGCCCGTAGCGCAGTGGCCTGGTTCGGATTCAACGAGCGCGAACTCCTTCGTCAATTTTGGGCGAGGCTGGCTCAAGATCGTCCGACCTTGTTCATCACGCACAACGGCTTGGGTTTTGATCTCCCTTTCATGAAGAAGCGGTCGATCATCAATCAAGTCAAACCGAGCCTGGATATTAATCTGGCGAAATTTCGGACAGAACCGGTCTACGACACGATGGCGATTTGGAGTAATTGGGATACCAGAGGATGGATCAAGCTTGATGTGTTGGCCCGTGCCCTTCAAGTGGAAACGAAGTCGGGCAGCGGGGAACAGGTCGCTGAAATGTGGGAGAAGGGGCAAAAACGAGAGCTGGCGCTCTATTGCTTACAAGATACCTATGTGACCTATGCTTGTTATTGTCGGATGAATTTTCGTCAACCACTGTCCCGAGAGGTGGTTCTCCTGCAGCCGGAGCTGTATGAGCTTGGCTAAGGCCTTTCTCCATCAGTGAGTCGGAGAGACTTGGGCTTTCTTCTTCTTCAGCGGCAAACGGTTTGCGACCTTATCCGTCTTTAATGCATTCACCTCTGCCGTGCGTTCGCGAAGCTCTTGTTTCATCCACGTGACTTCCTTCTTCAACAAGGAGATTTCTGAATCCTTCATCTTGTTGACCTCACGGACCTCTCGCAGCTCGTCCATCTTTTTGTTCAGCAGCTCCTCGCTGGCCAACTCCGAAACTATGGGATCAAGAGCACGATCAGCCTCACTCGTCTGGATTGAGACAGGCATATCCTGCTGTGATGCTGAGTTCGCACTCCGCGCGGCCGGCGCTGATGCATTGGCAGTGATGGGTGCAGCAGCAGGCGGACTCGACGGTGACTGGGGCTTGGAGGATCCGGCCATGGTCACTGGGTTCGGCATAGGCGCTTTCGCGACTGCTTGATAATCGATGACTAAGGTGACGGCTCCGCTCCCAAAGGGAACAAAGGACGGTGCTTTCTCAACGCGGGCAAACGAATTTGGCGAGAATCCCAACGCCTTTTTCCCTGGTGATGAAGCCATGGTGAGGTAGAGGGAGCCACGATATACGTAGAGGGTGCCCGCAGTGGGTTCAGCGCCTGACCCTGCCGATGGAGACACCTTGAAACCGACCATCTGCTCCGGTTTCGCTTTGAATAAGCCTTGGGCTAGCAGGGGAGCAAGAAACTCGGCGTCTTCATCGCTGAATACTCTCATCGGCTTGCTGCCACTCGCGGGCACGTTGGCTGAAGCTTTGATGCTCTCGTTGGAAACAATTCCCTTGATGACCTTGAGCATGGTGATCTGGTCCACCGTAGCTGGATGGCTGGCTTCGAACGACCAGTCGGCGATTTCTTTCGTATACACGGACGCATTGGCGGTCTTGTGTAGCTTGGCTTCTCCCGAAAGTATTGAGCACCCCGTAACAAGAAGGCTGAGGGCGAGCAACGTGCCGAGGTAGTGAGCGCCTCGAATCGTAGAATATTCCGCCATGGATGATCTCCTCACAACGTGTGACAAGGAACTAGTGGACTGTAACGCCCATTTATAGACTATAATCGTGTTCATGACGAAC
>CAZOHW010000362.1:0-4929 GCA_964579525.1 uncultured Nitrospira sp. | reverse complement strand
GAATGAAATTCACATCTTTCTGTCCGTCCATTCACAGGGTGTTATAGTGATGACCTGTTTCCTGTGTCACAACCCAACGATTCGCGTATGCAACATTCACTCGGCTCATCATCACAACAGACCGCTTCCACCATTGAATCAAAACTCCTTACGCGGGTGGCGAAGGGTGACCGCCAAGCCTTGAGTCAGCTGTACGACCAATCGAGTGTGCTGTTGTACAGTCTTGGACTTCGCATTCTCGGCAACCCCACAGAAGCGGCAGAACTTCTTCAAGACCTCTACCTCGATATCGTAAAGAAAACGGTTCGGTACGACGTTGGTCGAGGAACGCCGATTACCTGGCTTCTTATCCTCATGCGCAGTCGGGCCATCGATCGATTGCATACGCGTACCTCACGAGTCCTTCATTCGACGGATGAATCGAATGCCTTTGCCCCGTCAAGCCGGACGACAGACCACGAATCCGGTCTTTTTGAACCGTATGCAGATCAAGAGATGAGGAGTTTGGTGTGCGACGCGCTGGCAAGTTTGCCACCAGCTCAGCAGCAAGTGATTGAATTGGCCTTCTATGAAGGGCTTTCACACTGGGAAATCGCGGAGCGGCTCAATCAACCTCCTGGTACCGTGAAAACGCGCATTAAGCTAGGCATGTCCAAACTTCGGGAATCACTGCGGTCGTACTGGGAACAGGGTGCGCAGGTATGACACACGAAGAGCTGGAAGAAACGGTCTCCCTCTACGCAGTTGGAGCGCTCGAACGAGTGGAACGTCAAGCACTGGAGGCTCATCTCCTTTCAGGATGTGTCTCATGCCATACGTCATTGAAAGAATACCAGTCAGCGACAGCCATCCTTCCCTTTGGTCTGAACATGACGGCCCCACCCCATTCATTAAAGACCACAATTTTGGAGGCTCGGAGTCCATCCGTTGGTGCAGAAGCAGCCAGTCGCCAGCCTCAGAAAACGCGTCTTGCACCAGGCAAATGGATGGATCATGTCATGCCACCTGAGATCGGCTCTGGTCCCGTGTCACGCGGAGCCTTATGGAAATTGGCCCTGCTCACCATTCTGCTCGGCGGGGGATATCAAGCCTGGGAGGTTGCTGCCAAACTCTCTACCGACAAGACGAAGCTGACTGAATTACAGGCCAAGGTTGATGTGGCTCAGACCACCCTTGCAACTGTCCAACTGCAGCTGAGCGAACGTGACCAATCGCTGGCCCAAGTGCAGGACGAGCTTCAGCACCGCACCTCCGACCTCGAAGACGTGAAAGACCAGTTGACTCAGCGAGACAGCCAGCTGGAGGACTTGCAAGCACGGCTTAGCCAGCGAGGCATCAGGCCTGCGCTTAGCCCTCAGTATGAACTGGCAACACTCCTCAGACTTCCGCAGACAAAGGCTATCTCACTACCCGGAACGGAGCACGCGAAACAAGCGGTTGGTCTGGTACTCTACGACGACCGCGCGCAGAAGGTATGGTTCTACTCCGTCAATCTCCCGGACTGTCCGCCAGGGACCACCTACCAACTCTGGGCATTTCAGGACAAACCGATCAGCGTCGGCCTCTTCCGTCTAAGTGGTGGAACGTCGACCTCCCTCCTCGTGAAACCCCTCGCCAACCTCGACGGTGCGACACGCTTTGCCGTCAGCCTTGAGCCACGTGGCGGGCAACAAGAACCTACAGGACCTCTGTTCCTCGAAAGCCAGCTGTAGTCCATACTCCACGCTATTGCTGACCCAACACCCTGTGCTAGCATGCTGCAACACCCTCAATCGGCAGCGATTCGTTCATATGCTTCACGAGGACGATGACCACCACTATATGCAGCTCGCGCTTCAGCAAGCTGCGTTGGCCCCACTCCTGGGAGAAGTCCCAATCGGCGCCATCCTCGTGCACAAACACGACGTGATCGCCGTCGGCCACAATTATCGTGAGATCTCACAAGACCCAACGGCTCATGCTGAGATGATCGTCATCCGGAAGGCAGCAGAACAGCTGCAGACCTGGCGGCTCACCGACACCATCTTGTACGTCACATTAGAACCTTGCACGATGTGCGCTGGAGCAATCGTGCAATCGCGCATTGCGAGACTCGTCTTCGGAGCGTGGGATCCAAAAGCTGGCGCGTGCGGCTCGATCTTTAATATCCCAGCCGAGCAGCGACTCAACCACAAAGTCCAGGTGGTCGGAGGCCTGCTCGAACAGGAGAGTCGGATGCTCTTGCAACAATTTTTCAGAACTCTACGATCAGACGCACCATTTTCACCGCCCATCTCTTAGCTCTTCCTCCGTCCACGCAAATGACCGGATCGCACCTGGCACGCCAGAACGTCGCAGATGACTCGTGTGGCCATGAGGCTGGTAATTTCCGCCGCATCGTAGGGCGGTGAACATTCTACGATCTCCATCCCGGCCAGTGGTTTCGTATCCGCGATAATTTGGAGAAATTTCAGGACTTCACGAGGCAGGAACCCGCCGGGCTCCGGCCAGCCTGTTCCTGGCACGAAGGCGGCATCCAAACAATCCACGTCGAAGCTCAACCACACAGCGTCCACCCCAGCAAATGCCACGTCAAGTGCCTGCTTGGCGGCATTCTCGATTCCCATTTCCACGCAATCGGTAACGGTCATAATGGTCGTCTGTCGTTCTCGTCCCGACTTCACGCCGGGTCTGGGAGCTTGCCAGCCCCCGATGCCGATCTGGACTAGGTTCTTGGCCGGCACGTTGGGGATATTCGTGGCGTGAAACCACGGCGTGGTGTGCATCCGTTCATCGAGATCGGTCTCCTGCGTGTCTACATGCCGGTCGAAGTGAAGGATGCCGAGCTTCTTCCCGTTCATATTCTGGGCCACTCCCCGCACTGTGGCAAACCCGAGTGAATGGTCGCCTCCCAACACTACGGGAAAGGCCCCGCTGGCGTAGACATGACCAACGCCTTTGCTGACCTGGTCGAAAGTCTTTTCAATATTGCCGGGAATGGTAAAGACGTCGCCGACATCGCATATTGACACGGATTCCCGAAGATCCACACCAAGTTCGAAGCTGTAAGTGCCGTACAGCGCGGAGATCTTACGGATACCTTGAGGACCGAACCTGGTACCTGATCGGTAGGTTGTTCCTCCATCAAACGGAGCACCAAGGATGGCGATGTCATACTCACCGCACTTGCGGACATCTTCGACGTATGGAGCCTTGATAAAGGTGTTAATTCCCGCGAAGTGAGGCAGCTCTCCTCGGCTGAATGTGGGAATGCGGCGATCGACGATCGAGTCAGCACCGGGCAGCCCCAACTGAAGCCCACGAGCAATTTCCTCCTCATATTTCGTCGTTGGAATCAGCGCTTCCGCTTCGACCGCATACTTTGCCTCCGGTCCGTAGTTGTCATGCAGTGGAACCTTGCCTTGATATGTTCTCTTTTTTGCCATGATGGCTCCTTTCTACAAAATGAATGAATCTCCGACTCATGAAACAGAACTTGGGATACGAGACGTGATACATGACCTGTCTTTCATTCTTGAGTTGGCGCGGACTCTTTCGGATTCAGCAAGACATCGCTTCTTATTGATCGACCGATCAGGAGATACAGCGTGGTCCCTCCTAGAATACTTCCAAGAACCAACGGCACAGCCCAGAGTTGCCACCAGGGAGCATGGGGAGAGGTGGCATAGGGACGCGGCCACGCGATATTGATGAATTCAAAGACCGACCACAGAAATGCTGCCGCATTGATCACTAATCCCCAAACGCCTAACTTCAGGTAGCCTAAGGAAGGATCCCAGCGGCCTGTAAGGCGAGTGTAGAGTCCCACGCCCGTGGTCATCGCGAACATGGCGTACAACCCACCCGTGCCGAACGCCAGCACCGTGGCGACTGCTTCATCATTGAGCCCGAAGAGCAATCCGAGCGTGGCAAGAAAAACCGTAGCCAGCACAGCATTGTGCGGAGCGCCGGCAGTGGTGACCCGACTGAGGATGGCAGGCAGACTTCCCTCGCGAGCCATAGAAAATAGGATGCGAGAGGTGTACTGCACCATGGATGATCCACATGCCAGGAACGCGATCATGACGATTGCCAGAAAAGGAGTTTCCGCCCACGCTCCTAAATTCTGGACGATCACCGGTGTGACGGGATCAGACGCGGCGCTAGTCTGTCGCAGGGTGTCACGGTTGAAACTCAGGGTAAGCGCGGCAGAGTTGAAGAGCACCACGCTGCCCACCATGCAGAGGGAGAAAAAAATCGCACGCGGAACCATCCTCTTAGGCTCGTGTGTTTCTTCGGCGATCGTCGAGCAGGCATCGAAGCCGATGAACGCCCATCCGGAAATCGCGAGCGCCGCCAAAAACGCCGCAGTCTGGTTGGGAGCCGTTCCCGTTCCGAGATGCCGGAACAGTTCAGAGATCCCATGTTGCCGAAAAAGGAGGAACAGCAGCAGCGCGACACCGAACGACCCGACGATTTCCGCATAGACTCCCGCGGAAATGAGGAATTTGAATGCTGAGACGTGGACGAGGTTGAGGACGGTGCAGATCAACATAAACACCGCTCCCCAGAGTACGAGACTGACACCTGTTCCGTTTTCCGACCCGAAAAAAATCGCCAGCCAGATCCCACCGGTGTAGGCAGTCGTGGTCAGCATCGCAACGGTGGAGCTAATATAGATGGCACCGGCATATGTACCGGTGACCGCGCCTCCAAGCTGTCTCGCCCATTTGTACGCACCCCCCGCGATCGGAATCTGAGAAGACAGCTCCGCATATACCGTTGCGACCAGCAGCTGCATCACTAAACAGAGCGTCAACGCCGTAAACCAACCGCCTCCTGTTACCACCGTCTGGACGCCGATAATGGCGTAGAGCCCGGCAACCGGCGAGACGGTCGCAAATCCGATGGTGAGGCTGTTCCAGAGGCTGAGAGTGCGGTGGAGCGTCT
>CAZOHW010000361.1:0-4955 GCA_964579525.1 uncultured Nitrospira sp. | reverse complement strand
GGAAATACTGTGACCCGTCTCGACGGATCGGTACGCAATCAATTGTTACAGGCCAGTAGTCACCTCCTTGTGAACGGTGCCGATCAACCCTTTACGTTCCGCAATCCGTGCGTGAAAGAGTGGCAACCAAGCGGCTGGATCATCGCCCACGTCGGCTCGCAGGCGGTCGAGCAACGCGACGTTCTCCGTGGTCCCTGAGATGACGTTCAGCAGATCGCTCATGCCCACCAAGTTGAACGATACGATCGCGGACTGATGCCCTTGCTTCACAAGGAATTTGCGGCTCGCTTCCCCGAGATTCCGAATAATCCGAAACTCCGACTCCGTGACCTTGAAGCCCTGGACATAGTCATCGTGATCGGCTCGCGGGTTTGGTAGATAGATCTGCGTCACGCACTGTTCCACGATCGTTTTGGAGATCTCGTGTTGGATGACATCGGACGGGGATTGGGTGACGAAGACCCCGAGGCCCGATTGCTTCCGGATCGTTTTGAGCTTGTTGAGGGAGAACTCGGTAAACATCGGGTCCCAGAGCGGTTTCCAGAATTCCTCCATGAAGAAGATGAAGGGATCGCCGGTGATCAACTGTTCGGTCAGATGTAGGAGATAGGCGATCACTGGCGTCCGGAGTTCCGCCTCGTCGAGGAATTCCGTGTAGTCATAACCAAAGAGACTATGGTGACCGAACTCCTGCGTATCGCGGGGATTGTCGAACACCCAGCCCAACGGCTGGCCCCACGTCCATTTCAGCAAGCGCGCTTTCAGACTGTTCTCGCCCGTCGCCGGTAGATTTTGCGAGACCGTCGTGAGCCCACGGACATCGGCGCGCACGGTCGGACTCATCACCGTCCGGACGGCATGACTCAGATCGCTCCATTCCTTGGCGGAGAGGCGTGGCTCCGGATCACCTGGATGCTTCACGAGCTGTGCCACGAGCTGTTCACAGAATTGAATGTTGCCTTCGGTGATGGCCGCCTGGAAGGGATTGAAGCCGGTGGGTTCTCCACGGCGGAGCGCCATGTATTTTCCGCCCATCGCCCGAATGCCGATCTCCGCGCCGCGATCCTTATCGAACATGATGCCGCGGAACTTCGGGTACTTCATGGCCTGGGCCAGGAGAAAGAGTTCCAGCGCGGTTTTGCCGGATCCGGTCGCGCCACAGATAAAGGTATTGCCGGGATACGTTTCATCCCGCGAATCCCGATCTGTTGGGGACGAATGGAAGTTAAAGTAGTAGGGCTGACCGCTGGGAGTTTGAAAGAGTGCCACGGCTTCGCCCCAAGGATTGCCCGTGGGTTTCCCACGCGCAAAGTTATGAAAGGGACTGAGACAGACAAAGTTGCGGCTGGTCAGCGTGGCTTCCCGCGGACGCACCCACCAATTGCCGGGCAGTTGGGCGAACCAGGCGCATTCCGGGATGACATCCACTACCGCCATTTTGAAGCCGGGTCCGTCCTGAAAGGTCGCCCGTGCCTGGGCGCGCGCCTTCGTGACGTTCTCCAATGTTGAGCCAAAAAGGGCGATCGAATAGTGGTACTCGCCCAAATCGATCAGGCCTGATTGCAGATCTTCCGCCGCTTGGCTGAATTGCTCGATCTCGCGCGTCGCCGCATCCTCGCCGGAAATGAAGTGGTTGCGCTGCCGTTCCAGATACTTCAACCCATCCCGCTTTCCTAAGAACGAGAACGATTGCGTTTCGATGTATTCACTGTCGCCGTAGAGCAGGCCGTTGGTCATGCCCGGTTCAGAAAAGCCAGGGTACTCCTGAATGTCGAGTAGCCCGGCGAATTTCCGCGCTCCACTCGGGTGCCAGATCTCCACCATGCCGGTCCGATCAGAAAAGTGCAGACGGGAGGAAAGCAGATAGGTGTTCAACGGACAGCGGCGCAACGGAATGGATTCCCAGACGCCATTCACGAGATAGGCGAGAAAGCTGAGATGTTGCGAGTACACGACCCCGTGATGTTCGACGGTGCCCAACCGTTCTGGTTCATATCGACGGAGGCTCGCTTCCACTTGCTTCGCCACATCATCAAAGACCGCGATCCCGTCCCGTTCTTTTTGTTGGATCTCGCTGAGCTGCTTGGTGCCGACCCGACCAAAGAGATTCGTCAGGTTGTGTTGAAGAGGTCGATAGAGGACGGAGAGATACAACTCGGTCGCCATTTGACGATGCGTCTCGAAGGCTCCGTAGTAGCGTTCCGATAACTCCCGACAGAAGGGATTGTCGGTCATACCTTTCAATCGTTCATGCACCACCCGACGAATCTTATGGCTCCAGACCGCAAAGGACCCGCCGCCTAAGGCGCGGAGAAATTGATGGAGGGCCTCTTTACGCGCGAGGATCTCGCCTTCATCCACCGTTTCAAACGGGATGCCGTCGAGCCGCCAGGTACCGAGGAGTCCTGCTCCACCGGATAGTTTCACCAGATTGTCGGTGATGGCCGCGCCATAGGGGATGTAGGCACTGCCCGACACATGACCGGTGGCGGCTTGCTTCACCGCCGGTGGGAGCTGGATCACCGGAACCTCACGCAGAATTGGTGATTCATCCCCGTCTCACCTTGTAGGAAAAAGGGCCATAGGAAATGGCGCCCCAGAGGGTCCGATTCGTGCGATGCCGGAGGCGCATCCGGGCTTGCAGCAGGACCTGGCGGAGTCGTTGGTCGTCGCGCTTCGTGATCGCGCGCATGCTAAGGATCGCGGCGAGTGTGCTCAAGGCGATCACGACGACGAGGTAGCCGCTCACGAAATAAAAGCTCCACATGCTGGTGAGGAAGGCTGTCACCATGACAAGGACCATGGGCACGAGCGGCACGCCGGCGAGCATGGCCGGTCGCGTACAGCCTTTAAAGATGAGGTCTCGATAGCCGTCCATGGGTCGTTTCCTATGCGGACATCAAGAACGAGGCGATGCCCGCGGCCCCACCCGCCAAGATGGCGCCATAGACGATGTTCGCGACATCTGCCCATCGCGCGCCATCGAAGGCCATCTTGTAGCCCACCCACAGCAGCGCGATGGTAAACAGGCTCACCCCCACGCTGACTAACGCCGTTTGGATGGAGGAGGCAACGGAATTCAGTTTTGTGATCTGCGCATAGGCTGGGCTCGTCGCCAGGAACACTCCAACCGTAATCGTCATAGACACGATAGTCCCGACATCCCGTGAGAGGGCCTGAAATTCTTGACGTTGCATGGTCAGCTGTTCACCACCTCTTTCTTTGGTTCTCATGGCATACTCCTTATCATGTTATTCAAATGTGATAATTTGTCTCACGTAATACATACTTTATCTTTCATTGTGCTCGCTCCATACGGTCGCTCGACACCCTTCTTTCTGTTCGCTGGCGGGACCGGCTTCGCTGATCCAACTTTCTGCACGTAGCACAACCGATAGTCGCGGATATAACTCGCCGAGTTATAGCAACTTAGGGCATCTCGTATGGCACATTGCCGTTCGACGTTCATCAGCCGGCCGGATTTCGCGGCGACATACCATTCTTTCAGAATCGCGGCTCCGACCTGTAAGGTCTTACACGGCTCAAACGCGGAGTGGGTTGTCAATCCGAACCGGCTAGCCGAATAGTTCCATCCATCTCGTTCCAGCGCTTCCACTGTGGCAATAGCTTCAAGCTTTGACCGAGGTCGCCGTTCCAGTTGCCCACCCACCACGCCTATGGCATAGGGATTACCCTCCGATTCAGCGGCGATCACGTTCATCATGATCTGCGCATACACTTCTCTCGCGCCTCGTTGTATCCCAGCGGCTAGGTCCAACATGGTCGGCCTTCCCTCATTCGGTACCGTACAGCGTACGGCTCCACTCTCATCCATCTACTGTTCAATGCGAATACTTTATATGGCCGAACCACACTATTCGTGTGTCGCGTTGTACCGAGTCACTCGTTCTCTGTCAACCCATTAATTGAGTAAGTAATCCTCCCATGCAGCGTTGCAAATGATGAAAAATCAGTCGCTTCGCGCGCGCGCACAAATCGATCATGTTGTCGTACAGAAAATAGTTCTCCCGTTCTATATCAGAACGGGAACTCGTCCGGGTCAGGACTTGCAAGGTTTAGGAGGCGGTCGGAGACCGTATGCAACGGATGGGGCTACTTGCGGAGGTGACTGGTAAACTCGATTACAACCGTAGATAACTTGGACAGACGATGAGCATACTGAGCGGCCACGTCGAGCCGGGTGAACGTGCGTGGCCGGTTCGTTTCTCTGGCGGTTGCAACATACCACTCATGCTGGTGCGTTTTCAGGCGGAGACTCACGTGATACCGCTTGGGACCGAGGACCCAGACTGTCGCGCGCAGCGCCGGGGTGACTTTCGCAAGACCACCCAGAAATGCATGTCCGGCGCAGAAGAGGGTTTGCTTCTCTCTGACCTGTTCCGTAATCCGCCGACCCTGCTCGGTTTGTACGCTCAGCATGGCGCTTCTTCCTCGCGATCTCCCTTTGGATTTGTCATCGGCTGGTTGATCCGGGTGTTAACGCCCCTCACCCCGAAAGTGCCATAGATCCGTATGGGCCCTTCTGTGTCGAAGCTATGAAGGGTGAATACCGGCTCGCCCATCGTCTGCTGTGCCATCCCCATCAGAATAATACGTGCGGATACGTATTACTAGAGTCGCAACAGCACACTTTTTCGTGCCATCGAGGCATGTGGAAGATGCTCCGCTGCCTCATTCTTCCTCGGCGGTGACTGGGATCAAGAAGAAAGGTTCGCGACGGCTCAGGAAAGGCGAAAACAGGTTTGACAGGACGCGGTGGGCTATTCAAGATGGGCTGGCTCTCCTCCCACTACTAATGGTCTGTTGAGAGGCGGCACATGCCTAAAAAATAGGCAACCTGAGAAATAGCCTATGATTCGAGGCGACTCGTACGCATCACGCGATTTGTTCACAGCGTTATCCCCAGAAGATGGGGACGAGTGGTATGTGGCGGC
>CAZOHW010000360.1:0-4968 GCA_964579525.1 uncultured Nitrospira sp. | reverse complement strand
TCGAATCCGGGATGTGCTCTTCTGGAAAATGTTCGCGAATCCGCTCCCATTGATCGTCCTGCAAACCGCAGCATACCTGGACTTATACGGATGAGAATGCAGGTCATCAACTATTTTGAGATAGGTTCTAACTCGTGCAGCCAATCCGCTAAGTTGGAATCCTGCCATTACCAATCAAATCAGCCCGCGTTTTTGCAGGTACTCTGTATCGATGCTGATGGTGGGTTTCGGAAGCTGGTTACGCTCTTGGAGCAACCGCTCGACATATTTACCAATGAGGTCGGACTCAAGATTGACCGTGTCCTTGACTTGTTTAAGACCAAGGGTCGTGACCTTCGCGGTATGCGGAATGATGGCCACAGAAAACCCACTGTCGCTCACATCATTGATCGTCAGGCTGATCCCATCGACGGTCACGGATCCCTTTGACACGCAGTACTTGAGGATGTTCTGTGGTGCTTCGATCGTCAACAGAATCGCATTGGCATCTTGCTGTCGACTGCGGATACGACCGACTCCATCCACATGACCGGCTACCAAATGCCCACCGATGCGCTCATTCAATTTCATGGCTCGCTCAAGATTGACCGGCAGACCCACAGTGAAAGTCCCCAGTGTCGTCACCGAAAGAGTTTCGGGCGAGACTTCTACCGAAAAGTCACGTTCACTCCGTGAGACGACTGTCAGACAGATCCCATTCACACTCACACTGTCGCCGATTTTGAGGTCACTCATCACCGTTGAGGCCAAAATCGTGAGTTTGGCGCCGGCCAGCGTTTTTTTTAGGACGGTAATTGCGCCCATTTCCTCGACAATGCCGGTAAACATCAGTCCTTCCTCAGGATGATCTGTTTCACCACGTAGATGAACAGCACAAGCAGCACCACCACGCCCAAGCTGGCCAGTATGCCGATGACAAGATTTTCCGTCGCAATCTCTCTCAGCATGCGCGCATTATAGCTCAGCCATGATCAAGATGGCAGCGTCTCCATTCGCTTGATCGTCACCCAAAACACGCCGGCTGCCAGCAGTTGTATGCCGGCAATGATGGCGAAAGCCGCAGAATAGCTCAGATTTGCAATCAGCAAACCAGCCAGCAACGGGCCGCTGGCATGGCCGATGTCCATGATCGTCCCCTGCATACCCATGCCGGCTCCAAGTCTCTTGAATTCCGAACTGTCTGCGACCAGGGCCGACGAAGATGATGAGACGACGGCCTCGCCGAAACCGAATCCGGCAGACAACAAGAAGAGAATCGGAAACATCGACACAGAGGGAATACAGACGAAGGTTCCTGCACACAGACACAAGCCAAGAATGATCAGCGGCTGACGACCGACTCGATCCGATACCCGTCCCATAATCGGCTTAGAAAAAAAAGAAGTGCCGGCTTGTACGGTAAATAGAAGGCCGACTTCACCGGGATTCAACCCTACCGACACGCCATACAGGGGAAGAAACGCCATCAAGGCGCCGTTCGCGATCATCTTGGCGGCATCAGTCATGCTCGTAATCAGCACCTTGCGATTATTAGCGACAGCAGCAAACCCCTTCCACATTTCGGACAGTACCACAACCGCCCCTTGTTTCTTTTGCCGTGGCACTGCGACGTCGAGATGAAGGCTATAGAACAACACCATACCGACGCAGCCAAAGATGCCGGCTACGACAAACGCCGTGGAAAACCCAGCCGCATGGATCAGATACCCGCCAAGAAACGGGCCTAAGAGAGAACCAGATTGTGTACAGGCCGTATAGGTCCCGAGCGCCGCACCGCGCCGTTCCCGATAAAGCTCCGCCACCGTCGCCAAGGCGCTTGGAGCGAAGATGGCGGTGGCAAACCCATGAACAAATCGGAGCGCCGTCAACGCATCCAGATCCGTAATGAAAAGATAGAGAAATGGAGGCAATCCGAACGCCACCACACCAATCTTGAGCAAGACACGCCGCCCATAGATGTCAGAGAGTGCCCCGGACGGCAGCTTCAGCAAGACGCCCGTTAAGGTGGACACGGACACAATCAGGCCGATCCGTTCTGGACCGGCCCCGAGTGATTCAGCGAACAAGGAGAGGACCGGCATCCGCACCATGTTATAGCTGATGAAGCAGAAAGTGCCGACTGTGCAGATCAGCAGGAAACTGCGAGAGGGTGTCATGGGATCGATCTATCTTCCAGACTTCCTTTGCCCATATGCTGTTGCCCCTTCAGCATCTGACTCAAAAATGCCACGTGATCTTCTGACAAAATGGGTGGAGTGGTTAATTCCAACAGGACACGTTCCGGTTGCTCGTTCATGGTCAGTCCCAGTCGATGAACAATTTTTACACCCTTCTGCAACTTGCTTGTGACAATTCCACTGATAAGCGGATGCAGCAAGAACACCAACCCAGACAGCACAGAATTATCCAACTTGGTATAAGCCACGAGGGTGCTGTCCATCTCGTCACGCCCAGTTTCGGCTCTCCTCGCTTCCATCCGCAGGAACACGACGGCCTTCCCGCTCACATGCGGGAGCAATCGGCTCTCATGTACTCCTTCCAAGTAATAGATACGAGAAGCTTGGTCCGAGTAGAGGAGCTGCACCGTGCCCTTCGTGCCCTCACCATCATCGCCCCAGAATCGGCTTGGGCCCCTGGCTTCCGCCTGGTAGAGGCCAAGATGAAGACGACGAATCAAGTCTGCAGCAACCGGCGGGTACTCCAATAAATATCGATAGACCAACTCCGACGTCGCAGTCCTAAGAGGTCCCACCAGGGTGACCGTTGTCGAGGACCCAAGAATGGCCTGCACTCGGCAGGTCCAGTCAGGATCCATTCGTTCAACCGGAAATGTTAGCCCTCCATGGTTCGGTGATAATGCACAGGTTTCTGATTGACCAGGGCCGGCATACGCCACAGCACCTATCGCAACCAGAAGTGCACAGAGCGTTGAGCCATGGTTCGAGCGATCTGCTGCTCTCATGACCCGTGTGGTTGTACCGAAACAGAGAGGTGAATGGGAAAGAGACGTTGTGGATCTTGCCGGAGTCTTGCCTGGCGCAGCAAGGTTTCCAGCGATGACGTGACGGTCCCTTCAAAAGACACCTGGCCATTCGTGACAACAGTCACAGGCTTGGCCAGATCGATCAGAGACTCATTCAGAAAGAGGCTGTACCGCCGAACATGTTCTGTCTGCACCTCAATCCGATTCCCTTCTCGAATTGCGGCATCGAGTGTGGCATATTCGCGCCGTTTGATGCGTTCATCCTGTTTATCCACTAAATCGTCTGAGAATGCCGCAATGGCATCCGTCGACTCGAGACGTACCCAATTGAACGATTGAAAATGGCTTGCCTCGCGAACAATGGTCAGTCTTGTCGGCAACGCTTCACGACGCTGGCGGTTGAACCAGGAGACGAGATCCGGCACCTCCTCTTTGGGAAAATAATGCCCCCCCGCCATGGGATGCTCACGTTGGTGCTCACGATACACATAGGGATACCCAAGCCTATCCAACTCTCTGGCGATCGAGCGACTCAGTTCCACGGGCATCACCTGATCTTTTTCTCCATGAATGATATAGACCGGTGTGTTGCGGAGATTTGCTAAAAACGGCATAAGCACACCGTCCAGTCCACTGGCCATCGGCGCCAAGCCTGCAAACAACGGTGCATGGTGCATCCCGATCAACCACGTCCCGATCCCACCGTTTGACATTCCGGTAAGAAAGATTCTGTCCGGATCAACGTGGTAGCGCTTCTGAACCAGCTGAATTGTGGCCAACACTAACTCCTCGGCCAGTCTCGTGAACCACGCACCGGACGGATAGCTCGGACAGGCCAGAAGATATTCATCACTGAGTCGGGCCTTCCATCGCTCCAAATACGCATCTCCTGTGAACCCAGCTCCGTGCAGGCACACGACCAATGCATAGGGCTTCATCCGGTCATAGTTCTGGGGGATCAACAGCGACAAGGGATAGGCACGTCCTCGAAGCATGAGCTCTTCATCGGGGAGCATTCCGACCGGTTGGTTCTGATAAACCCGGTCAGTCCTGATGATTCGGGAAACGGTTTCAATGGAAGCATTCGAGTCGACAAGAATGGTCTGCAACAAGCGATCGGCTTCACCACTATCGTTCGTTTCAAGATATTGAAAGACGAGTGAGGCAAGGCCTGTGTTAGACGGGGTAGACGATTCTGCAAAGCTGCCGGAGACTGCACAGCCCGTCAGCAACAGTCCCACGATGAGGGATCGAATCCAGGCCATCACAAGTCTCCTTCAACCACCAGATCATCACCAAGCGATCGTGTCACCATATGCCGTAACTTGAGCCCACCGGCAAGCGTTGCTGGGCAGACACCTCCGATCACCCCTTTGGCATTCTGACCGCCGAGAAGGAGCGGTGCGATATACAAACGAACGTGATTGACCAGCTTAGCCCGTACCATTGCCGCGTTGATCTCGCTGCCACCTTCAACAAGTAACGTTGTGACACCACGCCGGCCGAGTTCGTCGAGTAAGGCAGGCAATGCAACACGGCCTTGGACTGCCGACAATGTTATCACTTCGATCTTCTTTTTCTGAAAGGCCGATCGCCGAGCAGCTGATGCTGCACCAGTTGTTGCAATAATCGTTTTGAATTTGTTCTGTCGCGTGAGGACAATGGCCGTGAGTGAAGTCCGTAACCGACTATCGACGACAATGCGAAGCGGTTGTCGTGGCAACAACTCCTTGAATCGCGTTCCCTTTCTTGCCGTCAAAGCAGGATTATCCGCCAGAACCGTCCCCACCCCGACCAAAACAGCATCCATGCTCCCGCGAAGTTGATGGACGTCTCGTCGGGACAACTCCCCGGTAATCCACCGCGATTCACCAGTCGCGGTTGCCAGTTGTCCATCGAGCGTCATCCCGGCCTTGAGCGTCACATAGGGACGGCCGGTTTTCATCCAATGGCAATAGGCTTTATTCAATTCTTCAGCCTCAGAG
>CAZOHW010000359.1:0-4976 GCA_964579525.1 uncultured Nitrospira sp. | reverse complement strand
ATCGTAAAGGAGACATGCCGAAGAATATGGCTCGCACCATAGTAGGCGTTGACGTTCTCAAGGACGAGCGTCATCGGCTGTATCTCTTGTGCCATGGCGATTGGGTCCCTTCCAGAATCAATGCGCGACTTTGGCCCGCCCCAAGTAGATTTCTCGCACCTGGTCGTTCGCCTGAACGGTCTCCACCGTCCCTTCGCAAATGACTGTCCCTTCAGCCAATACCGTCACAATCTTTGCGATCTGTCGGACAAAGTCCATGTCGTGCTCGATTACGACGATCGCTTGTTTTTCAGAAAGCCGAGTCAGCAATCGACCGGTTTGCTCCGTTTCCTTATCGCTCATCCCTGCGACCGGCTCATCGACCAACAGCAGCGACGGATCTTGCAAGATCACCATGCCGATTTCCAGCCACTGCTTCTGACCGTGGGACAACGATCCAGCACGATCATGGGCATGGGCCGTTAATCCGATCGTCTCCAATGTCTCCTCGATGCGTGCACGCTCGGCCGGTGTGGACCGTCCCATCAGGGTTGGAAAAACTCCCTTGCTCGCCCGTTTGATCGAAAGATCCAGGTTTTGCCAGACGGATAAATTGCCGTAGATCGATGGGGCCTGAAATTTTCGGCCGACGCCCAGCTTTGTGATGTCTTCCGCATTCTTTCCGACTAAATTGATGCCCTTGCCGAACATCACCTTCCCGGAGGTCGGCTTGGTCTTCCCGCAAATGACATCGAGCAAGGTGGTCTTCCCCGCCCCATTCGGCCCGATCACGACACGAAGCTCGTTGTAGTAAACACTAAAATTACAATTATTGAGGGCTTTGAACCCATCGTAGTCGACAACAACATTCTCGCAGTCGAGGATCAGATCTCCCTGTGTCACGAAGCAGTACTCCCTTCAGCTTTGATCAGCGGTGAGGGGGTCTTCTTTCGATCGCTTAATTTCCGAATCATCCCGACCAGTCCATCAGGGAACATCGTCACGACTACCACAAACAGTCCGCCCAAGATAAACGGCCATGCCTCAGGGAAATAGTTGGTCAACACGCTACGGCCATAATTGACGGCCACCGCTCCCAGAATCGCCCCGATCAATGTCCCACGCCCTCCGACGGCCACCCAGATCACGACCTCAAGCGACGGCAAGACACCGATCTGTGCCGGCGTGATGATCCCGACCTGTGGCACATACAACATCCCGGCCAGTCCGGCCAATCCTGCCGCGACGACGAACATGAAGAGCTTGTACGTCCAGGGCGTGTACCCCGAGAAGGTGACTCGCGATTCACTGTCTCGTATCGCGATCAGCACTTTCCCCGCGCGCGAGGTGACGATCCAGCGACACAACATGTATGACGCGATCAGGGCAAGGACCGTAATGATGTAGAGTCCTCGTTGCGTCGACGGATCAGAAAGCCGGTAGCCCAGCAACTGCTTGAAATCCGTCAATCCATTCGTCCCACCAAGCCGGGTCTCGTTCCGATTGAAGACCAGCCAGGCCGCAAATGCCAACGCCTGCGTGATAATGGCGAAATACACGCCCTTAATTCTGCTGCGAAACGCGAGAAAGCCAAAAATCGTCGCGAAGATCACAGGAACGAGAATGGCTCCTAAGAAGCCTCCCACAAAACTCTTGAAGGGGTAACAGAAGAGCGGCAACTCCTTGACCTGCGTCCAGACCATAAAGTCAGGGAGATCACTCCCATAGACACTTTCTTTCCCGATCTGCAACGCGAGATACATGCCCATACAATAGGCGCCGAACCCGAAAAAGACCCCTTGCCCCATACTCAACACGCCGCAATAGCCCCAGATGAGATCCAGCCCGAGCGCCAAGATGGCGAACGCCAAAAATTTTCCGAACTGATTCAGTCGGAAGTCGGAGATCTGTAGCCAGGAGTCTTCGGCCGGCAGCACATTCAAGAGCGGAACAACAATCAGAAACAACAATCCGACAGCATAGAACGCCACCGTCTCGCGGCTGTCTTGGTGAGTCGCCATCTGTTCAGGCATCGGCGTTGCGTCCTTTCGCGGCAAATAGGCCCTGTGGCCGCCACTGCAGGAATAAAATCACACCGACCAGGATGAAGACCTTCCCGTACACGGCTCCACTGACCGGTTCGATCAGTTTGTTGAGCCCTCCGATTCCTAGTGACGCCCAGATCGTCCCGGCAAGTTTACCGACCCCTCCCGTCACCACCACCATAAACGCGTCGACAATATAGTTTTGCCCAAGTCCCGGATCGACATTGCCCACCATTGTAAGGGCCCATCCCGCAATGCCGGCTAATCCCGACGCGAAGGCAAACGTGTAGGAATCGACTTTTCTGGTTGGAATGCCGAGGCAAGCGCTCATGTTGCGATTTTGTGTGACGGCCCTCACCCGGATCCCGAGGTTGGATCGGAAGAGCAGAAAGTAAATCCCCAGCACACAGACGATCGACAGGATGATGATGAAGATCCGATTGTAAGGAAGATACACGCCGACCATCACCTGCGCCCCGCCTCGCAAGGATTGCGGCGCGATGACCGCGGTCAAATCACCGAAGTACACCCGAGCGGCCTGCATCAAAATCAAGCTGACCCCCCAAGTCGCAAGCAGGGTCTCGAGTAATCGCCCATAGAGAAACCGAATCACGGTGGCTTCCAGGACCCATCCGAACAGGGCAGCCGACAGAAAGGCGACGGGCAGCGCCACGGGAAAATACCAATCGAAGTTCTCGGGAGAAAACCACGCGATGAAGGCCTGCTGCGTAACAAACGTGGCGTAGGCTCCGATCATCATCAACTCGCCGTGGGCCATGTTGATGACGCCCATCAAGCCAAACACAATCGCAAGACCAAGGGACATAATCAACAGAATGGAGCTGAGGCTGATTCCTCGAAACAATGTTTCGATGGCACCGGCCCACCATCCCCAAGAATCAATCTGTCCAATCGACGCTTGGGCCGCAGCCGCCAATGCCCGCTGCTCATCGGTTGCACCACTTTGCGCTCCGGCTTCAACAAAGTCCTTGAGCGTCTCCAAGCTATTCTGGCTTCTGAGGTCTCCAAGCTTTTTGACAGCCGATACACGGGCGGTCGGATCTTCTGAATGCAGTCGGATCAACTGCGCAGACTCCTCCATCGTATACTTCACCCACCAGATCTGCTCCTTAGCAGCAGCCTGGTCCAGCCAAACGATCGCTTCGGCCCGGCCTGTCCCGACCAAATCAGCGGCGGCGGAACGTCTGGCATCCGGTTGATCGCTTGTCAGATTGGCTCGGTTCTTAAGCAGATCGATCACTGGCTTAATCGCCTGCCGGACCGCTCGATCCGCTTCCGCACGGATCTCGTCGAGTTTGGGAATGAGGCTCGCATCCCCCTTTTCAATGAGGAACGCCACCGCCTTGCTGCGGGCGTCCGCATCGTCACTCTTGATATCGATCAAGGCCTGTTCAATCGGGCTCACAGAAGCAGAAGCGGCGGGAGCAGACTGACCCGACTCGTCAGCAGCCAGCGCTGATGCAGAGAGCAGGCCTATCGGGAGGATGGCCCACAGAACGAGTGCGAGGACATATTTTGAGAGACGGTCCAGACACCTTACCAAGGTAACCTCCATAGACTCGTCTGAGCAGCAGCCGGTACTGGCCTGGAAGCTGGCCCCTCTCTAATGTGAGAGGGGCCAGCACACTCCCAAACAAATACCGGTCACGGTGTTCGAACGGCTCGTGACACTGAGTCACGCCCTACACCCCAAGTCTTCTTACTTTTGATAGGTCCCTTGATGCTTAATCCAATCACATCCCTTTTCAGGATTGGTATACTCGCTCCAGGGTTCAGGCTTCACCAAGCCCTTGGAGCGATGGACGACCTTGAATTGACCATTTTTGAGAATTTCTCCGATCAGCACCGGCTTGTGGGTGTGCTGGTTACAACAATCCATCATAATTTCTCCGCCCGGCGCAAGGAACTTCTGATTGTAGACCGCCGCACGTACCTTATCGACTTCGATCGAGCCTGCCTTTTCAACCGCCTGCTTCCAGACATAGACTCCGAAATACGCGGCTTCCATCGGATCGTCGGTGACTCGATTCTCACCATCCGGCAAATTGTTCCGTTTGCAGTAAGCTTTGAAGTTCGTCACGAATTTCTTGTTTTGGGGCGTATCGACACTTTGATAGTAGTTCCATGCCGCCAAGTGTCCGACCAGCGCACTGGTATCCATGCCGCGCAATTCGTCTTCCGCGACACTGAACGCCATGATCGGCGCATCTTCGGCCCGCAGCCCCTGGTTCCCAAATTCTTTATAGAACGGGACGTTGCTGTCGCCGTTGATAGTACTGATGACGGCTGTACCGCCGCCGGCGGCGAACTTCTTGATCTTGCCGCAAATGGTTTGGTAGTCCTGGTGGTGGAACGGCGTGTATTCTTCTTCAATGTGGGAGGCCGGTACCTTCTTGGCCAACAACATCGCGCGCAGAATTTTGTTGGTCGTGCGGGGATAGACGTAGTCCGTGCCAAGCAGATAGAACTTCTTGTAGTTCCCGCCCTCCGGGCTCATCAAGTACTCCACTGCCGGTGCGGCCTGCTGATTGACTGCGGCTCCGGTGTAGAACACATTGCGCGAGCATTCCTCCCCCTCATACTGGACCGGATAGAAGAGCAGTCCGTTGTTCTTTTCGAACACCGGCAAGACCGACTTTCGGCTGACCGATGTCCAACAGCCGAATACGACCGACACTTTATCTTCGAGGAGCAACTGCTTGGCTTTTTCCGCAAACAGATCCCAGTTCGACGCGGGATCGACGACCTTCGCCTCAACCTGACGCCCCATCACACCGCCCGCCTTGTTGATTTCTTCAACCGCCATCAACACGACGTCACGAAGGGAGACTTCACTGATGGCCATCGTGCCGCTCAACGAATGGAGTATGCCGATCTTAATCGGTGGACCACCCGCACCATAGGACAATGCATAGTTGCCCAGATTCCCCA
>CAZOHW010000358.1:0-4983 GCA_964579525.1 uncultured Nitrospira sp. | reverse complement strand
GAGTTGATCCAGGACAATCTGGCCCGTCTTTCGCCGAAAGCGGACAGGTACGCGGGTGGGATAGGGCTGGCCTTCGGGGAGAGACGCGTCTTGGCGCGCTCGGGGCGGGTGGGTGAGAACCGGTGTCATGGGAGCCACGATGACTGTGTCGATATGCCGGTTCATTTCGTCAGGGGAGACAATCAGGCAGGGCCGAGTTTTTCGGATTTCCCGACCTTCGGTCGGATCGAGACGAACGAGATAGACGTCGAAGCGGCGGACTACCATTGCCATTCGTCGAGGTCCCATTGGGATGTGGAAGATCCGGCATGGTCTAGCAGCCGATCGTCTCCGGTTTGGTGCATGGCGCGGAACGCGTCATCCCAGCCGCTGCGGGGGCGCGAGGCCGAGCGCACGATCAGCCGGTTGCCCTCGACATCGATCTCAACCGGACCGTCGAGATGACACTGATGGAGCAGCGACTTCGGGATGCGGATGCCTTGCGAGTTGCCGATGCGGACGATCTTGGCTTTCATAGTGACGGCGCCTTTCCTGCGTTGTGGATACGATGTAATTACACTGGGGTGGAGCGCATCTGTCAAGAATCGGTCCGAGAGCCTTGGCATGAACCAAGACAGGATTCGAGACGGCACAGTCAGCGGAGAGGTCATTAAATCCGGCGAACAAATCCAACTCCGCCGTGCCGTTTGCGCCGTTGGAGAGGGAGGAAGAAGAATCGGCAAGTGAGGACACGTGGCCTAGAGGACGATTGACGATGAAGGAACGTGGCACTGGAGAGAAAACGGCGCTTTGAGCACAGTCCTCAGGCGCATACCTATCGGGAGGAATGAATATGGCAAAGCGAAAACGCACAACGACGTCGAATGCCGTCCAGATTCTCTATCGCCGGTATTATGAGGGGCGACCGGAGCGCGTGCGAGGGTTGGAGGAGGCGCGGGCACACGACAGTGTCGCTCGGAAGCTCACCGCCTTACGTCTTCGATCGGGACTCACACAACGGCAATTGGCCGACTTGGTCGGCACGACGGCCTCAGCCATCTGTCGTCTTGAAGATGCGGAGTATGAGGGCCATTCCCTTGCCATGCTGAATCGAATCGCAGCGGCCTTGAAGCAGCGGGTGGAAATCCGGTTTGTCCCGGTCGCCCAAGGGAAGACGCTGAAATCGGCTTGAGGCTTTGCGAGGCGCCTGACAATGCGTTGAACCAGTCGAACCGGCACAACCCCGGTGTGCCGTTCACGCCGCTGGAAGGTGGGAGCGGAAATTGGAGTAGGCGAAAGTGAAAAGTGAGGGGACTAGATGAATCAGGAACAAGACTTTTCTCAATGGTTCACAAAGGCGACCGAGAACGAGCCATATCCGTATCAGACCAGGTTTGCCTGTGAGCCGACCCTGCCTGAATTGGTGAATGTGCCGACCGGGTTGGGCAAGACGGCGATGGCGGTTTTGGGGTGGTTGTGGCGGAGGCGGTTCGCTGAAGAGACAGTCAGGAAGACAACCCCAAGGCGATTGGTCTATTGCTTGCCTATGCGAGTGTTGGTGGAACAGACTGTCGAAAATGCTGAGAGTTGGCTTCAGAAACTCGCCCTGTTGGGGAAACCGAAGGACGGGAAGATTTCTGTGTGTCAGCTCATGGGAGGCGAAGACGAAGAAGACTGGGACATCTTCCCTGAGTACGATCAGATCATTGTTGGCACCCAGGACATGTTGCTCTCGCGGGCACTGAATCGAGGGTATGCGGCGACTCGATCCCGCTGGCCGATTAAGTTCGGGTTACTCAACACAGACTGCCTATGGGTGTTCGACGAAATTCAATTGATGGGAGCTGGACTAGCGACTACATCTCAACTTGAGGCGTTCCGGCGGTTGCTTCCCGGCAAGTATTCAGAGATAGCCAAGAACGGCCATGGTTGTTGCAGCGTGTGGATGTCAGCAACTTTGCAACCGGATTGGCTGAAGACGGTGGATTTTAAGGAATATGCAGACAGCCTCTCACAACTCTCGCTAGATCAGGATGACCACCGCAATGGTGAGGTCAAGAAGCGCTGGACAGCGAAGAAGCCGTTGAAGAAAAGCGAGGCAGTAATGGGCGACATCTCTGTGCTGGCCCAAGAGGTCCGCAAAGCCCATAAACCGGGTACGCGCACTATTGCCATCCTCAACACAGTCAAACAGGCATGTGAATTGTTCAAAGCGATGAAGGCGGTCGCCAAGGGTAAACCAAGCGTCTCAGAGCCTACTATCGTTTTGCTGCACTCGCGGTTCAGACCTGAGGATCGACAGGAGCAGGTAGAACGAGCGCTAGCTAAAATGAAGCCAGGTGAGCCGGGTAGCATTGTTATCAGCACTCAAGTTATCGAGGCGGGCGTGGATGTGAGCGCGTCGACGGTGTTTACAGAACTGGCTCCATGGGCATCGCTCGTGCAGCGATTTGGGCGCTGCAATCGTAAAGGAGAGAATGATGGAGCCCAGGCCCTATGGATTGATGTCTCCAAAGATCAGGGTGCACCTTACGACGAGAAGGATCTTGAAAAGGCAAGGAAGCAACTTCAGTTGATCGAGAAAAAGCCAGAAGGGGAGCGGGATGTTGGCATAGCTTCACTTGCCGAAATCAATGTTGATCTGCCGTTTGAACACATCCATGTCATCCGCCGCAAGGATCTGATTGATCTCTTTGACACCACGCCTGATCTGGCCGGCAACGACATTGATATTGATCGCTTCATTCGGGATGTCGAAGACAGTGATGTGCGAGTCTTTTGGCGAGACTACGGCAAGACGCCTAACGAGATTGATAAAAAAGAAGCTGAGTCTTCACCTAGGCGCGAAGAACTCTGTCCGGCTCCAGTCGGTGAGTTTCGGGATTTTGCTAAAAAGCGGATGGGCCTGATCTGGCGCTGGAACTTCCTGGATAAGCTATGGGAAAAGGCCGATGCAGGAAAAGTCTCGCCCGGTCAGGTTTTCTTGATCCACGCCCAAGCCGGTGGATATTTGGCTGAACGTGGCTGGAATCCGGATAGTAAAACTCCCGTTGTTCCGATTCCTCCGCCGGTGAGAACAGGAGAAGACGCTCAAGACGCCACGGATGCTGACCCTCTCTCTCAGATTGGTCTCTGGCAGACCATTGCGGAACATACGGAGGATCTCTGCCAGGAAGTGGATCAAATACTCGATGCGTTGTCAGTTAACCAAGACGAAGGTCAGGCAGTTCGCCATTCCGCCCGCTGGCATGATCGGGGAAAGGCGCATGAAATTTTCAAGGATGCATTGCCTGATGGTTCACCAGATTCTGGAAAGATTTGGGCCAAGGCGCCGGGGCGATGGAAGAAGTACAACCGTCGGCACTTTCGTCATGAACTCGCTTCAGCTCTATCAGTGCTTGATCCACGGAACGACAAGATTCCTGACGAACTAAGAAACCTTGTTGCCTATCTCGTTGCTGCGCATCATGGAAAGGTTCGGCTGTCGATTCGTTCATTGCCGAACGAGTTGCGCCCTGACGGAAATTGTCGTTTCGCCCGTGGTATCTGGGACAATGACAAGTTGCCCGAAACTGATTTAGGGAGTGAGGTCATTGCGCCATCCGTCATGCTTTCGCTGGAACCGATGGAGCTAGGCTTGTGCGAAGGAGAGCCCTTCCGCGGGTTGCCGTCTTGGGCCGAGCGTATGCTTGACCTTCGCGACAGGCTTGGCCCATTCAGGTTGGCCTATCTTGAAGCCATCCTTCGTGCGGCGGATATGCGTGCCAGTCGGGATGCGGAGCAGAGAGCCGTGGCGAAACAGCAGGACTACGTATCTCCACAGGGGAAGGAGGCGGCATCGTGAAATTGGCGAGTCTCGAAGCGATCATTGCCGCACTCAATCGGAACAAGGTTCGCTATCTCATCGTCGGAGGGCTGGCAGTCGTAGCGCATGGGTTTGGGCGGGTAACGTTTGATCTGGATCTCGTCGTACAACTTCAACCGGAGAATGTTCAACAGGCCATGCGCGCATTGGAAACCCTGGGATATAGGCCGATAGCACCGGTCTCCGCGCGCGATTTTGCGGATCCGAACATCCGAGCGGCCTGGATTCGAGAGAAAAACATGGTGGTGTTCGGTCTGCAAAGTCCGCAACATCCTGATACACCGGTTGATGTGTTTGTGACAGAGCCGTTTGATTTCAATCGGGAATATGAAGCGGCGTTAGTGGGGGAGATCATGCCGGGCATTCAGGCTCGGTTTGTGCGGCAGGAAACACTCATACGTATGAAAGAGTCCGTCGATCGGGAAAAAGACCGGGAAGATGTTCGGCAACTCCGATCTCTGTTGGAGCATCCAGATGAGCATGAATAAGAAACCTCCAGACAACACATCCGGTTCCAACGGATGGCGTGAACATGAAATCTCGCAATTGCGCCGGTTCCGTGCACTTTCCCTTCGCGAGAAAATGGAGGCGGTGCAGGGTATGGCGGATGTTGTGCGGCGCTTCCAACAGATGCGGCGTGCAGGGGCGTTCCATGCCACGCCGCAGACATATGAATCACAGGAGGTGCGCGAGGCTGAGGTCGTAAGGGAGGCGCCGACACACTACAGGAAGGATTCTGGGGCTGACGAATTGGCGTTGATAGGCTGCACCCCAGAGCCGCTGATGGCTTATCTCAAGGCGCTCGGCATCTTGCGCCTGATCAGCGAGCAGAAGGATCAGCAGGTCCGAGGCTGGTGGAAGAACGACGTCTTTTGGATTCGATCGTCTGGATTGTTTAAGGATGCGGTCACCGAGGAGGCCAAGCGTGAGGCATTGGCGAAGTTCTTCTTGGAAGAATACAATCCGACACCGATGTTCTCTCCGTGGAATGGCGACGGCGGGTTTCTTTCCGACAGCGGGACAAGCGTTGATACCATCAAAGCCATTCGAGAGTCATCGCACCCGCGACTAAAGCTGATTCGCGATGCTCTCAGTCAGGTCGAGCAGATTCCACTGATGGCTGAGTTTCGATTGAAGCG